>CACOYI010000009.1 GCA_902631405.1 K189A clade bacterium | reverse complement strand
AATAAGAGTGATCGGCCTTCCTTTTTCTATAGCACCTCGTTTGATTAGGCCAAGCCCGATAACGCCTTCGTATTCAGAATAATCTAAAGAACTAATTTGCATTTGAAACGGCGCTTCTAAGTCCACGTTTGGGGCGTTTACGGTTTCTATAATTTTATCCAGGAGTGGGTCCATATTTGGAGTTATGTGCTCGATATCTAGGCCGGAGGTACCCTCCATCGCAGAACAGTAAACTACTTCAAAGTCTAACTGTTCATCATTCGCACCCAGGTCATCAAATAGATCAAAAACCTCTTCGATAACGTTGTCTATCCGAACGCCATCCCTATCGATTTTATTTAGTACCACCAGCGGCTTAAGCCCGTATTCAAAAGCTTTGCTCGTCACGAAACGAGTTTGAGGCATTGGCCCCTCCACCGCATCCACAACCAGCAAAACAGCGTCCACCATTGATAGAATTCTCTCAACCTCTCCGCCGAAGTCTGCATGGCCGGGCGTATCTACAATATTAATCTTAATCCCGTTATGCTCAATGCTGGTATTTTTTGACAGTATCGTGATGCCTCGCTCTCTCTCCAGGTCGTTACTGTCCATGGCTCTTTGCAGATCTCCCTCTAACGCTCCAGTTTGGGATAATAGACAATCAACGAGTGTGGTCTTCCCGTGGTCCACATGCGCTACAATCGCTATATTTCTGATATTAGTAACTGTCAAAGGACTTCCCGATTATTCAAGTCTCCGTTAGGAAACGCATTCTCTCGATATCGGTACATTGGTCAAGGTCCAGTCGCATAAATCCAGACACTTAGCCTTCTATTTTTTAGCCGACACATGCACAAAATCACTAATGCCTGACTATAAAGAGGCCAAGGGAAAGTCGAAAATCGCACATATTTAGGGCATATTAATTTGATAATTCAATAACATGCTAATTTTTTTATTTTATGCATTTTATTAGTGCGAAAAATAATGGATACTGTAAGAAACGCTCTAATCAAACACTGATTGGGAGCCCGTTAACTGGCAGCCAAAATCAGGCGAAGGGAATAACGAGTCATTTGAGAGAGTGTTTAGCCAATACAAGATGCTGAAGAATTTCATAACAAAGGAGAAGGACATATGAAATCAAAACTAGAATATATATGGCTTGACGGATACTCGCCCACTCAAAGCCTTAGGAGCAAAACCCAAATCAGAGATAACTTCGGAGGAACACTAGAAGAATGTCCGATGTGGTCTTTTGATGGGAGTTCTACGCAGCAAGCGGATGGAAGCTCGTCAGACTGTTTGCTAAAGCCTGTTGCTATCATCCCTGACCCAGATCGACAAAGTGCCTACCTAGTGATGACTGAGGTTCTCAATGCAGATGGCACACCTCACCCCACAAATGGAAGGTCTACGATTGATGACGACGATGCAGACTTTTGGTTCGGCTTCGAGCAGGAATATTTTTTATGGGACGTCGATACACAATTACCACCGGGATTCCCCCAAAACGGATTTCCTGGACCTCAGGGACCTTATTATTGCTCAGTCGGAGCGTCGAATTCTTTTGGCAGAGATTGCGTTGACGAACATCTAGATCTCTGCCTGGAGGCTGGCATTAATGTCGAGGGTATAAATGGAGAGGTAGCAGCCGGCCAATGGGAATTCCAGGTGTTTGCGAAAGGCGCGGCCGATGCAGGAGACCAAACATGGTTAGCCCGCTATCTGCTAGAGAGGACGGGAGAAAAATATGGTTATGCAATCAACTGGCACCCCAAACCGTTTGGAGCCTTGGACTGGAACGGTTCTGGGATGCATGCGAACTTCTCTAACGGGCTGATGAGAGAATCAGGGGAAGAGGGCACCTTTACAAAAATTTGCGAACATTTCGGAAAGAATATTGAGCGTCATATCTCTGTCTACGGCGCGGATAATGATAAGCGTTTAACAGGTGAGCACGAAACACAATCGATTAATGAGTTCAGTTTTGGCGTTTCCGATAGAGGCGCGTCTATTCGTATACCAGTGGGAACCGTTGAAGACGGGTGGAAAGGGAGATTAGAAGACAGACGGCCCGCGTCGAATGCCGACCCTTATAAAGTTGCTGCTGCAATAATCAAGACAACGAAAGAGAGCTTGGCATAATAACATCCCGCATACGCTGAGCATCACTCCTTGACTAAAAAGAGTGATGCTCTTCCTTCGATCGTGCCGATAGTTTCTTGAAAAAAGGTTGCTGACGGCGTTAGGGGCTATCGTAATATCAAGCCCTGGAATTGCGGAACATGCCAATTTAAATGAACAAAGTCGCAAACTTAGCTACCCGGAGCCGCAGAACGCGCTCTCCTGGTCAGATCCTAGATCAGTTGAGTACTGCTGTAGTCATTCTAGATAGTGAACTCAGCGTATCTTTGATGAATACGGCGGCACAAAACCTTTTCAATTGCTCTTTGTCGCAAGCAACAGGAAAGAAGCTTGAACAGTTAGCAATCTATCCAGAAGAGATAAAGCAAAACCTAAAGCTTTCTATCGAAAACGAGCAACCTTTCACTGCACGTGAAATAAATCTAAAGATCCCTGACTCCCAAACCGAACTGGTAGATATGACAGCGAATCTTGGAAATTCACCAAACACTTTAGTGCTCGAGATAAAACCCGTCGGTAGGTTTAGCGATATTGCCCAAGAGAAAACCGATTTCGACAGAAACCAAACGAATCAGATCTTAATTAGAGGGATGGCGCACGAAATAAAAAATCCGTTGGGAGGTATAAGAGGGGCTGCTCAACTCATGCAAAAAGCGCTG
The DNA here is from genome assembly GCA_902631405.1 of K189A clade bacterium. Taxonomy (GTDB): domain Bacteria; phylum Pseudomonadota; class Gammaproteobacteria; order Pseudomonadales; family Azotimanducaceae; genus UBA4421. Next base: position 47,501 of record CACOYI010000009.1, on the reverse strand, counting down.
CCGAGTGACACCGATCTTGTCGATCACACAGAAATAATTATTTCGGAGGTTGATCGGCTCCGAAACCTTGTGGACAGAATGCTCGGCCCGAGCAAGGCCTTGCGAATTGAGGATGTCAACATAACGGAAGTATGTGAGAACACTATTAGTTTACTCAATTCAGAATTCGACAGCAGATTATGCTGGGAGCGAGATTACGATCCCAGCCTACCAGAGATACATGGCGACCGAGATCAACTTATACAGGCTATTTTAAATATAGCTAGAAATGCATGCGAAGCGTTAATCAACGTTGACTCTCCTAGGATCAAATTTAAATCAAGATTTGTAGGCCAGTTCACGATCGGGGATGTCAGACACCGAGGGGTGTTGCGAGTCGAAATATCTGATAACGGCCCAGGAATTATGAAGAAAGATCTTCAAAGAATCTTCTATCCCATGGTAACAACGAAACCGAGTGGTTCCGGGATCGGCCTCGCCGTAGCGCAGTCCATAATTAGCCAACATAAAGGCTCTCTCAACGTAAAAAGCGAGTTCGGAGCAACCACTTTTTCCATCAACCTACCGTTTAAGATGGCTAGGGACCAATCATCTAGAGAAGAATCGCGATGAAAAAAACCGTTTGGGTAATTGACGATGACGACTCAATACGATGGGTTTTAGACAAGGCTCTTGGTCAAGCAGGTATACCCATCAAAGCATTTGATAGCGCCGACGAGGCGATGCACCTTTTTCCAAATGAACTACCCCTTACCGTATTAAGTGATATCAGAATGCCTGGTTCGAGCGGGTTAGATTTTCTTCAGAAAATACAAACTGAGTTTCCTCAGATACCAGTGATAATAATGACCGCGCATTCAGATCTCGACAGCGCCGTAAATAGCTTCGAGCTAGGAGCTTACGAGTATCTGGCGAAACCATTTGATATTGATGAGGTGGTCAACGTTGTTCAAAGGGCGATTAACAGTAGATCAGAGTCAGATCCGCAAATCACCAATCAAATCACTCCTTCCGGCGAAATTTTGGGTTCAGCCCCAGCTATGCAGGAAGTCTTCAAGGCTATAGGCAGGCTATCCTCCTCTAGTTTTACGGTTTTGATAAATGGAGAGTCTGGTTCAGGCAAAGAATTGGTAGCTAGAGCGCTCCACACCCACGGCCCGAGGAAAAATGAAGTTTTCGTTGCTTTGAATGTAGCGGCAATACCAAGAGAGCTAATCGAAAGCGAGCTCTTCGGCCATGAAAAAGGCTCATTTACTGGCGCCACAAGTGCTCGAGTCGGTCGCTTCGAACAAGCCAATCGAGGGACTTTGTTCCTCGATGAAATAGGCGACATGCCAATCTCGGCACAAACTCGTTTGTTAAGAGTTATTGCGGATAACAGTTTCTACAGAGTTGGCGGGCGGGAAAGCTTAAAAACCAACGTCAGAATACTTGCTGCAACACATCAAGATCTTGAGCTTTTGGTCAGACAAGGAAAATTTCGAGAAGACCTCTTTCACAGACTGAACGTTATTCGGATAAATGTACCTTCCTTATCGGAGAGAAGAGAGGATATTCCCCTACTAGCTGCACATTTTCTAAAAAAACTCGCAGAAGAGTCGCAGGAAGAGAGAAAAATACTCGAAAAATCGACGGAAGACTATTTATGCAACCTACCCTGGCCAGGCAATGTCCGACAACTAGAAAATCTGTGTCAATGGCTGCACGTAATGTCGAGCTCAACGAATATTCTTGTGGAAGATCTTCCAAAAGACCTTATTAAAACTGTCGGCAACTCCCAAGGAGATAGCTGGGAATCAAATCTAAGCCTGTGGGCGAACGAAATGCTTGAGAAAACCAACTCGAAACCTTTGCTTGATATTGCAATGCCGAAATTTGAGAAGGTCATTATTGAAGCGGCCCTTCGTAAGACCAAGGGGAGAAAAAAAGACGCCGCTCAACTTCTGGGTTGGGGGAGAAACACCTTAACTAGAAAGCTTCAAGAGATCAGCCTCTCTAAGGATAATGGGGAGTAGTCTTAAAAAAATACCATGCCTAGGGTGATCCTTTATCAACCGGAGATACCACAAAACACTGGTAATATAATTCGACTTTGCGCCAATACAGGGGTGGGTTTAGACCTAATTAAACCCCTGGGGTTCTCGATGGAAGAAAAAAAACTTCGTAGAGCAGGGCTTGATTACCACGAGCATGCGAGAATCACAGTTCACAATGATCTCCCTTCCTGCTTGCGAGCGATTCGCCAATTCCGGCTTTTCGCGTTTTCCACAAAGGCGAATAAAAGATACGACTCCATCTGTTTCGAGCCAGATGATTGCTTTTTATTCGGTCCCGAAACTAGAGGCCTTCCGATGGAGATTCTTGATAATCATCCCGAAGAAAGGAAGTTGCGGATCCCGATGAGGATATCTCAACGAAGTTTAAACCTGGCCAATGCGGTTTCCGTTGTAGTTTACGAGTGCTTAAGACAGCTTGATTTTAACGGCTTGGAATAAGCTTCAATGGGTTGTGGTCTTTGGTCCCGCTGGTTCACTGGGGCCGGAAGCTGAATCCGCCTTACTCTTTATCGCCTCACTATATAAGGCATCAAAGTTTATTGGTGCCAACTGCACAGCGGGAAAACCTCCTTTCACCAATAAGGAATCTAATGTCTCTCTCAAATACGGGAACAAAACATTGGGACAAACAACTCCCATAATATTCGACAGTTGCTCTTCGTTCGCGCCTTCAATGCTAAAAATCCCTGCTTGCTTAATTTCCACTAGAAAGCCGTTTTTTCCATCCTCTAATTTCGACGTCACCGTTGCACTTAGCACGACCTCATGTACGTCTCCCTCTAGTCGTGAACCCCTGGTATTGATATCGACACCGAGTTCAGGGTGCCATTCTCCACGAAATATCTCTGGGCTCGCAGGTGATTCGAAGGAAGCGTCCTTCAGATATATTCGTTCAATTTTTAAAGATACTGAGAGATTCGACAAATTTGAATTACCTCTATTATTTCTTTACCACCGGAAGATTTTGGCCTCTCCATTCGGACATTCCACCCGTCAGCCTATAGACAGAGCTAAAACCATTTTTGCGAAGAATGACTCCGGCGGGGCCTGAATGTTGGCCCATTTTGCAAGCGACAATCACAGATTTTGTCTTATCCGTTAATTCGCTGCATCTTGTTTGGAAATCTGAGAACGGAATATTGATCGCGCCGGCTATATGTCCTTGAGAAAATTCACTCTTATCCCTAACGTCTACCACCAAAGCTGCTTCTTTGTTCATCAATTCGGTCAACTTCTGAGAGGTTATACCTTGGCCTCCCCGAGATACTTCGTTACGTATGAAAAGAACTAAGAAAACCACGAACACTGAGACTAAAATCAGGTTTGAATAGACAAAGTTGAAAAATTGATCCATCTGCTACGCCTTAAACTAGTCCGCAATTCTACACTTAGTTCTCATGGTTTGGTGACCCGCTTTTTGTGAACTTTAATCTTTATACTTAGAAAGTGGCACCGTTAATGCTAATTTTCTGTCACTTCGGAAAGAAGACCAAAACAATTAAACTTAGTGAGCACACGTGCTGACCATAGAAAACGACGAGCCTTGCTCAAAAAAAGGGAGGAAAATATTATCCTTTTACGTCCTCATTGCAGGGACCCTATCTTTTAATCCGAGCGTGGCATCGGATGACGAAAAACTGAAAATCGAACTCGATAACGTAAATCAGAAATTGATAATCCTCGAATCATGGCTAACTTCTGCAAGAGCAAGCGAATCTAAATTAGAAGAGGATTTGAGGCAATTGAGCTACTCTATCAATGAGACTAACTCTAACATCGATGATCTAGATACGAGAAAAGATAGTATAGAAGACTCTATTTTAGAAACATCTAAATCTGTCGAAATCCAACAAAGCTCGGCAGACGAGAACAAACTGAAGTTGGTCCAACTCATTAGGGCTATGCAAAAAGTTCAGTCGCCAAATCTTCTCCAAATATTGCTGAGGTCAGAGTCCCTGGAGGATTTTTCTTCTCTGTTCGAATATCAAAAATATTTGATGAAACACTTCATAAGCCTCAGAGATAAATACAAGCAGGCCCTACGTGCCCTAAAGGAGAGAGAGAGTCAGTTAACTGAACAAAAAAGAATTCTACAGGACAACGCGATAATCCTTGGTCAGGAGAGACGCAAACTAAATATTCTCTATGACAAACGTGAACAATCTATTGAGGCGTTAAGAGAGCAGCAATCATCAGAGGTTACCAAGAGAGAAAATCTACTCGCCGACCAAGAGAGACTTGTGGAACTCATTAAAAGGCTAGACAACCTGGCCAACGGCCCCAAGGACCGACGCTTTGAGAACGCAAAGGGGGCCATTGATCAGCCCATATTCCAAATTTCAGGTCTTCCCAAAAAGCTCCCTATATCATTTCAAAACGATTTGTTCTCGAAAGGGCGATTCATTCATGGTGCCAAAGATGCCGAGGTCAAAAACATCTACGACGGCACGGTGGTTTTTTCCGATTGGCTTCGGGGCTATGGATTAATGATCCTAGTAGATCACGGGGGAGGATATCTTTCGCTATACGCAAACACGGATCAACTCTTGAGGCAGCCCTTCGAGAGAGTGGAATCGGGGGAGGTTATAGCTATTGCTGGTAATACCGATGGACAATCCACTTCCGGAATCTACTTCGAAATCAGAAAAGGCGGCTTGCCGATTGATTTAACCGGCTGGTTCAGAGACTGAAATTACTCACACCTTTTTGTTCGAGTCCAGCAGTGCCTGGCCCTCGGCAATGGAGAGTTCACGCTCATAAAGCGCTCTCCCTGAGATGACGCCAAAGAAATTCTCTGTCTCGTCTCGGAAGGACTCTTTCAAGGCTCGTAAATCGTCGATCGACTTTACGCCTCCAGATGCGATAACAGGAATACCTGACAGAGCTACAACCTTTTTGGTCGCATCGAAGTTGATGCCTTTCATCATTCCATCTCTTGTAATGTCGGTATAAACAATAGCCTGTATGGGCCAATGCTTTACCTTAGAAAGGTATTGGGCTATAGAAATCCCGACATCTGTTACCCACCCCTCAGTCGCTATCTGCTCTCCTCGAGCGTCCAGGCCCAAAATAATCCGCCCCGGGTAATCCTTCACGAGGGCCTCAAAGAAACTCATGTCCGCCACCGCCTTTGTACCTATTATCAAAGAGGCAACCCCCGCAGCTAAATACGCTTCGGCAATAGCTCTGGTTCTGATTCCACCACCCACTTGAACCGGAACCTCGCCAGCCGCCTCAACAATCTCAGATATCAGGCGCTCATTTTTAGGGCGCCCAGCAAACGCGCCGTCTAAATCGACAACATGAAGCCTTCTTCCCCCTTCTTCAATCCAATGTTTCGCCATAGAAACAGGGTCTTCCGAGAAAATTGTTGAAGCATTCATATCTCCCTGAAGGAGACGAACGCAACAGCCGTTCTTCAAATCAATCGCTGGAATTAACAACAAACCTAAAGACTACCTTTCGTGGAGGGGATCCGTCCTATCATTCTGGAGTCTTCACTGACAGCAACACGTAAAGCTCTCCCAAAAGCCTTAAAGAGTGTCTCTGCCTGGTGATGCGCATTTTCTCCTTTTAAATTATCCAAGTGGAGAGTGAGCATTCCATGATTCACAAAGCCTTGAAAGAATTCTCTGAGCAAATCCAAATCGAAATTTCCCACTCTCGCTCTAGTGTAGGAGACGTCGTAAAAAAGACCCGGTCGACCCGACAGATCGACAACCACCCTGGATAGAGATTCATCTAATGGAACATAGGCAGAGCCGTATCGAACGAGACCTGATTTGTCTCCTATCGAATCGTTTAGTGCTCGTCCAAATACAATCCCAACATCTTCGACCATGTGATGAGCATCGACCTCCAGATCCCCAATTGCATCAATCTCGAGGTCAAACATCCCATGACGAGCAACTTGACTCAGCATGTGCTCGAAAAAAGGCAAGCCTGTTGATAGTTTGCACTCTCCAGACCCATCGAGAGACAAAATCAGTTTGATTTGGGTCTCGGCCGTATCTCGTTGAATAGTCGCCGTTCGCATCTCGAATGTTTTCAACCCCCCTGGAGCTGGTATCAATCGGTGTTAGTCTAACTCAAAAAAGTCTGGATAGAGTTCCACTTCTATAACATGTCCATCAAATCCCCATGCGGCAAATAGCGATTAGTGGTGACCGATTTAATCCATTTCTGAAGCCCGTCTGAAAATGCGGATTTCGACTTCAATATCTTTACTAATTTAATAACTGGAGACTTTGCGCCGCACTGCATCGAGGCGTATCGCATCTCCGCTAGTGTCGCCAAACGGATCAACCTTATCACCTCGTCGGCGCTCAACGATTCCGCGAACTTACCCCATCCAGGCTTGGCTATCGATGAAGAACAAATAAGTATATCTTCAGAAGAAAAATCTAGCTCGCTGGGGTTCTCCGCTCGCTGGAACTCATCGGCTAACCGGGACCAAAGTTCAAACTCATCAGACACTAAATCGCCGTCAGTCATAGAAGGGTCAAAAACATCAACGCTCAAGCTTGATTACCCCCTTCAGAAAATTAGAGTTGCCAAGCATAACACATCCCTTTTCACTCACTTCACTCAAGGTGCCGGAGGATCTACACTGGATCGATTTAAAAACGGGTGGTTATTTGGACTGGTTCGCGAGAAAAATCAACACGTGGCAGAAAGCACATGGGCGGCATGATCTTCCCTGGCAACAAAACATCTCGGCCTATCGAGTGTGGTTAAGCGAAATCATGCTTCAACAAACACAAGTCGAGACAGTTAAGCCCTACTTCCTTAGATTCCTGGAAAAGTATCCCAAAATCAGTAATCTGGCCCGCGCCTCTACAGACGACGTGCTAGCCCTTTGGACCGGTCTTGGTTACTACAATAGAGCTAGAAACCTCCATAAAACATCGATAATCATTCATAAGGACTATCAAGGAGCCTTTCCTAGCTGCCTCCATAGACTCACTGAGCTGCCGGGAATTGGTAGATCAACAGCTGGAGCTATTCTCGCTCTCTCGATGGGAAAGAGAGGCGTTATCCTCGACGGCAACGTAAAAAGAGTACTTTCAAGATTCCATTTCATAGAGGGATACCTTGAGGAGAGGGCAACAACGGATGAGCTTTGGCGGCACGCTGACCGCCATACGCCAGCCATCGAGACGAACGTGTATGCTCAGGGAATCATGGATCTCGGCGCGACAATCTGCACGAGATCTGCTCCGGCGTGTTCAGAATGTCCTTTAATAGATCGATGCGGTGCGCACTTGCGTAATGTGGCTACGCAGATACCCCGAAGAAAACCGAAGAGAAAAAAACCCGTTAAGGACAGCCTCTTTTTTATAATCTGTAATGAAGACAACGAGGTGATAGTAGAAAAGAGAGAAGAATCAGGAGTATGGGCGGGATTATGGAGCCCGCCGGAGAGATGCAAAGATTATTCGCTAGGTAAGATTTTAGGGGAGCTGAATCTCCATGAGGACACTGTTCTGCACAAAACCACTGAGAGACCGATCAAACACTCTTTCACTCATTTTCAAATTCAGGCTACACCAATTTATGTTCGAGTCAGGAGTACAGACTGTTCTAGACAAGGGGCAAGGTTTCGCTGGATAAATTCGGATATGATCAAAAAAGAGAAAGTTGATATAGGAATGTCGGCGCTAGCTCTTAAACTTATTAATGACGGGCCGCTAGGATAGCTCCTATGCAAAAGACCATTATTTGCAAGAAATATGGCGAAGAACTTGAAGCTCTAGAGCAACCACCGATACCTGGTCCAATTGGAGAGAAGTTGCAACAAGAAGTTTCAAAGAAAGCATGGAATGAATGGCTGGCGATACAGACTATGCTTATCAATGAAAAGCATCTCAGTTTGATACAAAAGGAAGCTCGCGAATATCTGCATGAACAGCGAGAAAGGTTCTTCAACAACTTACCCATCGACAGAGCGGAGGGTTATACTCCCCCTGGCATCGACAATTAAATTTGACTGTCGTAGACAGCAGGGCTCTAATAACGCCGTTGTCCTAGACACTTAAACTTGGCCAGATAGCTCAGTCGGTAGAGCAGTGGACTGAAAATCCTCGTGTCGGCAGTTCGATTCTGCCTCTGGCCACCATCCGCCTTTTGGTCAATATCCAATATATAAATTCTCCGAGCCCTAGTTTGGCCCTCCGCAACCAAGTTCTATCTCTTATACTGAGGAGCATGAAGAGTGAAAGGTATTAGACAGACTAGAACTCTTTCTATAATCCAAGATTGCGATTGCTTCGCGCTTGGGTAACTTTTGGATCATAAGTTAGGCATTGATCTTTACGAAGTCGAAAGAGGATGCCTTCGAATGATTTGTTGGTTTCGCATGTAGCTAAAAGGTTCCAAAACCCAAGTATATTCTGTAGGCTTTTTACCAGTCGTTTAGCTTTCCTGGTATGTGGGCGTTACTAGCTTTAAATCGTTCGGCTCGAGTAGCTAACGAGAAAACTGCTACCGAACCTTTTTGGAGAAAATAAAGAGTCCGAAAAGCATCCAATGTATAGAGGCTCGTTTAGGCTCTAGCTTTCTCTTCGAAGACGGCCTTTTAAGGGTTGTTACGGCGACAGAGCATCTGTTGCCGAGCTAGCTTCGCTGGGAATGCTTCTTTTATTTCAAACTTCTTTAAAAGGCACCCCAAAGCCCCCTTGGAAAGCGCTCTTCCATTTTATTTTGAAAAAAAGAGAGCCTTTACAGTAAATACCTATGTTCCATCTCCTAATGTATTTCACCTTAAAACGCTCGTGACCACTCAGATATGCGCACTACCAAAGCCCGCTGGCAGGAGAAAATGTAACTACAGCTAACAATCTCCGAAAGACGACTTCCAATAAAGAGCAATAAAACACAGTTCTAGATATTAAATAAAGCAACAAGTTCGTTATGCTAGGGGATGTTCCTTTTTCCAGGAGTGAGTATGCTGAACGACGAAGGCGATGTATCTAGCCAAATTGAAGGGCATGCACTGCTAATTGAAGTAGACAGGTCTGCGAAAATGAACGGTTTCACACCAACAATGTTCAAGAGCATTGAAAACGCTCTATTTGAGTTAGAACGACAGGAAGATTTGTGGGTAGGCATCATAGCCTTCAAGGGTGAGCACACTACTGCTGGCCTGGACCTGCCCAAATTTTTCGGTCCAGATGCTAAGCCAACTAAAAATTCGGACGAACACCCGGACGTTTTTGGGATCAGAAAAAAGTGCAGCAAGCCGTTGATCATGGCGGTCCAAGGTATTACCTATACGATAGGTATCGAAATGATGCTCGCCTCAGATATAGTCGTTGCCTCCGAAGATTGTCGATTTTGTCAACTCGAACCCAAGCGAGGTCTTGCGGTTTTTGGGGGCGCCCATGTGCGTTACGTGCAACGAGCGGGATGGGGAAACGCGATGTATCACCTCCTTAGAGCGGATGAATTCGACGCGACACGTGCAAAGGATCTTGGGTTTGTCCAAGAAGTTGTACCGGTTGGACATCAATTGTCGAGAGCATTGGAGATTGCCGAAGAAATATGCGAATGCTCTCCACTGGCATTAAAAGAGATAAAAAGAGCAGCGCAAGTATTTTTGGAGGACGGGGAGGAAGCGGCATTCAAAGAGATACCGACAATGAGAGAGACGACTCTCGGTTCAGAAGATGCCAAGGAGGGTATGAGATCCTTTATAGAGCGCAGAAAACCGAACTTTGATGGCAGATGAGCTTCGTACAAAAATACTTCTTAACAGTTAGTTAGAATTATGGACGACTATCTCTTTAAAGGTCTGCGAGTCATCGATTGTGCGACGGTGATAGCCGCTCCGACCGCCGCCATGATGCTGGCCGATTTTGGAGCCGATGTCATAAAGGTCGAACAGCCCGGCGAGGGTGATATGCTGCGGATGCTCTCCCACGTACCAACCGCTCCAGAAGCTGGGAGCGATTGGTTTTGGAATCTCGATGGGAGAAACAAGAGGGTTCTATCCCTAAATCTGAAAGATGAGGAAGCTCTAAAAATTCTTCGAGATTTAGTCGTCGGTTGCGATGTCTTCATTACCAATCAGCCTTTTCAAGTTCGCTCCTCTCTCAAAATCACGTACGAGCAATTGTCGGCACTGAATCCAAAAATGATCTACGCCTCACTTTCCGCATACGGCGAAAAAGGTCCAGATAGGGCGACAAAGGGTTTTGATCAGGTGGCGTATTGGGGTAGAAGCGGGCTCATGGACCTGATGCGTAATCCAGACAAGATGCCCTCCCAAGGACTCCCTGGGATGGGGGATCACCCTACCGGGGTAGCCTTGTACGCCTCGATTGTCACGGCACTCTTAAGAAGAGAGAGAACGGGCAAGGGAGGCTTAGTTCATACTTCGCTTTTAGCAAATGGCCTGTGGTCCGCCGCAGGCGTGGCTCAGGGTGCCTTAACCGGCGGTGACATGAAAACCTATCGAGAAAATAGCCTGATTTATAGCGCGACATTCAGGCCCTACAGAACGCGAGACAATAGATGGCTTCAACTCAACATGATAAGAAACGAGGAGCTCCTAGCGATGCTGCTTGTAGCCATCGATGCCACAGAACTTCTGTCCGATTCCCGCTTCGCAACAATGGAAGACCTATGGCCCAATCGAGAGGCCCTGGGGGATGAAATACAAGAGAGAATTGGCCAAAAAGACGCTACAGATTGGATTCGAATTTTTGAAGAACATGATGTTCCCGCTTATCTCATCGTTAGGGTAGAGGACCTCGAAAGTGATGAGCAGCTGGTCGCAAACGGGATGATAGAGACTCCAAGCGACGCCACTATGGGGATGAAAAACCTCATTAAGCACCCGCTTAATATCGAGGGTTTGCCAAGAGCTCCGCATCGCAGAGCGCCAAGCCTTGGTGAGCACACTCAGGAAATATTGGAGGAGATAGGATACTCTCAAGAGGAAATAGCTCGCCTCCAGAAAAAAGGCGCAGTGCAATAAATAATGGCTAGGAACCTTTTCAAATTGAAAGGTATGCAACTATTTCTCGTCTCCGTCTTACCCTTTTTTTTTGCGCTTACAGAAGCCGCAGACGGTCACGCTGAAAACCTACGAAAATGGGAGATGACCAGTGAATGGGTAGAACTCTTCAACGGCAGAAATCTTGACGGTTGGAAACCAAAAATAAAAGGCTACCCTCTGGGCGCAGATGAGAGAGAGACTTTCCGCGTAGAGGAGGGGCTACTAAAAGTTCGATACGACGGTTATTCAGCTTTTAACAATCAATTTGGACACCTTTTTTTCTCAACCCCTGTAAGTAAATACGATCTGTTGATTGAATATCGATTCGTCGGGAAGCAGCTCGAAGGTGGCCCCCAATGGGCTGTGAGAAACAGTGGTGTCATGATTCATTCGCAATCTCCACAGAGCATGCAGATAGAGCAAGACTTTCCAGACTCACTTGAGGTACAGCTTCTTGGGGGTATCAAACCTGACCAACCCCGTCCCACAGCGAACCTTTGTACTCCTGGGACAGAGGTCATATATCAGAATAAAAAGTTAGCAACGCATTGTACCTACTCCCTGAGCGAGACTTACCTTGAAGATCAGTGGGTCCAAGTTCTAGTCAAAGTGAATGCGGGCGAAGAAATCCAACACTGGTTAAGAAATAAATTGGTGATGCGCTATAAGAACCCATTTCTTACCAACTATAAGAAAGATAATAAAAACATTTCACAGGGCTTTATAGCAATTCAAAGCGAATCGCACCCAATTGATTTCCGTCGTATTGCAATTCGCCGGTTCCAAATCCCTAACTGATTAGAAAAGAATATGCCTACATTCATTGATTTATCGGTCTCCATAAAAAACAACGTTCACACGGACCACCCCGGCGGCAGTCCGGAGGTGACTTACATTGATCACTCGGCAACGGCCTCAGGGCTCGAACATTTCTTTCCTGGACTAAAGCCAGAAGATTTACCAGACGAAGAAGGCTGGGCCGTAGAGAGCGTAAAGCTGTCTACCCACAATGGCACTCATATGGACGCCCCATGGCATTTCCATTCAACAACCAACTATGGGAGGGACAAATCACCCACCATTGATGAGACGCCGCTTGAATATTGCTTTCAACCGGGCGTCAAGTTGGACTTCCGACATTTTGAGGACGGCTATCTCGTTACCGCGGAGGACATCGAAAGAGAGCTCGACAGAATTGACCATAAACTGAAACCCCTAGACATTATTTTGGTGAACACAAGGGCTGGTTCTATCTTCGGTGAACCAGGATATGTAGACGCGGGTTGCGGGATGGGGAGAGAGGCAACCCTCTATCTCACAAGCCGGGGCGTCAAGGTGGTTGGAACCGATGGCTGGTCTTGGGACCCTCCATTTAATCTGACGGCAAAAAAATGGCTCGAGACAAAAGATCCGTCGATCATATGGGAAGGACACAAAGCCGGCAGAGAAATTCCGTATTGGCAGATGGAAAAACTCCACAATCTGGAGAAAATCCCAGCAGACGGTTTTATCGTGGCCTGTTTTCCCGTCAAGATAGAGGGAGCTTCGGCCGGTTGGACACGCTGCGTGGCAATAATAAATTAAGGAGCGGCAGCTTTATCTAAAGGTAAGGCATACCCTGGACAGCAACATAAAGACTAAAAATAGATTGCCCACCAGTGATGAACAATCTGTTCCGTTTAATTCCACCGAAGCACAGGTTAGATACTCCTTCAGGCAAATGTATTGCTCCGATCTTGGTGCCGTCCGAAGCAAAAATCTGAACGCCATCATGCTCCGGTCCTGCCCAACCTGCACTAGTCCAAACGTTTCCAGCAAGGTCCAGTCGAAAACCATCAGGCATAGCTGGCCCAAGATCACAAAAAACCCGATGCCCCGACACTTCATTTTTAGTAGAAACATCAAATGCATGAATCTGCCTGGGGTGCCCGTCTTTGTGGGAGGCACCTGTATCACTAACGTAAAGTGTCTTGAAGTCGGGGGAAAATGCTAGACCGTTAGGCTTCTCTAAAGACTCATCAACAACCGAAGCAGAGCCTTTCTCAGGATCCAATCGGTAGACTCGTGTCGGCAGTTCTAAATCCCCCAGGTGTCCTTCATAGTGTCCAAGTGCCCCATATCCGGGATCTGTGAACCAAACTCCCCCATCAGGATGCACAACAACGTCATTGGGCGCGTTTAGTCTTTTATCTTCAAATTTATCTATCAGCGTCGTTATCACACCGCTGCGCTCCGTCCTCGTGACCCGACGAGTGCCGTGTTCGCAAGTAATTAATCGCCCCTCGCGATCTCTCGTGTTGCCATTTGAGAACTCAGATGGACTCCGAAAAACCCTCACGCTTTCGTCTGATTCGCTCCAGCAAAGCATTCGATTATTAGGTATATCGCTCCATATCAAAGAACGCTGGTCTCCAAACCAAACTGGTCCCTCGTTCCACCTACCGCCAGTCCAAAGCCGCTCCAGAGAAGCATTACCGACGAGACACTCAGCAAACCGTTTGTCTAACACCTCAACAGCTGGATCGGGGTACCTGATCGGCGCGGACCAGTCTCTGTCCAACTTCCTATCGAAATCGCTCATCGTCTGGGTGGCCACAACATCAGTAATGGGGTTCTTTTCTTGTAGGTCTGATAATCTTCGTCTTTACCCCATTTTTTGTCTGCGCGGGGCTCTAACATCCGTGTGCCGCTAATCACCGTCATCTGTAGAATGACCCATAGCGGAGCCAACATGGTGAAGATCTGTAAACCCTGAAGCACAGGAAAAGCTATTATCGCGATCCCCAACCACAGCACGATCTCACCAAAATAATTTGGATGACGGGACCACGCCCAAAGTCCGGTCGATATGAACCGATCTGAATTCTCTTCTATTGCTCGAAATGCGGTCTTTTGGCGATCAGAAACAACCTCAACGATGAAACCAAAACACCAGAGGCTAAAGCCTAAATATAATGTCCAGTCCGGACCCACAGAAACACCCGAAGTCACTGCCGCCAAGCCGGCGCATCCAGTGAGATAGACCCAACCGCCCTGCAAAGTCCAAGTCATGAAAAAAGTAGGGAAAGAATTACGTATCGAAACGAAACGTTTATCGTGTCCCGCTGCCCTGATACGAGAGTATAAAAAGGGGCCCAATCGTAAAGCCCAAACTAGAACGAGCAGTACGATTAATACTGAGCGAAGGTCCAAGCGACCAACTAGGAGCAGTGCCGAAAGAAAGACGGTGACGTAAGTCAAACTACCTGCTAGATCAAAATACTTTTCACTGCGAATGGACCAAGCGTGAATGAATAATATCCACTGAACTGCAAACGCAAAAATCCCACACCAAACAAATACAGATAACCCTCTGAATTGTTGCCCTCCATCGCCGCCCAACAGAGCGACGCCTGCCGAGACTGTCACAATAAACAGACTCACCACAACTCCTATCAGCCATTGTTGCATTTCTTCTCTCCTCAGGCAGCCCAGGGCCGCCAATCAATTCCCTCGCTCCCTTCGTCCCAGAAGGGATATTTTTTCATAACTCCCATAAACATAGGATCTCTTATCCACTGATCCAGCCAATCCGAAAGCCAAGAATACGGTAACGACTGAAACCATAGCGGATCAACTGCGGCGTACTGACGAATAAAAGGCAAAAGAGCCATTTCTTCAAGGCTCAAGGAATCTGATCGACGATCGACCCACGCGGGAATTCGATCATTGATAGCAGACAACCATCCAAGATTCCTGTCTCTATAGTATTCTCTCGACTTTTCATCAGTAGTGCGATGGTATTTGTACTTATCAAGCGAAGGCTTGAACTCATCGTCGAAGCGACCCACCCAGGCCAGACTACCCGCTCTCTCTTCCACAAGAGAACTACCCCGACCGAACTTTTGCTCGACAGCCCAAATCATGATGTCAGTACTTTCGTCGATAACCTGACCTAAATCGGTAACTAATACCGGAACCGTTCCTTTCTTCGAGCACCGCAATAATTCGGGAGGCTTGTTCTTGAGAGATACTTCCCTCAAGGTTACGGGTATTCTGCACTCCGCTAGAGCCAGTCTCGCTCTTATTGCGTAGGGACAACGTCTAAAACTAAAAAGGATCGGCATCCTGCTCCTCCTATTGTTGCGGCGTGCCGGGCAAAGTATCGAATTCGTTTATCCAACTCACCTTTGAGTCAGTCCAAACCTGAGCTATCGGTTTTAACTTTTCCATTTCTCGTAAAACTCCAACCCGAATTCCAAAAAATCTCGGCGCTGATGATCCATCTTCAAGAGCTGACGTAGCATAAATATGGGACCCGCAATCCCCACAAAAAGCCAATTCCCTCTTGTTACCGCTGTCACCAGTCTTGTAGTACTTCTTGAGGACACCTTTCGTTAATCGAAAGTCATCCTCTGAGGTCTGAGTAATGGCGCGATAGGGTCCTCCAGACATGATCTGGCAATCGGTGCAATGACATATTACGGAACGAGGTTCCGACTGCGTAACAAACTCAATCTGACCACAATGACATCTGCCGTGAACTTCCATAATCGACCTCTCCAATCACGCGGATACTGGACTTCGAAACTCTATCATTCATACTGCTTTTTTTTTAAGTGTATTCTTTGTCAGGTAACATTCGCCAGCTACCGGTCCCTACACCGGAGACACAACATTTCTGGGATGGCACGAGGGAGAACGAACTCAGGCTGCAGCGATGCAATGAATGTGCTGAGGTCTATTTCCCACCACGTCCATTCTGCCCCTGCTGTAGCTCCCGCAATATCGGTGTATTTCAGGCATCAGGGAAAGCTACTCTCGATAGCTACGTAATCAGCCACCGCCCCCATCCAGCCTTTAATGGACCCTACGCTATAGCGTTAGTCAAACTTGAGGAGGGACCAAGGATGATGACTAACATAGTGGAGTGCGAACAAACACCCGAGCAACTTGACTTGGACATGGCCCTCGAGGTCGTTTTTCAAAAGATTAATGACGAGATTACGCTGCCATTTTTCAGGCGCGAGAGAGACAAAATATGACCGGCGTTGCTGTTGTAGGCGCCGCTGAAACGACCGAGCTTGGAAAAGTTCCGGGTATGAGTCAAATACAGCTGCACGCAGACGCCGCGCTCAACGCTCTCCAGGATGCTGGAATTTCAGCAAAGGATATTGATGGGCTGGCGACCGCGGGGAGCCGCCCGACAGATCTCGCACATTATCTAGGAATTACACCGACTTGGGTCGACGGCACTGCAGTAGGCGGTTGCTCCTTCATGCTTCACGTGAGGCATGCTGTTGCTGCTCTTGTCACAGGTCAGTGCACAACCGTTCTGATTACGCACGGAGAGAGCGGTCGATCTGGTATTGGGAGAGATGGCTTTGGTCGCGCACCAGCCTCGCTTCAAGGACAATTCGAGGCTCCTTTTGGTCCTATGGGCCCTCCAACATTATTTACACTTCCTGTACTGCGATACATGAAGACCTATGGAATGAGTCATGAGCAGCTAGCCATGGTGGCAGTTGTTCAACGCGAGTGGGCCTCTAAAAATCCAAGGGCTAGCTTTCGAGACCTGATAACGGTGGATGATGTACTCGAATCAAAGCTCATTGCTTATCCATTTCACCTCTTGGAGTGCTGCTTAGTGACTGACGGCGGCGGGGCTCTAATTCTTACCTTGAATAATCGGGCAAAGGATTTTCCACAAAAGCCTGTCTTCATTCTGGGTTGTGGCGAGAGCGTTGAAACACCGATGATCAGCCAGATGGAAGACCTCACGAGCTCGAGGGCATTTAGAGTAGCTGGACCGGCTGCAATGCAGCAGGCCGGTGTGAAACACTCGGATGTTGATCACTTAATGGTGTACGATGCTTTCGCTCATCTGCCAATTTATGGCCTGGAAGACCTTGGATTCTGTAAACCCGGAGAGGCGCCAGATTTTATTTGGGAGCAAAACACGGCTCCCGGTGGCAAATTGCCAATGAATACCAACGGAGGAGGATTGTCCTACATGCACTCTGGCATGTACGGGATGTATGCCCTCCAAGAAAGCGTAAGGCAAATGAGAGGAACAGCTCCCGCACAAGTCAGCAATGCTG
Source organism: K189A clade bacterium (assembly GCA_902631405.1). GTDB lineage: Bacteria > Pseudomonadota > Gammaproteobacteria > Pseudomonadales > Azotimanducaceae > UBA4421. Next base: position 30,363 of record CACOYI010000009.1, on the reverse strand, counting down.
AGGTCTCAGTTTGTCTCGGCGTAGGCGGTATGTTCGGTGCGTCTGGTTGTATTGTATTTTCAAACGCTACCGATTGAAGAGCCTATGAAGCGTGCGTCCTCGAGAGTAGTCAATTAGATTTCAAGCCTTCGACACTTATTCTAAGTTTCACATCCATATTGAAGCCAAACGTCTTTGCATAATCGACGCCGAAATCGTCTCGCTTAAGATTACCTTCTGCATCGGCCCCGCAGGCTTTTTTGAGCTTCATGGGGTGAAACATACACTTAAAGCTGTTTATTTTTAGAGAAACCGGTTTGGTCACACCATGAAGGGTTAGCTTGCCTGACACTTCGCTAGGCTCTCCATTTTCAAACACTAAGTCTCCCACGTAGCGAGCTGTCGGATAATTCTCGACATCAAACATATCGTCGCTCATCGCATGCTCATTCATCTCGTCTAGACCAAAGTCGATGGTAGTCATGTCCATAAGAACATCTACTGACCCCGATTGAGCCTCGCCATCAAACTTGATTACTCCTGTTGAGGAATTTATCTTGCCTCGCCAGAGAGACAAACCACCCATATGATCTGCCTCGAACGTTGGATAAGTGTGGGTTGGGTCTATATCAAAGGTTTCTAATTCAGCGCTGAGATAACCCGTAGCGCTTAATAACAGAACAAATGCACCAAGCTGATTGAAAAAATAACTTTTCATCGTTTTACTCCTTTTCGTAGATTTCCTTTTTATGCGCTTCGCAACTGAACTAGCTTCTACGCATAGGTTCTAACTATTGATCCGATATTTAGATATTTGTATGTCATCAACCCCGTAGTCCGCAAAGTTATCTGTTACTCGACCCGTTATATAGTCTCTCCAAGTGAAGGACGTATACAAAGCCTTTTTATCTTTCATAGGCCACGGCTCCACTACTGAATCTATTCTTGGTTGATAAAAAAAGGGCAAGCTGTATCGACCCTTGTCTCGTTCAACAGGGACTACCCGGTGGACCCCGGCAACGCATTCGTCGTTCGTCCAAACCTGCATCACGTCTCCTACATTTACTACGATCGAGTTCTCGCTGGGGGGCACATCAACCCAACCCAACGAATTTGAGAAGGCTTGCAAGCCACCGGCGTCGTCCTGAATCAATAGCGTTATGGCGCCAGGATCGGTGTGATGGTGCAACGCCATGTCCCCAAGCGGCGTCACGCCCTCTACTTCGTCCTCAGAAAGTGGATCGTTAATTGGATAGTAGTTAAGTCGTGCAGCACTCGTGTGTAATTCTCCAAAATTCTCCTCTGACATTACCCGACTCGCCTCAACTGAAAAACCAAGAGAGACAAGCATAAGACGCATAATTTCTTCAGCTAAACCCTCAAACGTTGAAAAAAAATCTGTCAGCGCTGGCTTGAAGCCGGGCAAAGATGTCGGCCAGGGTGTCAGTCTCATTGGATCTGCAGACAACTTTCCAGACGTCTTAAAATCAAACACTTCCTTTTGATCCCTTCTACGTTTAGTTAGTTCCCTGTCAAAATAACCGAGCGGATTTTTCTCGCCTCTCTGCACTTCTTTTTTCTGGGCTTTAGGTAAGGCAAAAAATTCTCTAGCTTGTTTGAGTGCATTATCGACGGCACTTTCACCGCCATGCTGCTCGACAATAAAGAACCCATGATCCTTGCAGGCGTGCGCGAGTGCATCGCAATCGACACCCGATAATCCTCTCGTGTGATAGTCATGCAAGCTAATTACTGGAATCGAATTCATTAAACCCTCCTCGCTACACAAATACGCGAGACTTGTGCAACCTCTCTATCTGGATCCTGAACCAAACCCTCAAATTCATCAACAATGTCAACCGAAGGGCATGCTTTCAAGATGGTGTGCTTTAAAGAACCCTTCTCGACTCTAAATCGATTGCTACTCGGGCCAACAATTCGGTCTGTTTCGTCTTTTTGAGACTTGACCAAGTGCTGCTCCGAAATCAGCACTCCGTTGGGAGCAAGCATACTAACCAGTGATTCCAACAAATCGTTCGACACAAATCGAAACATGACAATCAGATCGTAGGATGCAGTTATTTGCCCTCGCATTGGCGGCTTCTTTTCCATCAAATCGGCTAGCACCCAGTTAATCGAGAGATTAGATTTAATCGACTCTTGAACAGCATATCTGAGGGCTACTGGAGATATGTCTATCGCATCTACAAGAAAATTATTGCGAGCTAAGAAAATGGAATTTCGGCCCCTACCACAGGCTAAGTCCAGGGCCCTTCCTCCTTTGGGCAATGAGTCGCTCAGGGACAGCAGCGCCTCGAGGTAGGCGCTTGGCCAAGATCGATCAGCGTATGACCCACCTAAGTATCGTTTATCCCATTTCTCTCGATCGCTTAAATTGGAATCCACGCGATTATTCTTCCCATAATCTTGTAGCAATTGCGAGGGTCGAATGCGTTAGTTTTTGTCTGGCCACAAAATTTTTGGTGGCTTCGGGATCCGGTTCTCTAGATCGCTCCCATGACCTGAAATCCCGGTACCATGTAATCAACAGCAAGTAGCACGAAGTTTTTAAAGCAACTTCGAACAAAGCAATAGGCTGAGCGGCAAAATCGGGTTGGTCTTCGAAATATAACCAACCTCGCGTCGATAAATCGACCGCCGCTTCAATATTTTCTCTGTCGATTTCAAATGTGCGGAATACATAAAGGCCAGATTGGGTGAGTGGCGCTGAGCTCTGCGGCCTAGCGGTTGAAGAGAGATTTACGCTTTTTATAATTTCTGTTCCATCCGGCGCAACAAAAGATTGGTCGGAATCTCCCTCGGGGCAAATTACTATGCACTCCCGAGAGGAAAGGCCAAATACTCCCCTCCAAACCCCCCAAATATTCGCTCTTTTTTCAATTCCACCAAAAAATTCCAGGAAGCATCCCAGTTTTGAAAACGAATATGGTGAAGAACAAATCGCAGCATGAACTAAACAACCGGATTGACGAAATTCATCTTAATAAGGGGGGATAGTCCAATTCCGCCCCCCAATATATTTGAGCAACGCTCGCGTACCGAGATTCGTTAACGAAACCATGATGTCGTAGTGTTTCAATATCTCGATGAATTCGTTCAAGTGGATGGCTTCTCATGGTGACCGTTGTTGCCGCGATGCTTTCCAGGTGACGCACAACCTCCGCAGACTCCTGTACCGCATGAGTTCCAGCCAGATAAAGGTCTGCTCGTTCCGAATCAGTGGCGGTAAGTCCCTCTTTAGCTCTTGCCCATGTTTTCTCCAATTCCTCGTAAAAAAGAGAATAGCTGGCGCGATGCTTTGCCATCGCCCTTCCAAAGTGGATCTGAGCGACATTTTTATCTCTTACTTTCGCGCCAGAACCAACCGATATTTTGTCTTCAACAAGCTCACTCAGAAATCCAATCGCCTTTTTCGCGAGCGCGAGGGCTACCGGCACATAGGTTGCAAAAACGATTCTCGAGGGACAACGGTACAGGTCTCCTTCGCAGTGCTCGTTCGCGATAGGCTGGCTTGTAGTCCTTATGAAGTTCAGGGCGGGTATCTCAACGTCTCTCACGTGAACATCTACACTTCCAGAACCCCTCATACCAAGGGTGTGCCAGTTATCTTCGATCTCGCAGTGATCCACCGGAACAACCACCATGCCCAACTCACCTCCTAAAAAGGCGGGCGAAAGCAGGAACTGAGCAAAGTGCCCTCCGCTGACAAAACGCTGGGTACCACTTACTGAGTAGCCACCGTTTGTTGCCTGGAGAGTCAAAGGCACGTAGCCACTGGCCGCGACCAACTGATCAGGATTGCCTAACCATAGGCTTTCTACCAACTCAGTCGGCCAGGTAGATGCCATCAATTTCGCTGCATTGAACACCATGACATGCCAAGCAGCTGCGCTGTCGATCAAGGCGATTTCCTCACACACCCTCGCACAAGTAACGGGATCCACCTCCAGTCCTCCCAGGCTCTCTGGGAGAAAGAGTCGAGGTACTTTGGCTCTGACAATGGCTGAAAATGAATCCTGGTGTAATCTCCTGTTATATTCCGCCCAATCTGAATACTGCTCAATATCGGATGAAACGGTGGCCACACCGGAAATTAATGTTTCGAGTGTTTCTTTCATAACTTCTTCCGAATTTCTATGAAAATAGCAACAAAATGAAAATATAATGGAACCTGGCAAGCTAACTTACTGACATTGATAGAATTATGTAAGACAAAAGTTCGTCCGAGACGAAAACCACTTCTTTTTGTCTTTCGTTTTCCGTATGCTTCTTCACCTCGCTGGCCGGAGCTGGACACCTTGGTGTTAATTTCCTCGGCAGGGCAATTTGCACAGAATACAGGCCGGCTAGCGAGGCCAACTTTCCTCTTAAGAAACACTTCTTAGCCCTCAGGGAAAACTGGTAGATTTGCCGCCCACGGGAAAGAGGCATCACCAACCGCAATGAAATCGGGGTTAAGTATATTTTCTTTCATATTGTATGAAAGCGGTGAACCGTCCCTAACATAAATTTGCCCTCCCGCGGCAACCAAAACTGCATGAGCCGCTGCAATGTCCCACTCACTAGTCGGCCCAAGACGAGGATAAAGATCTGCCTCGGCATCTGCTAGAGCGCATAATTTCAATGAACTTCCCATAGAAATCGTCTCTACACCCGAGAAGACCTCGTCTAGCGATGCCAAATAAGCGCGTAATTCATCACTAACGTGACTTCGGCTCGCTACCACCTTTATCTCGTTGGGCTTCTCTGAAAATCTCCGAGACTTAGCGTGTCTTTCATCATCGGCGCTATATATCCTCGCTTCCATTGTCGACGTATTTCCTACATAGGTCCGACCCTGTACGGGCACACATACAACACCAACATGAGGTGCATTTCCGTTTATCAAGGCAATGTTTACTGTGAACTCTCCATTTCGATTAACGAATTCTTTTGTTCCGTCTAAGGGGTCCACTAACCAGTAGGTCGGCCATTTCGAGCGCTCTGAGAATTCCGGCAAGACAGATTCCTCAGAAATAATTGGAATATCCGGTGTTAATTCGCTTAAGCCCTTGACTATGATCTGATGAGCGGCCATGTCAGCTAAGGTTAGAGGAGAAGAATCTGTTTTTGTTTCTACATCGAAATCCGTATTGTATATATCCAAGATGGCCGAACTAGCGTCTCTTGCAAGGGTGATTAGTCTTTCCTCCAAATTAGTTGGGAGCACGAAATTATCCATAATAAATCCTCTGCTTAACCTGGGCTTCTCGATTGGATGCGCTCGATGCGCGACTTGCAGAGAGCAAGTGCAGCTATCGCTCTCCCCTCCCTAAAATCATCAGACTCAATCAGGGTATCCAGCTCGCTAATTGGCCACTTAATGAGTTCGATGGGCTCTGGCTCGTCTCCCTCTAGTTCATTTGGGTATAAGTCCGTTGCAAACACAACGCTAATTTCATAACCCATGTGGCCCGGTGCGACCGTCAGCGTCTTAACGAACTCTACATTATTTGCCCCAAAACCGACCTCTTCTGCAAGTTCTCTCGCTCCTGCCGCCATAGCACTTTCGCTATCATCAATAGCGCCTTTGGGTAACGACAACTGATATTCATGAAAGCCAGCCGCATACTCTCTCGTCAATAGAAGCTCATCTTTGTCGTTGACCGCGACTACAATTACGCCTTGCCTTGATCCTGCAGGTAACCTTTCGTAGGTCCGCTCCACCCCATTACTGAATAACAGATCAAGCGTTTCTATCTTGAAAAGCCTGGAGCGGGCGACGGTCTTCCTGTTTAGAATTTCTGGTAATTTCAAAATAAGTTTCTCGCTAGATATCGTCCAATACTAGCGTCTTTGATAAAATTCTGAAGACGGCTCCATCTGTGTTCGAACGAGAGCCAATTTCAATATTTTTTACAAGATAAAAGGTTGGGAACAAAATGTCTGCGATTTGCAGGTGGAACGATATAAAAACTGTATTGCTGGATGTTGATGGAACACTACTCGATCTTCACTTCGACAATTCAGTTTGGGATAACTCTCTTCCAGAGGCATTCGCTACAAAACATAACCTCTCGTTGAGCGAGTCGCGCTCAAATTTACACGCCCACATGCGAAAAGTAAGGGCCAAAATAGAGTTTTACAGCTTTGACTATTGGTCTTCGTTCACCAAAATAGATATCGAAAAACTCCATAAACTGCAGCAAGGAAAAATTGCTTTTAGAAAAGATGCCGAGTGGTTTTTGTCCGAAATCAGCGCTAAGAAAGCCACCTTTATAGCGACCAACGCGGACCGAAAATCGTTTGGGATAAAAGACAGGAAACTTAAGCTGACTAGCAAAGTGAAAGGGGTTTTCTCCAGTCAGGACTTTCAAGCCCCGAAGGAGGAACGAGCTTTCTGGTCAGCAGTTCAAAGCGCTACTGGTTTTGAGGGATCAAGCACTTTGATGGTCGACGATAACGAGAAAGTTCTCGAAGCGGCAGCCTCGTATGGTATTGAGCATCTTAGATTCGTTGAAACGCCAGACTCTCAAAAAAAACCTCGTCGTTCATCGAAGTTCATTGGAATTAATAACTTCGCTGAACTTTTCACGTGAAGAATAAAGGAAGTCAGGATACGAGATTAGACCTGTGGTTGTGGGCCGCTCGTTTCTTCAAGACAAGAAGTCTTGCTAAAACAGCCATCGATGGCGGCAAAATCAGACTCAATGGCAACAAGACTAAGCCTTCTAAATTTGTCAGTCTTGGTGACGAAATAAAGATCAGTCAGTCGAACTCTCAAGTGTCTGTAATTGTTAATGCTCTATCGTCTAGACGCGAATCAGCCTCCATAGCCCAGGGACTTTACCGGGAGACTGACGAAAGTGTAGAGCTCCGAGAAAAAATTGTTGCCCAACGCAAGATGGAAAGGGCTGGCTTGAAAATACCAAATAGAAGGCCGGGAAAGCACGATAGACAGGCGCTACGAGATCTAAAGAAGACTAGCTATCTCCCATCTGAAGATTCCTTCTGAGTCGAGCTGGAAAATATGGATCTGTTGCACCAGTTTGTTTTCTCCAATACCCCGATCCGGGGACGAATCGTGCAACTAACTAGAAGCTACGCGGAAGCCGTGCAATATCAAGATCTCACGGTCGAGGGATTAAATCTTTTGGGCGAGGCTCTGGCTGCCGTATCTTTGGTGGCAGACAGTTTAAAATTCGATGGATCAGTTACTCTTCAGGCTCAGGGCCAAGGGAAAATTTCTAAACTCGTTGCCGAATGTCATGGAGGCAATTTCATAAGGGGTTTGGCTATAGATAATGAAAAGGTCAAATCATCTGAGGGAGAGTCAGTTGGTATTTCTTTGATTTCAGGCAATCAGCTAGCAATATCGCTTTTACCCAAAAGTGATAAGCAAATGCAGCCTTACCAAGGAATAATTGAGCTCAAAAAAGAAGGCCTTGCCCAAAGTCTTAGTTCGTATTTCAAGTCTTCTGAGCAGTTACTCACAAGCTTTGTTCTTACATGTTCAAACGGGAAAAGCGCGGGTCTGTTTTTACAAAAATTACCAACCAACGAAGACACAAGTTCGCTTAATGATGACTTTGACGATACTTGGAATACCCTCAACATATTGGCTGGAACGGTGACGCATGACGAGCTTACTTCCCTTTCAGCCCCAGAAGTAGTCAGAAGATTGTTCCATGAACATCAACACAGAATCTTTGAGCCCAAAGAAATCAAATTCGGCTGCAGATGCTCAAGTGAAAAGAGTCAGGACGCTGTCATCCTGGTCGGTTACAAAGAGGCCATCCAAATTATTGAGGAAGAAGGCACACTTTCAGTAGACTGTTCTTTCTGCAACAAACGTTATGAATATGATCGTGAACAAATAACAAAAATATTTGCGAGAAAAGCAGACATATCTCATTGATAAACCTAGATTGCAGCAAGGATACCAATCAGGCGTGAAAATTCAGAATAGCCATATCACCAGGCTTCTATTTAATTGAAAATAGACAAGAAAATCTTTTCAAGAGTAGAGGCCAACCCATCCTGCGTCGCCGAACTCAATCGCGGCATTGAAAAGGAAAGTCTGCGCTGTAACGGCTCCGGTGATCTTTCGCTTACGCCACATCCAGCCGGCCTCGGTTCGGCCTTAACCCACTCTTGGATCACCACCGATTTTAGCGAGGCGCAACTCGAGCTCATTACATCTGTCTACCCAAAAGCCGTCGAATGTCTGGACGAGTTAAATGACATACACCGTTTTGTTTGGGAAAACTTAGCTACAGGTGAAGCAATTTGGCCTTGCAGCATGCCCTGCATACTTCCAAAGGATCCAGAGGACATACCTATAGGCCTTTACGGTTCATCAAATGCCGGCATTGCCAAAACCGTGTATCGCCGGGGGTTGGGCAACCGATATGGGAAAACCATGCAAATGGTGTCTGGCATTCACTACAACTTCTCCTTTCCTGAAAGTTTTTGGCAAACACTGGGTATAATAGACGAACCTGCAAAAACTTCGATTTACCTAGGCATGATGAGAAACTTCCGCAGATATTCGTGGCTTCTTATCTACTTATTCGGCGGCTCTCCCGTAGCTGACTTATCCTTTAATCACAAAGAATCCTCTTCCCTGGTGGAGATGGCCGGGGGGTTACTCGGGCTTCCATTCGCGACATGTCTTCGTATGAGCGATGTTGGCTATGTTAGTGTAGCCCAAGAGAATCTTGATATTTCATACAACTCCATTGAAGCCTACTGTGAGGCCCTTACTCCTGGACTTAAAGAAACCTACGGGCCCTATCAACGGTTCAAATCAGTCGACGGAAATTATCAGCAACTCAATGATGCGATCCTACAAATTGAAAACGAGTTCTACTCAAATATCAGACCTAAACGAACTTCAAGCTCTAATCGACGACCTATACACGCTTTGCGCGAAAATGGTATTGAGTATCTCGAAGTTCGATGTATTGATCTTGATCCCTTTGAAGCCGGCGGTATTTCCGCTGAGGCCTGTTACTTCATAGATACGTTTTTGCTAGCCTGCGCTATTTCTAAAAGTCCTGTAGATAGCCCCAAAGAACGTTCTTCAATCGATAAGAACCAAAAGCTTGTAGCGGAGACGGGAAGAGACGAACAACTACGACTTAGTAAAGACGGAAGGCCCTGCCTTCTTAAAGAGTACGCCAAGGATGTTTTAGATGCCTGTTCGGCAGCCGCAGAAATATTAGACAGCGCAAATAAAACTCGAGCTTATAGTCGCTCTTTTCAAAAGAGATTCGCACAAACGAGGGAGCCCGAAATTACACTTTCTGCGCAGCTTCTCGACTCCGTAAGAAAGAATGGGTCCTTTATCGACTTTTCATTGGATTTGGCCAGCCAACATCTTCAGACACTTAGGGCTAGTCCGCTCTCAAAAAAACAACAAGAGATCTACGACAAAGAGGTCAAGAGATCGTTAAATACTCAAACAGACCTTGAGCAGTCACCCGAAGTTCCCTTTGATAAATTTCTCGCAGACTACGTGGCTGTCTGACTCGCTGATGAATTTCTTGGCTCATTGTATGCTGGCCGACAGAGCTTCTTTCCAATGGAAATGCAGTTCGGAGCAACGTGACGGGCTCTTGGCAGGGGCAATAGTAGGTGACTTTCACAAAGGAAGAGTTAACCAGGCCTGGCCCAAAGAATTAGTTGCCGGGATCACTCTTCATAGACGAATTGACGCGCTCTCTAACAAGAGCGAGTCTGTGAAGCCCACTAGGGGTTTTTATCCCAAGGAACTTCGGCGTTTCGCCCCAATCTATTTTGATATCTTGGCGGATCACTTCTTGGCGAATAACTGGGCGTGTTGGTCAAAAAGAGCTTTAAAAGATCTCACTAGCGACTCGTACCGTGCTCTTTCAAAATTTGATGCCTATATTCCTAACAGAAATCAGGAATTAGTTTCATTCATGCGAAAAAAAGATCTTTTAGCCGGATATCAGCATTGGGGCAATATTGAGCTCGCTATTTCTGGTGTCATGAGAAGGTTGGGGAGGCCTGAACTTTCTGATCCCTCGATCCAATCAATGAGTTTCGCTATGAAAAAATGCGACATTTCGTTTCGAAGCTGTCTTAATGAAATGATAGTTCACACAGCTGACTGGAACGCTTTTGACTCCTTTAGTGACTGACTATAAGGAACTGTCACGCGCGCTATGGTCGCGTTAATATCCTGGATCGAAGAGATGAGGTTAAAAATGAAATGAAAGCTGTCTTATGCAAAGACTTTGGCACACCGGAGACCCTTAGCCTTGAGGAAATAGATGAGCCCATGGTTGGCCCCACAGATGTTTTAGTGAAGGTTATAGCTAGTGCGATCAACTTTCCTGACATACTTATGATCGAGGGAAAATATCAATTCAAGCCTGAATTTCCTTTTTCACCTGGTGGTGAATTCTCCGGCCTCGTAGAGAAAATCGGAGACGAGGTCTCAGACTACAAGGTTGGAGAAGAGGTGTTTGGCAGCATTGGTCATGGTTGCTTTGCCGAAAAAATATCTGTCCCGAATCAAGTTCTGAAAAAAAAGCCAGATCACTTAGATTTTCAAACAGCCGCCGGAATTAGCACCACCTATGGCACTTCTTACTATGCGTTAAAACAGAGGGCCAATCTAAAAGCTGGTGAGACACTGTTAGTCCTTGGCGCTGCGGGCGGGGTGGGACTGGCAGCTGTCGAATTAGGTAAGGCAATGGGGGCAACAGTCATAGCGGCTGCATCAACCGAAACGAAGCTTCAAGTTGCTAAGGACGCCGGGGCGGATCATCTAATCAATTACGCAGACGGGGAGCTAAAGGACAAGGTCAGGGACATAACGAACGGTAAAGGCGCGGATGTTATTTACGATCCCGTTGGCGGAGAACTCTTCGATCAATGCATGAGATGCATCAATTGGTACGGTCGCGTTCTCGTCGTCGGCTTCGTAGGTGGAGATATACCCAAAGTTCCAACTAATCTCATCCTGCTAAAAAGCTGCCAGGTCATTGGCGTATTCTATGGCTCCTTCAGTGCAAGATACCCGAAGGAGAATTCTAATAATTTTGAAGAAATCCTAAACTTGCACAAGGCTGGGGAAATAAGCCCCCTGATTGGAGCAGAGTTCCGGCTAGAAGAGTTTTCCGATGCGTTGAATTGTCTTGCAAAGAGAACTGCGACTGGGAAAATAATAGTCAACATTAACTAATGTGTTTAACTTGAAGATGCGAGATTTCTCGTCAATGGACCTAGCAATATCGGTGCTCTTTTTGTCCGGCACCCTTTTGTCTGTAGGGATATTTATGGAACATGCGCTGTCTCTGGAGCCCTGCGCGTTGTGCATGATGCAGAGGTTCTGGCTATTCGCGTGTGGGGTCGTGGCACTAGCGGGGATCATGCACAATCCGAATTGGGGCATATATCCTCTCCTCACCGCTGCTTGCGCGATCATTGGAACAGGCTTTTCTCTGCGACAACTCTGGCTACAAACTCTACCGGCTGATCAAGTGCCGGCTTGTGGACCTGGCTTCACCTACATGGCGGAGAATTTCCCCGTTTGGGACCTGATTGTTGCGATGACTTCAGGCTCAGGTAATTGTGCTGAAGTGAGCTGGTCTTTCATTGGACTAAGCATCCCTGCTTGGTTGGGTGTTTTTTTTGCAGCGATACTATTTATATCTGTCTTGCAGATTCGGAAAGGGTTATCGTAGAGAACTAGTCTTCCGAAACTATTCCGACAAACAAAATATCGGTGGTCCAAACTCACCTCTGCTGATAGGCTTCATCCAGGAAGGACCCTGCTTGTACTTGGTTCGAGTGGGACTGTTATTTATTATCGTTTCCCCAAATGACCTCTTTATGAGCTCCTTGGGAACGATGTTCGTATGCAGGAAAAACGCCTTGGGGCGTTTCTTATTAGCATGAGTACACATATTCTAGTCACGAATAGCAAAGGTGGTTGCGGTAAAACGACGGTGGCCACAAATCTTGCCGTTAGTCTGCAGGTACGAGGCGAGGAGGTCGTGCTCTGGGATTATGATATACAAGGCAGCTCTATTCTCTGGTCGCATAATAGAATGGCGGCCAGCGAGGAAAACTCGCGAATCAAGCCACTGAAGGCGGTTGCCTGCAATTCCAACAAGCCAGGAAAGGAAACTCTTTCCTTTCAAAGATATAAGTATGAATCGGCGCCTTTCATCATAATTGATGCTACCGCTGGAAAGATACCTGACGGTGAATTGGAAAGATTGATTCGGATTTCAGACATGTTTATCGTCCCCGCAATGAGCTCATCTTTCGATATCAAAGCAACTGAGAGATTTTTGACGGGCCTGTTAACGCATCGACTATATAGATCCAGACCAAGACCGGTTGGCCTGCTGGAAAATAGAAACATAGGGGGACGCGATACCTCAGATGGATTTCTGAACTTTCTAGCATGCATTGATATCCCTAAAATTGCCGAACTAAAAGACTCCCCCATTTACCAAGAAGCCGCGGACGCCGGACTCGGGATCGCTGAAATGGGAGATACCAGAGCGGCACAAAGGGAATACAAGTCCTGGAAGAAAGTCTTAGCCTGGGTAGAAAACCGAGGTACAGAAGAATCACGCAAGCCGCCGAGAAAGGCCCCCCGTGTGCCCGGCAGTGCGTCCTCCTCAGAGATAGTGCTGACAAAGAGCGAAGCAGGCTAGATTTCCCGTAAAAGCAATATTGGCGAACTTAAGAAAAAGTTTAAAAGGGTCGATCGAAGGAAATAAGTTAGCTTTGTTAGAGACTTAAATCAGACCTCTCTGAAAAAAGTAATCTGGAGTTCACAGTGAGGAAATTCCCAAGCACACGATTGAGACGAAATAGAGAGCTGCCATTCATCAGGAAAATGGTCTCTGAAAACCATTTAATCAGCTCCGATTTAATCTACCCTATTTTCTTGATTGAGGGGAAAAAGAGGAAGCAGCGCATCTCTTCCATGCCGGGCATCGAGAGGATGACAACAGACGAAGCGACAAAAGAACTTTCGAAGCTCTGCGAGGTCGGATTAGTCTGTGTTGCATTGTTCCCGAATGTCGAAAAAAATTTGCGGTCAGAGAATGGCGAGGAAGCATTCAATTCAAGAGGACTAATCCCAAGAGCCGTAAGAGAGATCAAAAAGAAGCTTCCGCAACTGGGTATAATTACAGATGCTGCCTTAGATCCATATACCACCCATGGGCAGGATGGCGTTTTGGACTCTTCAGGATATGTGGCTAATGATGAGACAATCATCTCATTATGCAAGCAAGCCGAGGTTTGTGCGGAAGCTGGCTCAGATATTATTGCACCCTCCGATATGATGGATGGGCGAGTGGGCGCAATTAGAGCAGCTCTAGATGAGAGCAGCTTTATCAATACGCGCATTATGTCCTATTCAGCAAAATACGCCTCGGCATATTACGGCCCGTTTCGAGAGGCCGTAGGATCAATGAAGAAGCTTGGTAGCGGGGATAAAAAAACTTATCAAATGGATCCGGCCAACATGATGGAGGCTTTGCATGAGGTGGCATTGGACCTCGAAGAAGGATCCGATATGGTCATGGTAAAACCAGGTATGCCTTATCTAGATGTAATAAGAGAGGTAAAGAATAAATTCAAAGTCCCCACTTTCGCCTATCAGGTCAGCGGCGAGTATTCCATGTTAAAGCTTGCGATCTCAAAATCGTATATACCGCCTGAGGTTATTGACGAGTCGCTTTTATGTTTCAAAAGGGCAGGAGCTGACGGCATTCTGACTTATTTTGCAAAAGACTGGTTATTGCGGCATAAAAACTCGAGGTAGGGCTTTCACTAGGCCGCGTAGCCCTTTAATATCTCGATATCCCAGTGATTATTACCTTTCAACAAATATCTAGAGGCGACGCAAAATGGCCGAAAACATATTACACACAAGCGATGAGGGCTTTGACACAGATGTCCTTCAATCTGATAAACCCGTTCTGGTCGACTACTGGGCAGAATGGTGCGGCCCTTGCAAAATGATCGCACCTATTCTTGAAGAGGTTGCATCAGAATACGGTGGGAAAATAAAAGTTTGCAAAATGAACATCGACGAAAACCAGGAGACGCCCCCTCGCTATGGAATAAGAGGTATACCTACACTGATACTCTTCAAAAACGGCGAGGTAGAGGCCACCAAAGTTGGTGCACTGTCAAAGACTCAGTTGCAGTCATTCCTTGATGACAATATTTAGGTATTTTCTTTCCGTTTATTACTGATCTCTACGGGGCTTGACGAAAGCCCTGTTTTCTCTAAAATCTTTCGCTCTCCTCGATAAATTTTTGAGTCGAGGGGTTTCAGACGATAATCTTTCACCCCTTGCTACCAAGAGAGTCTTTTTAAAAGGCTAGCCTTCGCAGCTCTGGGCTCCCGAGCAATAAGCCAATTCAGGTCAAAGTGTATGACGATGCATCTCACAGAGCTAAAACAAAAGCCAGTCTCCGAGTTAATGGATATGGCACGCGAAATGTCGATAGACAATGTTGGAAGATCCAGAAAACAAGAGGTAATCGCTGCGATTGTTAGAAAACAAGCTAAAAGCGGCGAGGATATCTACGGAGAGGGCACTTTGGAGATTCTACAGGATGGGTTTGGCTTTCTTAGATCACCCGACAGCTCTTATCTCGCTGGTCCCGACGACATTTATGTGTCGCCAAGTCAAGTTAGGCGATTCAACTTAAGGACTGGTGATTCAATTGCCGGAAAAATAAGGCCGCCAAAAGACGGAGAGCGATACTTTGCCCTATTAAAGGTTGATGAGATCAACTCTAGCGAGGCTAACAACAAGACCAATAAAGTGCTTTTTGAGAATCTTACTCCTTTATTTCCAGACGATAGGCTTCAACTTGAAAGAGGCAACGGGAGCACAGAAGATTTAACGGCGAGAATTATTGATCTTGTGGCACCAATCGGAAAAGGACAGAGAGCAATAATCGTTTCCCCACCAAAAGCAGGTAAAACTCTCGTCCTACAAAATATCGCTCAGTCAATTTCTGTGAATAATCCGGAAACAGTTCTAATTGTTTTGCTCATTGATGAGAGACCAGAGGAAGTTACAGAAATGCAACGCTCAGTGAGGGGAGAGGTAGTCGCATCTACCTTTGATGAACCGCCCGCGAGGCATGTGCAAGTTGCAGAAATGGTCATTGAGAAAGCTAAAAGACTCGTCGAGCACAAAAAAGATGTGGTCATCCTTTTAGACTCGATGACCCGACTCGCTCGCGCGTATAATACGATTGTTCCCTCATCAGGAAAGGTGCTTACCGGAGGGGTCGATGCCAATGCTCTGGAGAGACCCAAACGTTTCTTTGGGGCTGCACGAAACATAGAAGAAGGTGGCAGCCTGACAATAGTTGCCACATCTCTCATAGATACGGGTTCAAAAATGGATGAAGTTATCTATGAGGAGTTCAAAGGTACTGGTAACCAGGAACTCCATTTGGAGAGAAAAATAGCAGAAAAGAGGGTATACCCAGCGATTAACATAAGAAGATCGGCAACGCGAAGAGAAGAGCTTCTAATGTCTGAAGACGAGCTTCAGAGGGTCTGGATTCTGCGAAAGCTTCTGCATGATATGGACGACATTGCTGCTATCGAGTTTATTTTGGATAAGCTGAAAGAGACTAAGACAAACAACGAGTTTTTCGATTCCATGCGGAAATAAAACTCTTATCCACCCTCAAATATAAAGCCACTAAGGAAATATTCGCTTTATTACTTTATAAAGAGAATAAACCGTAAAGAGTATCGCAGACATCAAGACGCTGAAGAAAACGAAACTCGTTGTTACACTTAGTCCGCCAAAAGCGATAAAAACAACTCCGGGGTCTTTCAAGGCGATCGAGCCGAGAAAGGCGCCAAACACCACAGACAGAATCAGAAGATAAATTTTTATCTTATCGACCTCTCGTTAGTAATTCGCTGATAAAAGTGAGGGCCCGACCAAAGTTGACTTTTTCATTGTTCGACAAGAGATTCTCAACTTCCCTCACTTGCTCGATAATTGTTGATAGATCACCTGGATAATCCTCTAGCATGACTAACAAGGTATCAATCGTCTTTCCAGCTTCATGTATTCTATTCTCAGCAACCTCTCTCTGAATTTTTGACACTAAGAATACTAGTTCTTTGGTCTGAAAGAATTCTCCCATCAATCCCGATTCGGCTAGAAGTTCCTTAGAGGACTTGCCAGGGACAACCCTTACCGACGCAAGTAGTTTGAGTTCATCAAAGACCGCCTCTGAAATACTTTTCGTATGCATCTCAGGTTTCAAAGCCCTTGCCAAAGCGCCCTGTTTCTTTCTTATCTCTTCTACAAGAGCTTCCGTAATTTTAGATAATTGCTTGTATATTGCCGAAACGGCAGGAGTCCCCGTCGATTTAATCAATTCCTCAATGCGATCTAATTCTCTGAAAGCTGGGCTGTTTTTTGGCAACCCCGTCCGCTTTAGGCTCTCCATCGCCTGGCGTATCAAGAATAAACTTTGTTCGCTTCGACCAAAGAAATTGAACTCAGCTTCTGCGCTCTGAAGCAGAGCAAATACGATTAATACTTCTAGTTGCTCGTCTTTCCCTTCGGTCCCATCGTTTGTCAGATTCGACAATTCGGATACCTTCGACTCTAAAAGATTAACCCTCTCATTGACCACACTCAAAGCGCCTAACGACTCCTCATAAAAACTGCTTGAGAGATAATCTTCGCGAGTGTTATCGATTTCTTGGGAAATCCTATCCATCTCCGACTCTATTCCGACCAATCTATTGTCCAAATAATTGTTCAAGGAAAGCAGATGAGGACCAATGGAAAAATACATCCAGCCGATAAAAGCAATAATCAAAAGCAAGAAGATCGAATTGAGGAGTGATAGCGAGAAAAATCTTTTTTTTCTGTTTTCCTCCTGGACCGTGATTTCTGCAATCTCTCCTGATGTTTGAGTCAATATTTAACTCCAGCTAGAGCAAGCGAGCCTACCTAATATTGAGGCCAGTTACGCTTGTAACAATAGACTCAATATTAGTTCCCCGCGAACATATAATTCTTCTGTAACCGAACTTACAAGCTAAAACTGCTATTCTAGCCGAGACTACCACCATCGGCAGATCCTTGGCTTTCAACTGAGCTTCATGATTGTCGTGAATTGCTCTCAAAGCATGCAAAGATCCGCAAATGATTACGTCTATTTCAGAAATGTTTACTTCTTCGTATTTAGCGTTCTTTCTTCGATAAACATAGGTTTCTCGAAAAATACAGTTCTGCTCCAGCGCTCTCGCCACTTGATCTTTGCCATCCTCTCCACAAAAAGTCGTTACCGTCTCATCTGGCTTCAATTCACCACCTGAACTCTTTGGGAGGAGCTCGGGGAGGTTCAATAAACCCGTCGAGTTCTGTATTTTTGGAACTTCAACCAGTAACCCGGGGTTCTTGCGTTCTATCGCTGCCGCTGTGGACTTCCCGATGGCGAAGAATCTTCCGGTTAATGGAATCCCATCCTCCTCGCAAATGGACAACACTATTCGAGCGGCGTGCTGCGATAGGAACACGTTTTTATCTGCTAAAGAAATCTCAGAAGAAATCTGTGACCTTGGCAGTTCTTCGATTCGTGTGACTGGACGATTTAGAACGTCGAAATTTCTTTTTCGCAGACGTGCGGCGATCCCGTCAGAAGAAGGCTTAGTCAAAGTCAGCCATATTCTGGCAGAAAACTCACTATCGCCTTGATCGCCCTCGATCATCAATGGCCCAGGAGATCTTGCGAACCCATGGAGCATAGTTCTGCGAACACCTCATCCGAGACCTCACGAGGTGTTTTCGCAACAGCCGAACTCCGGATTAACGTGTCACCGGTCTCGCTGCCAACCACACCAGTCAAACTAATCTGGCCGTCTTCCAAGTGAAAAGCGTGGGCTCCAACCGGGCTTGAGCAATCAGCCTGCAGTGACTCAACCAAATATCTTTCGCTTAGCACGGCAGCCTCTACAATTGGATCCGAAAGCGGCTCTAAGAGGTCAATGACTTGACTTCCACTGAGACATTCAACGCCCAATGCCCCTTGACCGGCAGCGGGCAAGCACAAACCGGTGGATAGAGGGATGAAATTTCTCCCCAGCAGATTAAGTCTATATAAGCCGGCGTAGGCCAAGACCACCGCTCCACAATCACCGGCATCTAATCTTCCCAAACGAGTTCCCACATTTCCTCTAATGGGAACGAATTCCAAGTCCGGTCTTTTGCCCTGCAACTGAGCCTTTCTCCGGAGGCTGGTTGAGCCAACTCTCGCTCCTTTAGGCAAATCTTCAAAGCTGGCGCACACATCTGTTACCAAAACGTCCCGAGGATCTTCGCGATAAGCGATTACTGGGAGGCAGAAACCGTCAGCGAGTTGATATGGCAGATCTTTGACAGAGTGAACCGCGATATCGGCTCTGCCTTCAAGTAAGGCCAACTCCAATTCCTTAATAAACAGACCCTTACCACCTATCGCTTGAAGTGGTTTATCCAGGATTAAGTCGCCCTTTGTAGTAATCTCAACCAGCTCGACACTAATACCCGAGTGGGCTTGCAACAGCTTTTCTTTTATTAATTTTGCCTGCTCGAGCGCTAGGGGACTTTTTCGCGTGGCTATTCTAATTGAATTCATGATTTAAAAGTTGGCCTCACCTGGTTTATTTTAAAGTTATTGAACTTGATCTAAAACATTAAAAGTTATCGGCAGGAAGCTCTGTATAAATTGTTATACTGTCAAGAACTAGTCTCAAAAGGCTCTCTTTGACAGATTTGAATAAGGCTATCAAATGAAAGACGAAAACATACCTGATGCCACGGAACCTGAGAGAGCACTAATCCAAGGCCGCTTGCAGGATTCTATAGACCGCTTCGCTCAAGGGTTCACTGCCTCAGTTGATTTTGACAAAAGATTGTTCGAGCAAGACATCACTAACTCAATGGTTCAGGCAAAAATGTTGTCGGAGACGGGGGTCATAACGCAGCAGGAAGCGAGCAGCATAGTTAAAGGCCTCGAAAAGATAAGAGCTGAGATCGCACAAGGTGAATTCAACTGGCGAGTAGACCTTGAAGACGTCCATATGAACATCGAAAGCCGGCTCACCGAACTCATCGGAGAGGCCGGGAAGAAGGTACATACGGGTCGCTCTAGGAATGATCAGATAGCGACAGATTTGCGGCTCTTTTTAATCGCAGAAATCGACCAGATAACAATCAAGATCCGGCAACTTCTAAGAGAAATAGCCAAACTCGCGGATGAGAATGCTGCGACTATCATGCCAGGCTTTACGCATTTGCAAGTGGCTCAACCGATCACTTTTGGCCATCATTTAATGGCTTGGTTCTCGATGCTGGAAAGGGACTTAGGCAGACTAACAGATTGTAAGAAGAGGACATCCTTCTCCCCAATGGGCTCTGCCGCTTTAGCTGGCTCGACATTCCACCCTGACAGAGTTTTTTCCGCGGAAAAGATGGGATTTCAGGGGGTGTGTGATAACTCTCTCGATGCAGTCAGTGATCGAGACTTTGCAATAGAGTTTTGTTCTGTGGCCGCAATTACGATGACGCATTTTTCAAGATGGTGCGAGGAGTTAATACTATGGAGTAGCGATCAGTTCGACTTTGTCGAGCTGCCAGATCGGTTTTGTACGGGGTCAAGTATAATGCCGCAGAAAAAAAATCCGGACGTGCCTGAATTGATACGAGGAAAAACGGGCCGGGCTACTGGGAATCTTATTTCTTTGCTCACCCTGATGAAGGCACAACCTCTCGCATACAATAAGGATAATCAAGAGGACAAAGAGCCGTTGTTCGATAGCATAGATACTTTAAGAAATTGTGTTGATGCGCTCAGCGGCCTAATTCCCAATATCGCCGCTAAGCCCGAAAATATGAGAAAAGCTGCGGAGTCAGGTTTCTCCACGGCTACGGACTTAGCCGATTATCTTGTAAAAAAGGGCCTGCCTTTTAGGACCGCACATGATCTGGTTGGAAGTATTGTTAAAAGAGCCATAACAATGGGTAAAAGGTTGGACGAAATGAGTCTTTCCGAACTGAGTGCGGACACCGACTTGATAGGAGAGGATATCTATAAAGTTCTGACAGCAGAGGGTTCAGTAGCTAGCAGGGATCATTATGGCGGTACGGCGCCTCAACAGGTGAAGAATGCCATCAAAGAGGCCCGGGCTAGGTTGTCGCTCTAACTGCTACAAAGCTTGTAAAGTGATCGAAGAACCCGCAAATCGCAATGAGCTCAGCGAAGAGCCAAGCAGAACACTCGAGGAGAGTGAGGGAGAGACATTTTTCGATGGTGTGCCCCTAGAAAAAATCGCAAATGAGGTTGGAACTCCTACTTATATTTATTCTGCAAAAAGTTTCAAAAAACAGTTTCGAGAACTGGAAAAGGCTTTCAAGGGAGTCGACTCAAAGATCTTTTACTCCGTAAAAGCGAACTCTAATGTGAACATTATCTCGCTCTTCAATCAACTCGGTAGCGGATTTGACATTGTTTCAGGCGGAGAGCTACACCGGGTGATAGCAGCAGGTGCAGACCCAAAGGCGACAATTTTCTCCGGCGTAGGAAAATCAGTGTCAGAAATTGACCTTGCGCTGAAGGCGGGAATAGATTGCTTTAACATTGAGAGCGCCCCAGAGCTGGATCGCATAATTGAGCGTTCGAGAGTATTCGGGAAAAAGCCAGACATTTCGGTCCGAATCAACCCAGATATAGACGCTTTAACTCACCCATACATTTCAACTGGGCTTAAGGAAAATAAATTTGGTGTTGATAGGGCGAGTGCGCTTAAGCTTTTTAAAAGTGCGCAAGATTCGAAGTACGTCGAGTTAGTAGGCATTGACGCTCATATCGGCTCTCAGATGGGTTCTGAAAAGCCATTAATCGACTCTTTATTGAGATTACTTCAATACGCAAAGGAGATTGAGGCTCAAGGCATTCAACTAAAGCACCTCAATATTGGTGGCGGTTTTGGGGTTCCCTACAAGGGCGAAAAAATATTTCCGTTGCGGAAATTTGCAACGGCGGCCGAGAAGATTATGAATGGCACTGGCAAGCAGCTGAGAATTGAACCCGGGAGATACTTAACGGCTAACGCCGGCCTGCTTCTTACCAGATTGGAGTATTTAAAAAAAGATAACAACGGAAAACATTTTGCAATTGCCGATGCAGCAATGAATGATCTTATTCGACCCGCTTTGTACAACGCATGGCATCAGATTTGGCCTGTGAATCCACAAGCGGAATCAGTGACCGAAGACTGGGATATCGTAGGGCCTATTTGTGAGTCAGCGGATTTTTTAGCAAAGAATCGAAATTTATCTATCTCTGAGGGTGGACTTTTAGCGGTATTGTCGGCCGGAGCATATGGCATGTCTTTGGCTTCGAATTATAACTCCCGCAATCGGGCTGCCGAGGTTCTAATTGAGAATGGGACTGCGAGGCTTATTAGACGCCGAGAAACGATCGAGGATCAACTCGCACTAGAGATCATACAAGAATGAGAGAGAAGCTTAAATTCCACAAAATGCAGAGTCTTGGTAACGACTTTATGGTGGTTGAGTCCATAACCAAAGAAATTTCGTTGAAACCCTCTCAAATAAAGGCTTGGGCAAATCGATCTAGAGGCGTTGGCTTTGATCAATTGCTACTGATAGAGCCCCCAACCGATCCCGAGGTAGACTTCCGATATCGAATATTTAACGCCGACGGCTCAGAGGCTGAACAATGCGGCAATGGCTCCCGCTGCGTGGCCCTTTTAGTAAATAAGCTTGGACTAAGCCACAAAGAGACACTTAAATGGCAAACAACACGGGGCCTAACAAAAACGGTTCTTTATCCTGCAAACCGCGAAGTGACCGTCGAAACACATATGCAACCACCCTTAATAGAATGGCCAGAGATACCTTTCGATCAACGCGATGGACGGGGACAAACAGAAATCGAAGTGAGCTCTGGAGGAATGAGTGTTTTCCCTATATCAATTGGCAATCCTCATGCTGTGATTTTTGTAAACAACGTTTCTGAGGAGGATGTCGTCGGGATAGGGGAAGAGATAAGTCATCATTCAAAATTCGCGAATAAAACAAATGTGGAGTTTTGCCAAATAGTCAATGAACGGGAAATCGCGTTACGGATATATGAGCGGGGTGTTGGAGAGACCGCGGCGTGCGGCAGCGGTGCGGCAGCCGCTTTCGCGGCTTCAAAGATATTAGAGAAGGTGACTAGTCAGGTTAGAGTTAAAATGCCGGGCGGCGAACTGTCATTAGACTGGGAGGAGGCCGATTCCGAACTCAAAGTGGTGGGGCCTGCGACCCTTGTTTTCTCTGGCGAAATCTAAAAAAACGACTGAAGAGAGCTAGAGCATGGGGCTATTTAGGAGCATTCGATGAAGGAGAACAACCTAAGCGAAAGAGAGGTTCTCGACTATCTCGAGAGCAATCCCGGCTTTCTCGAAAACAACGAACCCCTACTAAACTCGATAATTAATAACCGCCCAAAAGACGGCACGATATCTTTGGCTCAAAAACAAATCCAGATCCTCCACGAACGCAACACCGAAATGAGGAAAAAAATAGCTTTGTTAGTGAAACGAGCAAAAACAAACGACGAAATTTTCGAAAAGACGCGCTCCTTAAATCTATCCGTTATCAATTCAACTAGCTGGAATGAATTAAATGAGACACTAGCCACACAAATGATTATCGATTTCGACGCTGACTTCGTTTCTATTCATTTGAAGGAAATAGACACCATCAATGGACTAGACCATATACATTTCCATGATAAAAAACTCCCTTGCGAAGCGCTGCTGGGCAACCAAGTAACACAATGTTCTAGCGTGCGCGCAGAGGAAATGGAGTCTCTATTCCCAATAGACAAATATAATGAGGCTGGCAGCGCGGCGCTTCTCAAAATGAAGCTCGTAAGAGGCGGAGGATTATTATGTATCGGCAGTAACGAACCTACTATGTTCTCACAGGAAATAGATACGATGTTTGTACGTTATATGGCGGATGTTCTTGCATGCGTCATCAATAGGCTTATCGAGCTATGACCGGGATTCAAAGAGAAATAAGCAGGTATATATCTGAGTTAGGGGCATCACAAAGGTATTCGGATGCAACTATCAAAGCCTACCAGAGAGACCTCAACTTATTCGCCTCCTCCGTGAACGACATGGATATTGAGCTTATAGCTCCGAAGAACATTCGAGATTTTATAAGCCTGCTTAATAAAAAAGGACGCGCTGGCGCAACGATTCAGAGATGCCTTTCCTCACTTAGAGTATTTTTTGACTCTCTAGAAAAAGAAAACAAGATTAATTCGAATCCCGCTGCACTAATCGCCGCGCCCAGGAAGCAAAAGCTACTCCCTAGAACACTTGACACCGATCAAGTGTCTAAACTCCTCGATTTTAGTGATGACGGGAAGCACATACTCTGTCGAGACAAAGCCATATTGGAGCTTTTCTATGGAAGCGGTCTCAGATTATCGGAGCTGAGCAACCTAACTCTGAATGATCTCGACCTAAGGGACCATTATGTCAAGGTATTAGGGAAGCGGCAGAAAGAGCGACTGGTCCCTTTGGGCAGGAAATCTGTCGAGGCACTCAAAAGATGGTTGGACGTGTATCAACCTTTTAGCAATAGTGCTTGGTTATTCCCGGGTAGAAAGGGGAAACCATTGAGTCCCAGAGCCATACAATTGAGAGTAAAGGCTCTTGCCTATAGGCAGTTAGAGAACCAAGACATCCACCCACATTCATTGAGACATAGCTTTGCTACGCATATGTTGGAGTCATCAGGCGATCTCCGGTCTGTTCAAGAACTTTTAGGACATTCCGATATATCTACAACTCAGATCTATACTCACTTAGATTTTCAGCACCTTGCTGAGGTATACGATCGAGCCCACCCAAGAGCGTCTTCCAAAGACACTAAAGGGCCTCTAAAGTGATTCTCCTATGATTCGTCTCATAACATTGGATCTTGACAATACTCTCTGGGATATCGAAAAAACCATGCAAAGAGCGGAGAAAGAGCTCAGAGTGCATCTTAAAACCGTTTCAGATAAAGCTTTTGATATCTACTGTTCTGAGACCGCCTCTGAAATTAGAAACCACCTCCTGAGAGTGCAGCCGGAATTGCGGTCCAACCTTACTGAATTTCGGAAGTTACTTTTGGGCGAGATATTTTTTAGAGCAGGCAATTCAATTCAAGATTCCAAGATATTGGCGGACTCAGCCTTCGACACCTTCTTCAAGTTTAGAAATAGAGTGGTTTTTTTTGAAGGCGCGGTCGATGTACTAACAGCTCTCAGCGAAAAATATAAAGTCTACGCACTCACAAATGGCAATGCCGATATAAAAATGATTGGGATCGACAAATACTTGTCAGGGGCAGTTTCGAGTGCCGACGTTGGTGTTAGCAAACCCAGCTCGGAAATATTTGAAGCCGTTCTCAATAAGGCAGGTGAAGAGGCCACAAGTTGCATCCATGTTGGGGATGACTACGAGGATGATATTGTTGGTGCTAATAACGCCGGTATGGCGAGTATCTGGTTAGATCATCAGCAAGAGAATTGCCCGGCCATGAACTTAGCCACAAAAGTGGTGTCTAAGGTCACGGAGATCCCCCACGCGGTAGAGTTGATCACGGAAACTAGATGAACTCCCGAGATTAAATAGAAGCAGAAGAATTTTGTATTATTTTTTTCACCTCCGACTCATCAGCCGACACTTCCTGTTTTCTTTCCTGCAAATCACTCAAACCAGACAACCGAGCATGGGTTGGCCTATGACCGATGGCTCGTCCGAGAGCGTCAGGGAATTTGGCGGGATGAGCCGTTGAAATGCAGACAATTGGATTGTCGGTAACGATGCTCCTAGCAGCTCGAATTCCGACTGCAGTGTGCGGGTCAATCACATAGTCATATTTCGAATTGATCTCCGCTATCGTTTCTTCGGTATCTGGTTGGGAAATCGAGCAAGATAAAAAAATATCAGACGATAGCGGACCAACTACAGACGCTTTGCCGGATCGCGCAAATTCCTCCATGAAACCTCGAAGCCTTTCGGCGTCTTCATCAAAATAGTAAAACAAGAAGCGCTCAAAATTACTCGCAACCTGTATATCCATTGCCGGAGAGTTTGTTCTAAAAACTTCGCCCAAAGAGTACTCTCCTGTTTTGAAAAATCGATCAAGAATATCGTTCTCATTCGTGGCCACCAGTAAGCGTCCAACCGGAAATCCCATCTTCTTTGCTATGAACCCGGCAAAGATGTTTCCAAAGTTTCCAGTTGGGACTACAAAGTCTACCGACGTATTTTCTTTTTGCAGGCTAGCGTAAGCGTAGTAAATAACCTGGGCCAACACCCTAGCCCAATTAACTGAGTTGATAGCGCCAAGGCTGTAGGCTTCCTTAAAGTCCAGATCAGAAAAAATTGATTTCATGATCCGTTGGCAATCATCAAAAGTCCCGTTCACGGAAATACACTGCACATTCGTATCAGGAACAGTGGTCATTTGCAGCTCTTGAAGCGAACTGATTCGGCCTTTTGGATAGAGTATGAAAATCTTTATGTTTTCCATACCAGCTATGCCAGCAATAGCCGCGCTGCCGGTGTCCCCACTGGTTGCTCCCAATATATTCAATGTCTCGCCGCGATCTGCCAAAACATGTTCAAACAGTTTTCCAAGGAGTTGAAGCGCCACATCTTTGAAAGCGAGAGTAGGGCCATGGAAAAGTTCTAGAACATGCAACTGATCCAATTGCTTCCACGCGACGACTTCAGGAATATCGAACGAAGAAAAAGCTTCTGACGTCAAGGCATCCAAATCGTCGTGTTCGAGATCATCAATAAAAAGCTTGAGTAATCTTTGCGCGACTTGAACAAAATTTAGGTTTCTCCAATCCTGAAGCCTAGATGACACATCCGGTATGTGATCCGGAATCAGGAGTCCTCCATCATCAGCGAGGCCCATTAACAGGGCATCAGTAAACGATATTCCCGACACGCCTCCGCGGGTGCTACGATATTTCATACGTGGATAAACTAGCAGACTAACTAGAGCGAGTCAGGACCAAATCCTAAAAAGTTAACATCCTCTAGACCGCGCTGGCTCCCGTTTCACCGGTTCTGATCCTCACCACCTCGTCTAAGGTGGTAACGAATATTTTCCCGTCTCCCACCTTATCTGTTTTGGCCGCCTGAGATATCGTTTCGATTGCAAGGTCCATGAGTGAATCCTCCACAGCGATTTCAACCTTAGTTTTAGGCAAAAAATCTACCACGTACTCGGCCCCCCGATAGAGCTCTGTATGGCCTTTTTGCCGGCCAAAACCTCTGACCTCAGTAACGGTCATGCCCTGAACGCCAATCTCCTGAAGAGCTTCTCTCAAGTCATCTAATTTAAACGGTTTAATTACTGCGGTAATCAATTTCATATCCATTCCTCGCGTTAATCGCTTTGGCAGGCCCGCTGCCTCCAAAGCATAAATGTTCTTTTCCAAAAGTAAAATGGCCGGCCAGAGCCGACCATTTTCTTTTATCCTCCGAAGGATTGATCAAACTTTGAACTCTGGATAAGCCGCCACACCTATATCAGTGTAATCCGACCCAACCTCTTCTTCTTCAGGACTTAGTCTGATTCCGATCGTGAACTTCAAAATAGACCAAGCAACAAGAGACGCTACAAAAGTCCAGACGAAGATCGCGCCCAGTCCAGTGAGCTGTCCTATAAGAGTGGCGTCATCACTAGTGATCAATACAGCGAGTAGCCCCCAAATACCGACAGTGCCGTGCACCGAGATAGCCCCAACCGGATCATCGCACTTCAATTTATCAAGTAGAGTAATGGACCCGACGACGATCACGCCGCCAATCGCTCCGATGATCATTGATTCCGCGTTTGTTCCAGAGAGAGGTTCCGCTGTTATTGAAACCAACCCAGCCAGGGCGCCGTTCAACGCCATTGTGATATCAGCCTTGCCAAAGGCTAGTCTAGAGACGATTAGCGCTGCTACCGCACCACAGGCCGCCGCCATATTTGTGTTCACAAATACTTGGGCGACTGCATTTGCCTCGTCTATGTTGGATAGTTTTAACTCTGATCCACCGTTAAAACCGAACCAACCAAACCAAAGAATAAATGTTCCCAAAGTAGCCAAAGGCATATTGGCTCCGGGCATAGCGTTGATTGAGCCATCTTCGTTATACTTCCCAGCTCGAGGTCCCAAAAGTATTACTCCTGCCAAAGCTGCTGCAGCCCCACACATGTGAACAATCCCTGAACCGGCAAAATCTACGAAGCCGGCTTCGGAAAGGAACCCGCCACCCCAACTCCAGCTACCTTGGATAGGATAGATGAATGCCGTCATTACTACCGCAAACAGCAGGAAGGACCAAAGCTTGATCCGCTCTGCTACGGCGCCCGAAATGATTGACATTGCCGTGGCCACGAAAACCACCTGAAAAAAGAAATCCGAGCGAGCCGAGTAATAAACGTCGCCCCCGGATGCTAGGACATCATCGACTGTGTTTTCTGGCCCGAGCATCATCCCACCCGTATACATTAGGTCATACCCGATCAACATGTACATGATGCACGCGATCGAGAACAAGGCTACGTTCTTTGTCAGGATCTCCGATGTATTTTTCGCGCGAACCATCCCCGCCTCTAACATCGCAAACCCTGGTGCCATGAACATAACCAACGCGCCCATGACTAGGAAGTAGAAAGTGTCTACCGCATAGGCTAATTGTGTTAAGTCATCCAAAATTCTTCTCCGTTTTTTATCTAGCTTGTTGAGCCAATCCCAAGCCCTTGAAAGGGTCTAACCCACGCCTTAAGCGCGCCTCCTCCTATTTGCAGTTTATATGCCAGATTATTTATCTCTGAAAAACAGTGGGTTACGGAATTATTGGGTCTATAGCCATACCTCTTCGCACTTTGGTGGTGCAACTGTGTCAC
Organism: K189A clade bacterium; assembly: GCA_902631405.1. Lineage (GTDB taxonomy): Bacteria > Pseudomonadota > Gammaproteobacteria > Pseudomonadales > Azotimanducaceae > UBA4421. The sequence continues at coordinate 2,350 of CACOYI010000009.1, read as the reverse complement.
GCTATAGGGCGCTCTGGATCTGTAGGACGTTTACTACATGCAAATCAACCAGCAAAGAGTATTCTATAAGCAACACCAATGATTATTGGCGGCGCAAGGAAACCTTAACAATGAGTCAATCTTTCTCCATTGACGAACTAGTAGATAACCTCGGTAAATCCGTGAGATCCGCGGTGGAGCTCGTCGCAAAGACTTCGCCGTTGGATATCAGGACGGTTGAAAAAGCAGTCGAGGGTGGCCTCGGTAAAATAAAAGATCGCCTGGCTAGCGATTTCGAGCTTGTCAAAAAGACTGAATATGCGACCAATGTCGAGTTGTTAAAGGTGTTGAAAAAACAAGTTGACGAGCTAGAGGAGCGGATTGCTGAACTAGAAAAAGATTCAGGAGCTTGAATTTATGGCCCCTTTCTAGGAGCCCAATACAAAAAAGGCCTCCCGAAGGAGGCCTTTCCAGTTTTCCTGGTTCTTGAGGGTGCAAAGGGAGAGTACCAGGATTACGAACTCTCTAAATCATGTATCTAGAAGCTTTTTCCAATAGATAGAACCAAGGCTTCGCCGTTGCTTGCGACGATGTCATCATCCGGGAAGATCATGCTGACTCCCAAATCGATTTCGGAAACTGTGGTTCCGAAACCAAGTTCAAAGTAGCTCCCCGCGAAGTCCTGGCCAAAGCTTCCGTAAGTCGCTGAAAAACCAGCACCAAGGTCGGCTGACAGCGCGGTAAAGCTGTAGTCACTATCATCTCCATCCCAAGTGCCAGCTGAGTACTCTAGGCTGACCGGGCCGTACCCGAAATTGGTATTGATTTCCTCATAAGTGTCGTCAAAATCACCGGTGTAGTAATAACCTGTAAAACCAACGCTTACGCTGAGGTCCCCCACATCGGCACCGTATCCAAAGTAGCCATCCACTTCCAAACCATCACCCACGTCGGCTGACCAGACGCCTGCATAGAAACCGCCGTTTTCGTAGTCTGCACCAGCACTTGCTGACGAGTTCTTTTGAAAGAAACCACGATAGTAGTATTCAGAAACGTATCCCACGTTATACGACATCTCTGCAGTGGCTAGGCTAGGCGCCAAAAGCGAGCTGCCAAAAACCGCTAAAGCAGTTAATGAACTGACAATTGTTTTCATAATCTCTCCTAAGATTTGTTAACGACAAACCTAACTAATCGGTTCGCCCTTCATGGTTTGCAAGAAAGAAGCCAACTATTAATTGGCTTTTAAAACAGCATCTTACAAGGAAAGTGAAATGCTTGTGACCTAATGCGAGCCTCTATTAAAGGCAAGCCCGCACGATATTAGTGCGTACCGCTCTGGTTAGAGCTGCTCTAAATACCGATCTAATCGATCACTATTAAGCGCGAAATTAGCTTTGAGATCATTCGCCGCGGATTTTATATCCGACATGTTGACCGCCTCACCGACTTGAATAACTCCTACCATCGCCATTGCTACATGTGGGTCACATTGATACACATAAACCCCTTCAGTATTGAGCGTGACGCTGATCTCTTCGCTCAATGCACCAGCCCACGTCTCAGCTCCCTCGGGAACCATCCCATTGATTGAGACCGAATTATGAGCGAGGTCAGTCGCTTTGAAGTGGACGGTGTCGCCCTTGGAAATCTTAATTACAGCAGGCTCGAAGATCATGGTCCCTCCAGAACCAGAGTTCAACATTTTGACTTCATGTTCCGAACCAATGGAGAGTTCAACTTTGGGTAGCGGTTGACTCGCGGTATTTTGACCAGCGACCTCTTGTTGTGCATCGGATTTTGAGGCACGAACTAGCGTGCCTGCTGGCTTAAGCCTCTCTCGCATCTCCTGATTCGTTCCGGGAGGTGTGGCAAACCCTGAGCCAGATAGAAAAACCGTCAAGAATATAAACTGGAAAATAGAAACCAACTTTCTCACTAAGAACTCCTGTGAAGACCCGAAAAGCCGTTGACGCGGCGCGATTATAGAACGACTAACTTGTTACGTCGAACAGCTCCCTTCCAATCAGCATTCGCCTGATTTCACTCGTGCCGGCGCCGATCTCATATAGCTTCGCATCCCTCAATAGTCGTCCAGTTTGGTAGTCATTTATGTAGCCGTTTCCACCGAGCGCTTGAATAGCCTGCAACGCATGCTGTGTCGCTCTCTCGGCCGCGTATAAAATACAGCCCGCTGCGTCAATCCGGGTCGTCCGACCTTCATCACAGGCCCTGGCCACCGCATAGACATATGCCCTCGCTGCATTAGTCTCAGTATACAAATCTGCGAGCTTTCCCTGCATCAACTGGAATTCACCAATGGGACTACCAAATTGTTTTCTTTCATGAATGTAAGGCAATACGATGTCCA
>CACOYI010000008.1 GCA_902631405.1 K189A clade bacterium | reverse complement strand
TGGGGGTTCGGACCATCGTCTTTTGCAGCTGACCCGTCGCCACAGCAAATGGCGCAAGCCCAAATTCGGACCGGTCTTGAGAAGATAGAAATAATCAATACCGAAGGGGAACCGCTTCGACTAGTCAAGGAAAGGGCGGATCTCTATTTAGATATGTCGGGAATAGCCAAAGGTCAGGCGGTAGATGAACTGGCTCTTCTGATTGAAGCGAGTGGATGCTCTCGCTACTTGGTAGATATTGGCGGTGAGATAAAGGCGGGAGGTTCAAACCTAAAAGGGAAGTCTTGGCGAATAGGCATAGAAAAACCGAGTTTGGTCATGGGACAAGGTCTTGTTTCAGTTCTTTTACTGCAAGATATGGGTATTGCGACCTCGGGTGACTATCGAAATTTTAGATTATCTGGGGGTAAAAAAGTCTCCCATATAATCGATCCGCGAACCGGGGAACCGGTGCAGAATGGAGTGATCTCTGTAACTGTTGCCGACAAATCGACCATGCGTGCAGATGCTCTTGCGACTGCTTTCATGGTGATGGGTGAAGAAGAGTCGATAGCTTTCGCGGAAGAGAATGATATTCCTGTTTTTTTGATCAGAAAAAAGAGCACAGGGGAGGTTATAGAGCGCTATACTTCTACCATGACTAGTTTGTTTTTGATGGATCCAGATTAATGCTAAGTACTTTCTTTTTGGCGTTTATTCTCGTCTCTGTCCTTGTTGCTCTCATGGCGGTCGGCGTGTTGCTCGGTCGCAAGCCGATTGCGGGTAGTTGTGGCGGTATGAAGGCGCTGGGAATGGAGATGGAGTGTGAGATTTGTGGCGGTGACGCAGCTATATGCGACACCGAATCCCAAAGACGCTTGTAGATCAAGAGCTATCGAAGTTCGAGACATTATGGCGATGGCCTTGGATCTCGTGACCTCAACTTGGGTTCGGTGTGAATAGTTTTTTCACAGAGTTTTCTTTTCGACTCTTACGCGACGGAGCGGGCTTTACAGGCACCGTCAATAAGTTAGCTTTTCTTTCTCTTGCACTTAGCACAGGTGTTCTTTTCTTGGTCTTATCCATTGTTAACGGGTTTGAGGAAGAATTAGAGGAGAGATTATTAAAGGTCGTACCGCAGGTTAGTTTGTCCTCAGAAACTGGATTTCCGATAAAAAATATCAGAGAGAGTGTCTCTGCGATGGGGATGTATGGCCTTTCTGGTCTTGCGCCTGTCGCTGAGGGTGCGGCAGTGATTGCGTCTAAGGATGAACTTCGGCCCATAAATTTTATTGGCTTCGATCCAGCCGAATATGAGAATGTTAGTAGTATCGGTAACTATCTTGGCGAAATTACTTTGCTCGACCTCGATAGAGTGAAATTCGGCGTGGTGGTGGGCAGCAGCGTTGCAGAAAAGATGGCCCTTTCGGTCGGGGATTTTGTAACACTGATAGTGCCACGATTCCGCATTAGTCTTTTTGAGCAGAACTATCTTCAAAAGCAGTTCGAAATTGTGGATACCTTTGCAACTGGCTCCTCGCTCGACGCAACGACGGTATTTATCTCTTTATCCTCTGCTCAAAAAATGCTTCGTTTTCCGGATTCTCGCGTAAATGGGCTGCATGGTCGCCTAAAAGATCCCTTCTTGACGGAGGATGCCCGCAGCTTTTTAGATGGTCTTTTGATCCCGAATGCAAGCAGAGCGCTATCCTGGAAGAGCTATTTGGGTAACCTATACCAAGCGATCGCTGTCCAAAAGGCGACGCTATTTCTTCTATTTTCGATACTAATCGGGGTTGGGTGTTTTAATCTTTTCTCAAGTATGACTATGCTTGTGCAAGGCCAGGCCGCCTCAATAGCGATTCTGCGAACAAACGGAGCAAGGTCGAGGAAGATCGTTTATGCCTTTGTGCTTCTGGGATTAGCCCTTGCCATTTTTGGGGCTTTTTTAGGAGTTTTATTGGGAGGGCTTTTTGGCGTAGGTCTGGTATCGCTGCTTCCAATTATCGAGCAACTCATAGGGTTCAACCCCATGTCTCAATATTTTATCGATTACTTGCCTCTAAGTTTTTTTCTAACGGACGTCGCCCTTATTTTTTTGTTGACCATATTGCTGTCATTCTTCGCCGTGATTTTTCCGGCTTGGCGGGCTGGTCAATCTCCTCCGGCTGAGGTGCTGGCTTATGAATAATCCAGTGCCAATTCTATCTGCCCAGTCGATCTTCAAAAGTTATCGACAAGGGACGGATAGTATCGATATTTTAAACGGTGCCTCATTTGATCTGATGCCCGGAGACAGGGTCGCAATTGTGGGGCGTTCTGGTTCTGGCAAAAGCACACTGCTTCATTTGCTTGCAGGTCTAGATGATCTTGATTCAGGGGCGATTAAAGTTGGAGGTCTGCAACTTTCAGGTCTTAGTCCAGACGCCCGAGCTGCGATTAGGATGAAACACATGGGATTCATATATCAGCAACATCATCTGCTCCCAGAATTCGATGCATTGGAAAATATCTGCATGCCACTGCGTCTATCAGGCTCAGGAAAGAAAGAGGCTGACAAGTTGGGCAAGGAATTGTTGGAGCGCTTAGGTCTTGCGGATCGAGCAAATCACAAGCCTTCACAGCTATCGGGTGGTGAAAGACAGCGAGTTGCTCTGGCGCGGGCAGTCATCTCCAAGCCCGACCTGGTTCTAGCTGACGAGCCAACTGGCAATCTCGATGAGGAAAACGCAGGGAGCGCGATCGAATTGTTGCTAGAGCTCACGCTTAATTCAGGTAGCTCAATATTAATGGTTACTCATGACCACAGTTTACTCTCAGGATTTGATAGGGTTTTAGAGCTGTCCTTAGGGTTGTTGTCCGAAGCATCAGAGGTTGGATGAAGCGCGCGGTTTTTACCTACCTTACGGCACAGCGTTTGATGTCTCAGGGCGGCACTAAAATGTCAAGATTCATCATCTGGATATCTGTTACGGGAATGTCTCTCGGCATAGCGACGATGGTCTTAGTACTGAGCGTCATGAATGGATTCCAGCAAGAATTAGAAGAGAGGTTGTTGGGGGTTGTACCTCACGTCAAGCTTGAGAATGCTGATCGCAATCCCGAGGTAAAAGATCTTTTGGCCGCAGACTCAGCGGTGATGAGCACCACGGAATATTTCGAGGGATTCGCGCTCGTTCATCATCCTGAGAGTCCGCTACCGCTTAAACTGATTGCGATGTCCCCCGACACCTTAATGACCAACCGTCTTTTCAGGGGTAGTGTCGGTTCGGATGCGCTTGAACGTCTTCGCCACATGGAAAGCGCTTCCTTTCTCGGTGTTCCGTTAGCTTTTGCACTCGGCTTAGATTTGGGAGACCCATTTGAACTCTTATTTCTCTCAAGGGACGGCGAAAGATTGGCGGTTAAATCGCAACGTGTCTTTCTGGCCGGTGTTTTTGAGCTGGGGTCAGAAGCGGATTCATCACTCGTGCTAATGAATATTGAAAGTCGATCGATGGAAGACTGGTCCTCTCTTGGCGAAAAAGGTGTGGCCGCGCAATTGAAAGACCCGTCAAAGATTGAAAGTGTCAGGACTAGAATCGAACAGAACTTCATCGCTGCAGACTTGTTGCCGAAGCAATATTTTCAAGACTGGACCGGGGATTATGGAGAATTGTTTAGGGCGGTCAAGATGGAGAAGAGCATCATGGCTACTCTGCTTTTTTTAATTTTAGTTTTAGCGAGTTTCAGTATTGTGTCCGGTCAAGTGATGAAAGTAAGTGATAAGAGGCGCGACATCGCGGTTCTTATGACATTTGGTGCTGATCGGCAATTCATCCGAAATATTTTCTTGCTTCAGGGTCTTTTCGTGGGGCTGCTGAGCGCTATTTTTGGAGCCGTCCTCGGCATAGTTCTGACAAATAATGCGAATGAGCTGATTGCTTTAGCATCGAAGCTTACCGGTTATCATCTTCTGGAGGGTTCTTATTTTTTAGTTGTGCCTATAAAAATAGAAAAGTATCAATTATTCCTGATCGGTTTAGGTGCAATGACTTTATCTGTGTGGGCGGCATATTTGCCGGCGAGCAAGGCGACTCAGTTAAATGTGGTTGACAACCTATCCTAACCTCGATTCCGAAGTTGCCTAGCTTTCCACTTGCTAATAACCATAACATTCCAGAACACTCGTACAATAACGAAACCTGAAATGGCCGAAACCCAGGAGCAGACGAGACAGCCTAGTAAGAATGGGTAGCCGATCTTTCCGGCGTTGTCGCTTAGCCAGCTTATGCTCCACTCAACCTCGCCCGCGGCTAACTGAAGGTCGAGGAGCCAGGCGCCTAGTTTGTAGCAAAAGTAGAACATAGGGCCCATGGTTAGTGGGTTGCTTATCCAAACTGTCGCAACACTGATTGGAAGATTCGCTTTCATCCAGACTGCAAATATGGCGGCCAGAAGCATTTGCGAAGGTACAGGGATAAAAGCAGCAAAGAGTCCAATTGACACAGCTAGCGAGACGTTCTTTCTGTTAACACTCCAAAGATTGGCTCGACCAAGCATATGCCTAATCGGTCGTAACCCCTTATTCCTGCGTATGGACTCTTTGTCCGGGATCATCTTTTGCACCCGATTTTTCAAGCCATGCATCATGGATATTTCCGGATTAGTAGATGCTGTACTCGTTTTTTAGAGGAGTTTATTCTCATCCCTGGGCTGCTGATGGGTAATTGTCGGATCGCGTTATTAAATCGCCAAAAGACCTTACCAGTCTCTCTTGCTCCGTGGCGGTGAGGAATGATCCTATCTCGACTTTTGAATTTTTGTGAGATATCCAGATTCTATTCCGGTGCAGAGAAGAGGGCGAACTCTCAACGAGAAGCTTTGTATAAAATCTCTCCCAGTGATAGCTCTCGGATGGCACGTCTGATCCTTTTTCAATCTTTATCCGCGATTTACTGAATGTGATTACCTCCTGGATAGCGGAACGTTTTAAGCACAACCAGAGGCATAGCGATACGATTAAAAACTCAGCGCCGGCAAGAGGTAGAATTATCCAATATCCTAAAAATAGGAAGGCAATAGCGATCGATCCCGATAAGAGGGCAAAGCAAATCAAGAAGATTCTGAGAGCCCTCCAGCTTAACGACTGATTGGGCTTAAGCGTTATTCTGCCTATGGGCTCAAGCTCACCTCTAGGTTCGAACTGTTCCTCTCTAATCATCCGCCTGCACAAAACCTCTACGATATTAATCTTCTGTCATATGTGGGTGAAATTAGCACTTGAAAAAGCTCGTTTGAACTCCAAAAAATAAAAAGACGTAAGAAGACTACAGATAATGAATCCAAACAAATATACAGATAGGGTGGAGAAAGCATTTTCTTCCGCACATGAATTAGCAATACAAAACCGACATGCGGAGATTGGACCTGAGCATTTGATTATTGGGATTTTGGAGAATGAGGATGCGCTTTTGACCAGATTCCTGGCCGAAAACCGCGCTGAGTTTGATCAGAAGGCGAAGGCTCTCATAGCTAAGTTGCCCACGCTAGGCTCAAGGGTGACAGAATTACGACCGTCCGCATCTCTCTTATCATGTCTATCGCAGGCGTCAAAACATGCCGCGTGCGCCGGTGATGGTTACGTTTCAGAAGATTGGGTTTCGCTAGCATTGTTGGAAAATCCATGTCTGGCACTTTGTATCGAGCAATTGGGGCTATCGCCGCGAAAGTTCAGGCAAGAAATTGATCAGTTGAGAGAGGATGGTGTTGTGAATGAGAAGAATGCAGAGGATAAAAGAGAAGCGTTGAAAAAATACGCGGTAGACCTGACCCAAAGAGCACTAGACGGGAAGCTGGATCCTGTCATCGGTCGGGATGATGAGATCCGTCGAACTCTTCAGGTGCTGCAACGTAGGACCAAGAATAACCCAGTGCTGATTGGTGAACCTGGTGTAGGTAAAACGGCAATTGTCGAAGGTTTGGCGCAAAGGATAGTCAATAACGAAGTGCCCGAGACTTTAAGAGGAAAGAGGGTTCTCTCTCTGGATATGGGAGCGCTTATTGCGGGGGCTAAATTCAGAGGGGAGTTTGAAGAGAGATTGAAGGCGGTATTGAGTGAGCTCGCGAAGGAGGAGGGCAGTATCATTCTATTTATCGATGAACTACACACAGTTGTAGGAGCTGGCGCCGCTGAGGGGGCGATGGACGCAAGCAACATGCTCAAGCCGGCGTTGGCGAGAGGAGAATTACACTGTGTTGGCGCGACGACTCTTGACGAGTATCGAGACAACATCGAGAAAGACGCTGCGTTGGAAAGACGTTTTCAAAAAGTACTAGTCGACGAGCCCGATATAGATAGCTCTATCGCCATTTTGCGAGGCCTGAAAGAGCGGTACGAAATCCACCACGGAGTGGATATTACTGACCCCGCGATCATCTCTGCTGTAACGCTCTCTCATCGATATATATCGGATAGGCGTTTACCCGATAAAGCGATCGACCTGGTGGATGAAGCCGCGAGTCGAATTCGGCTAGAAATGGACTCTAAGCCTGAAGCCATGGATAAATTAGAGCGTAAGCTGATGCAGCAACGCATGGAAGCGGAGGCTCTCAAGAAAGAAGAAGACGCGGCAAGTCAGGAAAGGTTGACAAGCTTACGGGCTTCGATCTCCACGCTAGAACAGGAATATACCGAACAGGAAGAGAAGTTACACTCTGAAAGAAGCGCAATGAAATCAGCCCAGGATTCTAAAGAGGAATTGGAGTCCGCCAGGCAAGAATTCTCCGCTGCAAAGAGAGCTGGAGACCTTGCGAAAATGTCGGAGCTTCAGTACGGAACGATTCCCGCCCTTGAAAAGCATATTAGCTCAACCGTCTCGCATGAGAATTCAACAGGCTTGATACGAGATAAGGTCACGGATGAAGAAATAGGCGAAGTTGTTGCCAATTGGACAGGGATTCCGGTTGCAAAATTATTTTCGGGGGAGAGGGAAAAGCTGCTTGGCCTTGAGGATTTGTTAGCGAAAAAGGTTATCGGTCAGGCTGAAGCCGTTCGGGCTGTAAGCAGAGCGGTAAGGAGATCCCGGTCAGGTCTTGCTGAGGTAAACAAACCTAATGGAACTTTTCTGTTTCTTGGACCTACCGGAGTAGGTAAGACTGAGCTCGCTAAGGCGATATCAGAGACGCTTTACGATAGCCATGAGGCAATGGTTCGAATCGATATGTCGGAATTTATGGAGAAACATTCTGTATCCCGATTGGTTGGCGCGCCTCCGGGTTACGTGGGTTATGAATCTGGGGGATATCTCACTGAAGCAGTTAGGAGAAGACCTTACTCCCTAATACTTTTAGACGAGATTGAAAAGGCTCATGCTGACGTGTTCAACCTTTTATTGCAGGTTTTCGATGACGGACGTTTGACGGACGGCCATGGACGCACGGTAGACTTCAGTAATTGTATAATTGTGATGACTTCGAACCTAGGTTCTAAGGCAATTCAATCGATGGCGGGTCAAGATGCCGGATCGACGGAAAACGCGGTGAAAGGAATTGTTGCGCAGCATTTTAGACCGGAATTCGTAAACCGAATAGATGAGATGGTGGTATTTCAACCTTTGAGCAGGGACGACACTCGGGGAATCGCGAAGTTACAAGTCGAACTCTTGAACGCCAGGCTTTCAGAGCAAGACCTATTGCTGAAAGTCTCTGACGAGGCTCTCGAAGGACTGGTGGAGAATGGTTATGATGAAGTTTACGGTGCCCGCCCGCTAAAAAGATGTATTCAGCGGATGCTTGAAGATTCATTATCAACGGCCATCCTGGCGGGAGAGTTTTTGCCGGGAGAAACTATTCATGCTGAGTATACCGACGGCCGAATTGCGCTGAATACCAAAAAATAGTTATTTGTGTTGAAATATGTATATATATACAGTATATAATACCACCAGCAGTATTGTCCTTCCTGGAAAAATTAATGACGGATTTATCATCATCTCCCCCTGAACAACTAGCATTTTTTCAGCCCACAGAGCCTGAAGTTTCGAGACCGAGTCGTGAGAATAGAGTAAAACGCTCTCACTTCAGTGAAGCGAAGTCGGTTGCAAAGGTGTTGGGCAGCAGGTCAGCTATGCGGAGCAGTAAGTTCACAAAAGAGCAACTAAAAAAAATGGTCATATCCCATCTGAAGGAAGGATTGAGCGAAGTAGGCTGATCCCGTCGCTAATTGCTCTCTAAAAAGCTTTATTCACATTTGATAACAGGTCTCGGTTAAAAAGAAAAACCGAGATATGATCAGCCTTATGAAAACAAAATGCTTATTCCCAGTAGCGGGTTACGGGACTCGTTTCCTTCCTGCGACCAAGGCAATGCCAAAGGAAATGTTACCTATATTGAACAAGCCTTTGATTCAATATGGCGTTGAAGAGGCAGCTGCGGCGGGTTTAACGGATATTTGCTTTGTTACCGGCAGAACCAAGCGGGCAATTGAGGATCACTTTGATATAAGCTTCGAACTAGAAGCATCCATCGGCGGTACCAAAAAGGAGGAGTTTCTTTCCGGCATAAGATCGCTCATAAATAGCTGCACTTTTTCGTATACAAGACAGTTACAAATGCTAGGCCTTGGACATGCTATTTTGACCGGAAAGAAAATTATCGGTGAAGAAGTATTTGGCGTAGTACTCGCAGACGATCTATGTTTTGGTCAAACAGGTGATGGCGTCATGACTCAGATGATGCAAGTTTACGAAAAATTCCAATGCAGTGTCGTAGCTGTGGAGGAGGTTGCGGACTCTGAGGTCTCAAAGTTCGGAATCGTCTCTGGTGAAGAGATTGAGGATGGGATCATAAGACTAGACACAATGATAGAAAAACCCCCTTTGGCCGAGGCGCCCTCGAGGCTAGGGATAATAGGAAGGTACGTCCTGACCCCAGACATTTTCGACATACTGGAATATCTTGAGCCCGGAAGGAATGGTGAGATTCAAATAACGGACGCATTGATGCAGCAAGCAAGCGAGGGGAGGGTTCTGGGATATCGATTTAAAGGCCAACGTTTTGATTGTGGGTCGGTAGAGGGGTTTGTGAAAGCAACGAATTACTGTTTCGCTTCCAGTTGAGAAGAGATCATTGAGCACCGATTTCGCTTTCTCGCGTCTATTGGATAAGCAGAGCGAGCCCATACAGTTGACTGCTCCTGTTGCAGTCTCGGAACTCCCTACGCCCGCATTGGTTATAGAACGATCGATTCTTCAAAGAAATATAGAATCCATGCGAGATTTTCTGGCAGCCGAAGGCAAGGGGTTTAGGCCACATAGTAAAACGCATAAATGTCCGGTAATCGCGAAATTACAAATGGAGGCCGGAGCTGTGGGCGTTTGTGCCGCCAAGCTTAGCGAGGCTGTAGCACTGATCAATAGCGGCCTTAATGAAATACTTATTACCTCGCCGATTGTATCGAAGTCGAAGTTAGAGATCCTGAACAAGGTTCTTCCGATAGGCTCAGATCATGACATCAACATAGTCGTAGATTCCATGATTGGTTTGGATGGGCTTTCGGAGTGTTTGGATACCGATAAGTGTATTGGGGTTTTGGTAGACCTGGATATATCGATGGCTCGTACTGGTTTAAGATCCGATGAAGAACTTATGAGCTTGCTTGAGAAAATACAAAAAACCGATCGGATTAAGTTCAAAGGTATCCAGCATTACGCTGGCCACTTGATGCATCTCGACAATTACGCAAAACGTAAAGAAAAGTCCCTAAAAGCTTGGCAAACGCTGGAGGATAAGTTTCTGACGCTAGAAAGATCTGGGTTTAGATGCGAAATTGTTACGGGCGGGGGAACGGGTTCTTACGATATTGATATTCACGTCGAGCGACTGACTGATCTTCAAGTGGGCAGTTATATCTTTATGGATGAAGAATATCGATCAATTCCAACTCAAACTGAAAGCAGGTTCACAGAATTTACGCCTAGTCTTACAGTCGCGTGTACCGCGATAAGCCAACCCAAGAAGGGCATGATAACGGTGGATGGCGGTTATAAAGCCTTTGCATCTGACTCGGTTAACCCCGTTTGTGATGAGATAGAGGGCCTGGAGTTTCATTTTGCCGGAGATGAACACGGGGTGCTCGTTTTAGGGGATTCAGACGCCTCTATCAAAGTTGGTGATGTGGTGCGGTTTGTGACACCTCACTGCGACCCAACCGTCAATTTGCATGATTTCTACTGGATTCTAGAAGAGGATAACTTGATCCACAGCTGCTGGCCCATTGTTGGAAGGGGTTGCTCTTGGTAGACCGACATGCTTAATCTTTTTCTTTCCGGAGGATGGTTAATGTGGCCTATCTTGGCGTGCAGTGTTTTAACATCTGGGATTATTGTCGAGAGATGCTGGTCACTCAGCCTCCGAGTGATAGCGCCGCCAAGGCTTGCTTCATTGAATGTAAGCGATTTGGGCGATCAGAACAAAGCGGTGGATCCTCAGTTGGCAAGGTCCCTGAACTCAGTTCTAGGTTTTTTATTATTACGACAGAAGGAGCTGGAGACGGAGAACGGAAAGGAGACAAATGATCTGTTCTTGCTGTCTGCGGCCAATGAAATGGAAAAAAACCTTACGTTACTCGGCGTGATTGGTTTAATTGCACCTTTGCTAGGAATTTTAGGGACAATTGTTGGTATGATTGACGTTTTCGATGCGCTGACCTTTAGAGCCGCTGATCCCTCAGTATTATCATCCGGCATCTCGACCGCATTAATTACGACTGCTTTCGGATTGATAGTTGCGATTCCTGCATTGATGGCGCATCGTTTATTCTATAGGCGGGTAGATTCTCTTTTGATCTATCTGGACGCAACGAGTCGAAAGATTCTTGATCCACGACACAAAGCGTCGTAATTGGTCCCATGAGCCTTCTCGCTGAGCGTCGAAAACAGAGAACCTCCTCGTCTTTGGAGCTTACTCCCTTACTGGATGTCCTGTTTTTATTGATAATTTTTTTCTTGATAAGCAGCACTTTTATCAAGGAGCCCCGCTTTGATATAGAGCTTCCCGAGACGGGAGCGGTGGCCGGAATGTCAGTGTCCGAGACTTCAATTGAGGTGTATGTCGATAGATATGGAAAGTTTTCTGTGGGCGAAGGCATAGGTGAAAAAGAGCCGATAAATTCTTCGCGCCTGCGAGAAAAGCTCTCCAGATTCATCATTGATAACCCCGAGACGACAGTTTCTATATTTGGGGATAAACAAGTTGACTATCAATCAATCGTTTCTGTGATGGATATTTGTAGAGAAAGTGGGATAAAGACCATCAGCATTGTGGCCATAGAGGATTAACTCGGGAGAGGAATCGAATGGGTGGTGATCTGAAAACCTACAGGAGGTTATTGCGGTACATCACGCCCTATTGGTGGCTGTTTGTCTTTTCCATAATTGGTTTCCTTATGGCAGCGGGGGCTGAAGGCTATTTCGTCAAGCTATTTGGCGAATTAATCGATGAGTGGGACGAGCCTAGTCTGACGATTGGAGCCGCCATTCCGATAATGATGTGTGTGGCTGCCTTGGTGAGAGCGGTAGGTACGATCCTGGGGGAGACTCTGATGTCGCGTATCTCGTTCAACATGGTCTATAACCTCAGAGCGCAGCTCTTTGATCAATTGTTAAAGCTACCTAGTTCTTATTTCGATGCAAATTCTCAGGGACACATTGTTTCGAGAATCACATTCACTGTTACTCAATTGCGTGACACAGGAACAGACGTTTTGCGGGCCATTATTCAAGATGGGGTAAAGGTTCTGGTGTTAATTGGTTTCATGCTCTTCCTAAATTGGAAGCTAACTCTGCTCTTCATTGCGTCGGCCCCATTGCTTGGATTGATCGTTATGTTTTCGAGTAGCCGCTTTAGAAAGATAAGTCGGCGAATTCAAAGATCGATGGGCGATGTTACTCAAGTCGCCTCAGAGGTGGTGTCAGGCTACAAGCTGGTGAGAACTTTTGGCGGTCAGGATGCGGAGACGAAACGTTTTCTTAGTGCAAGCAGAGTAAATCGCCAACAGAATTTGAAAATGACTGTCACCAGAGTTTTCAGCGCTCAGCTGAATGAAACAATTATCGCAGTCGCGTTGTCAGGTCTGATTCTATTGTTGTACCAACCCAGTATCGGCGGCGGTTTGAGTGGTGGCGAAGCGGTTATGTTCCTGAGCTGGGCGGGAATGTTAGGGAAACCCATTAGGAAATTATCTGAAATTAACGCAAAGCTTCAGCGAGGCATTGCTGCTGCTGAGGACGTTTTCTCTCAGCTCGATTCCGATATAGAGATAGATGCCGGGCGAGCATATTTCGAAGACGAAGCAGCAGTCGTACAATTCAAGAAGGTGCAATTTAGATACTCACCTGATGCCCCTTATGTTGTGTCGGATTTTAATTTGAGCTTGACGGCTGGAAGCAGAGTTGCATTGGTGGGCAGTTCTGGTGGCGGTAAAACGACTATCGCGAGTTTGATCCCGCGCTTTTATGACGTATCCGGTGGGGGTATATACCTAAACGGAAAAGACGTTAGGAATTATGATTTAGTTGCCCTTAGGAAGCAGATTGGCTTGGTTTCGCAAGAAATTACGCTCTTCAACAGCACCTTGAGAGAAAATTTAGCTTACGGTGATCTGCATAGTGTCTCAGAGGAAGATATTTGGGAAGCGCTGCGAAGAGCGAATGCGGCTGGATTTGTGAAAGATTTGCCCGAGGGATTAGATACGGTTATAGGTGATGATGGCATTCTACTATCGGGGGGGCAAAAACAGAGGATCGGAATCGCTCGAGCAATTCTAAAAGACGCGCCGATACTGATATTAGACGAGGCCACCTCGGCGCTAGACAGCGAATCAGAACAGATGGTTCAGCAGGCGTTAGATGAAGTTATGGTGGGCCGAACAACCTTGGTTATAGCGCATAGGTTGTCGACTATCGAGGCTGCTGATCAAATTGTTGTGTTGGAGGGAGGAAAAATAGTCGAATCTGGAGTCCATAAAGATCTTTTAGAACAGTCAGGAAGATATGCCGAGCTGCATGCTGCCCAATTTCGAGAACAAGACGTCAACACAGAAAAGCCTGGGTTTTGGCCATCAGAGCAAACATATGACAAAGTGCCTTTTCAGGATTCTACTGCGCCAGCCACTAAAACCATACGGGGGTATTACAACCGATACTCCTCATTAATTGTAAACGCATGGTATGAAGAACGATCTTGGATAAAGTTGCTTGCCCCACTTTCTTGGCTGTATGGCAAGATTGTGGATTATCGGCGTAAAGCGTTTGAGAGTCGCGATTCGGTTTCGAAGAAGATAGGGATACCTGTTTTGGTGGTTGGCAACTTAACTGTTGGTGGCGCGGGAAAAACACCCTCAGTTCTTGCTATAGCTAAAGATCTCTTAGCTATTGGCTTTACGCCTGGTATTCTGTCGCGAGGTTATAGGTCACGCTTGAGCAGGCAGGGGTGTCTTGTACCAAGTCGTGGGGACGCTCGAGATTATGGCGACGAAGCTTTGCTATTAAAAAGGCGATCTGGATGTCCTGTCGCAATTAGTGCTGAAAGAGTCCGAGGTATCGATATTTTATTTCAGTCCGGTTGCGATATTGTTGTAGCCGACGATGGGTTGCAAAATTTGTCATTACCGCGAGACCTTGAGGTTGTCGTGATTGATGGTTTGAGAGGCTTTGGAAACGGAAGATTGTTGCCTGCTGGGCCACTTAGAGAGCCCATAGGTAGGCTCGATTCGGTTGATTTGGTTTTGAGTAGCGATCGCTTGTCGGGTCTTGATCAGAACGAATTTCTACTGGAGAAACAGCCCTTGCGGTTCGTCAATATGTCCGATTCGAGAGAACTAGCGCCATCAGAGTTTGTGGATAAGCATCCCGTAGTAAACGCGGTTTGTGGAATAGGTAATCCATTAAGTTTTCAGCGCACCCTTCATGCAATCGGCTTAGAGACAAATCTCTTATCTTTTCCAGATCACTATTCGTTTTTAGAGGAGGACCTGCTTTTTGCGAATCAAAAGCCAGTCGTGGTCACCGAAAAAGATATGGTCAAAATGCGAGATCTGAATATAGATCTAGCTAATTTTTGGTACCTGGAGATTGAGGCGATGATTATTTCGAAAAATGGGAATCCCATTGAGAAGATCCTGTTAGAACGAAATATATCTCCAAAAATAAATAAACAGAATAAAACCCTTGCCTAGTTGCTACGTTGTTGTACCAGCGCGATACGCCTCAAGTAGACTGCCTGGAAAGCCGCTTGCCGATATTATGGGGAAGCCCATGGTAGTAAGGGTGGCAGACCGGTGCCTTGAGTCCTGCGCGGAAGAAGTCGTGGTGGCGGTAGATCATAGGGAGGTCTTTGAGGCGGTTAAAGATTACGGTCATACCGCAGTCATGACATCAGTTGATCATACGTCGGGGACAGACCGTGTATTGGAGGTGGCCGCGCTCAAAAACTGGGGGGAGGAGGACCTAGTTGTGAATGTTCAGGGGGATGAGCCATTGATCCCTACAGCCAACATAGATCAAATTATCGAAATGCTGAAAGAAAATACTAAAAATCAAATTGTTACTCTTTGCGAACCCATCGCCGACAAGGATGAATTCTTCAATCCAGACGTGGTTAAGGTTGTAACCTCGCGAAACGGATACGCGCTTTATTTCTCCAGGGCACCAATACCTTACCCTCGTGATTCGTTACCTCGCGAGTCGTCTATGTACGAATTTGCAAGTAGACATATCGGCATATATGGCTTCAGCGTTTCTACCCTAAAGCAGTTTGTGAACCTAACGCCTGGGGTTTATGAGATTGAAGAGAAGCTAGAGCAATTACGCTGGCTGCAAAATGGTGGGGAAATATTAGTGCGAAGAGCGTTGTCTCCGAGCCCCGGGGGCGTTGACACGCCAGAGGAGCTCGAAAGAGTGAGGGCAATTTGGCCCAGTAATTGAGCGCTTTACTTGGGAGCCATCCTAATGCCGCCGTCCAGGCGAATAGTCTCTCCATTCAAATAGGGATTCTCCACGATTTGTTGACTCAGTAATGCGAACTCTGGTGGTAGACCGAGCCTTTTTGGATATTGAACCATGTCTATGAGTGGATCTCGGACCTGGTCAGGGGCACCAGCCATCATGGGTGTATCGAAAATCCCGGGGGCGATCGTACACACCCTAACGCCCTGTCGGGACAGGTCTCTCGCAATGGGTAATGTCATGCCAGATACACCGGCCTTGCTTGCTGAGTAAGCGGCTTGACCTATTTGACCATCAAATGCGGCTACCGATGCCGTATTGATTACAACACCCCTCTCGAGCGCTTCCCCCTCAGGATCGTTTACCTGCATTATCGCAGCGCATTTACTTAAGACCGAGAACGTCCCAATTAGATTGACTTGGACAATGAAATTAAATTTGTTGATATCGAGGGCGCCATCTTTGCCAACGGTTCTGGATGCTGCACCAATGCCAGCACAATTAACATTGATATGAATGGCTCCAAAATCGGACTTCACCGCCTCAATTGCCTTCGTCACGGATGCATCATCTGTTACGTTGACTTGATAGGCTTTAGCTTCGCCGAGTTCAGCGGCGGTTGCTTGGGCAAGTTCCTCGTTCAAATCTAAGACCGCGACCTTCCCTCCTTTTGCAATCACCATTTCTGCGGTGGCTCTACCCAGACCGGATGCTCCGCCTGTTATCACCGCAATTTTGCCTTCGATGTTCACCTAACTTCCCCTCGCTTAATAAAGTTTTTAGTATACATATAATTGAATAATTTTAAGCTTTCAGGTTGCGCTACTACAAAAATTTTCTTGGGAGTGAGGAGGCCAAGAGGCTTCTTCTTCATCTCTCCGATTCGTCTAAAGTGGCTTGGGAAACTGAAGAATTTAGAATTTTCGGCAAGAAGGTGCTTGCCCCAAGATCACTATGTTGGTTCGGGGATGTAGGGCTCAACTATCGCTATACGGGGATTGATCATGTTTGCGATGGATGGCCGAATTGGTTGGATAACCTAAAAGGAAAAATTCAAAAAATCACGGAGGCGAAATTCAATTTCGTATTAGTGAATCGTTATGAGGATGGTCAGCAATATATGGGGTGGCATAGAGACAATGAACGAGGTTGGAGTACAAAGATTGCATCGCTGAGTCTCGGGGCGGAGAGAAGATTCCTTCTTGATGACTCTAGTGCTGATGAGAGGGTTGTCGTAAAGCTCGAGCATGGTTCTCTTTTGTGTTTCGATGGGTCGATGAGGCACTGCTTACCGAAAACGAAGGCCGATCTTGGGGCTCGAGTTAATCTCACATTCCGCGCAATTTCGCCTTGCTGATTCGAAAAAATCTCCCGATAGACAATACATTTCAGCTCAACAGCGTGGCTGAATATGGCGCGGGAATTTCTTCGCACGATGATTACCTAGAAGTTCTCTCATTTAGAAAAAAGCATCGCGTTGGATTAAAGGTGGTCGGGGAAGGCTCCAATATTATTCCGAGAAGAAGTGTGCAGGGATTAGTTGTGAAAATGATCCGAACCGGGATCAGTCAGTTAGAGGATGGCGATGACACAGTTTTAGTAGAAGTGAGTGCGGGAGAAAATTGGAACGATTTTGTTTTCTTTGCCTTGGAAAAGGGTTGGTACGGTTTGGAAAACTTGGTGAAGATTCCGGGCTCTGTTGGAGCTGCCCCAATTCAAAACATTGGCGCTTATGGAGCTGAAGTGGCTGACTTTATTGAATACGTCCTAGTCTGGGACGCTGATGGGAAAGAGCGCACGCTATCACGCGACGAGTGTCTTTTTGGATATCGGAGCAGTATATTTCAGCGCGATTCTGAACTAACGGTGGCAGGCGTCGGATTGCGTTTGGGCAAGATTCCGAAACTAAATATTTCATACCCTGATGTAAGTAGTGCTCTTAGTGGCCGGCCTGAATCAAGCATAACCCCCGAAATAGTGGCCTCAAAAATCGCTGAAATTAGGGCCGCTAAGTTGCCAGACCCAAAGTCTTATCCAAATGTTGGAAGCTTTTTTAAAAATCCACTCATAGATGAAGCGGATGCGGAAAGATTAAGCGGGATTGGTATAACGGTTTTTTCTCAGGACAGTGGTTACAAAATCTCAGCCGCAGAGCTTATAGACAGAGCGGGGTGCAAGGATCTAGCAGATCAGCATGTCTATTGTTGGCCAAAGCAGCCCCTGGTCTTAATCAACAAATCTGCCATTTCGTCCTCGGAGGTGAGCGCTTTCGCAGAAAGAGTTCGTTCAATAGTTCTTGAAAAGTTTAGGATCCACTTGAACTACGAACCCAAATTTTTTGGTTAATAGCTATCACTGCCAAAGGGCGTTAGTCGCTGATACCCAACTCTTTTTGTCTCTGCATTTTTTTCACCTCTCTAGGATCGTTAGACGCACGTCTGGGACTATCGCTATCCTTTGCAAGCGGTTTCTGTTTTTCTTCTAGGTTTTTTTCCGTGCCCCTGCTCGCGACCGTATGTTCTCTAGTTTCGCTGGCGCCTATATTCTTAGTTTCAGGACTTTTCGGTATCTCAGGCTTTTCATCTTCAACGGGCTTTATTTCGGCCGTCGATTTGGATACTGATGCGTTTGCGGGGCTGGCGTTCTCTTTTTGAGAAGGACTCTCGATACCACTATCCCTCTCAAGCGTGGAAGTTTTAACTACCTCCTCTTTCTCAGGAGATGGGTTGTCAAACCTTTCGGTTTTCACTGTCTTGCGACCGTTGTTCACCGCTCCAACGTCCTCTCGATCTCTTTTGGGCATGCGTTTACTATTAGCAAGCTCCGACTCTTTAGGTCGTCTCTCCTCTTCACTTACCTTTTTAAAGCTTTTGTCTGGATTCTTTGATGTGCCTTGTCCGCTTCCTCGCTGATTATCCGAACGTGAGTTCTCCTTCTTGTCTACTTTCGCTTGTCGCTCGTTTGAGCGCGTTCGAGTAGACCTAGGGTTTTCTCTTTCTTTAGAGGGAGAGCCGCTTCTCCCGTGACCAGTATTGCTTTTTGCTGGTCTTGGTTTCCTTCGTTTCGATTTTGTTTTCTCTGGAGCTCCTTTGTCGGAGAATAATCCTGTAATAATCTTCTTGAACAGTCCGCCGCTGGTTCCCTTTTGGTTTTTGACTTTCTGCTCTCGGGCACTAGGTAGAGCCGGTTTGACTATGGCTTCTGGCTGTTTCTTGGTCGCCGTGTCAGTACCGAGCTCCTCTACCTCGGTGATGCTATTCGCTAGATCAGAGAGCGTGTAACTTGCTATCTCTCCCTCTCCCTCTATGTGGTCAGCTCTTAGGCGCTCAACTGTGTAATTCGGAGTGTCGAGATTGGAATTCGGGATTATTACGATATGCGTTTTCGTTCTAGATTCTATTGCAGCGAGGTCGGCTCTTTTCTCATTTAGGAGGAAGGCACCAACCGCCAAAGGTACTTGAACCCTTACTAGAGCGCTATGATCCTTCAAGGCCTCTTCTTCGACTATCCTTAAGATTGCAAGAGCGAGGGACCTTGTATCCCTTATTCTACCCTGGCCATTACACCGAGGGCATAAACCTGTCGATATTTCCTCAAGTGAAGGACGGAGCCGTTGTCTACTCATTTCCATTAGGCCGAAGCGTGAGATTCTGCCGATTTGTATCTTTGCGCGATCAGTCTCGACCGCGTCAATCATTCGCTTTTCGACGCTTCGTTGGTTTTTGGGGCTCACCATGTCTATAAAGTCGATAACAATTAGTCCACCGATATCTCTAATTTTTAATTGTCGGGCAATCTCTTCAGCCGCCTCAAGGTTAGTATTAAGCGCAGTTTCCTCTATATCTGACCCTTTCGTCGCTCTGGATGAATTTATATCTATCGAGACCAGTGCTTCGGTTGGGTCAATGACAATGCTACCGCCTGAAGGCAGATCCACTTTATGCTGGAACGCAGTCTCAATTTGGCTTTCGATTTGATATCTACTGAATAGTGGCACGCCATCTTCGTACTTTTTGATTTTGTCCTTATAGGACGGCATTACCTGGTCTATGAACGTGTGTGCTTCATCGAAAGCTTCGTCACCCTCGATGAGTACTTCACTGATATCCGCTCTCAAGTTATCTCGTATAGTTCTCAGTACAGCACTGTTCTCTTGATATATTAAGCAAGGGCTACTTTGAGTTTCCTTTGCCGATTTTATCGATGCCCAAAGAGTCAACAGATAATTTAGGTCCCAAGATAACTCATCAGCTTTTCGCCCAACGCCAGCCGTTCTGACGATAACTCCCATTTCTTCCGGGATATCTAGCTGACGTAGCTCGTCTCTCAACTCGTCTCGCTCTTCTCCTTCGATTCTCTTTGAAATGCCGCCGGCAGAGGGGTTGTTTGGCATTAGAACTATGTATCTTCCTGCCAAGCTTATGAAAGTAGTGAGTGCCGCGCCTTTTGTGCCACGCTCCTCTTTGTCGACTTGAACGAGAATCTCTTGGCCTTCTTGCAACTCATTCAATTCCAACCCTTTTTCATCGCGTAGAACATCTTCCGCGATCTCCTTTAGTGGCAGGAATCCATGTTTCTCTGCTCCAAAATCGACAAACGCGGCTTCTAAGCTGGGCTCGATTCTAGTTATTTTGGCCTTGAAGATACTAGCTTTCTTCTGTTCTCTCGATTTGTTTTCAATATCGAGATCATATAATTTCTGACCGTCGACGAGCGCTATCCTTACTTCTTCAGGCTGTCGACCACTAATTAGCATTCTTTTCACGTCTTATACTCCTTTTGCATCAAACTGAGATGCCGAATCAAACGTGACGAAAAAACTAAGGAATAAAACTTATCAAGTAGTGCGGTGTTAGCGGACAAAAAATGTGTCGTTTCTAAGCAAAATCATCCGGTGGTCCTGCTCGAGCGAGACGTCTTTTTGTCCTATGAGACAACCCCTATCCATGGAGCCCCATTCTGATTCAGCGCGATCGAGCAAGTTCACGACCGCTGCTGCATAATCCTTTGCGGGATACGCGCTAAACTGTTTTTGATACTTCTCAAAACCTGAAGTCTTTTTTTCTAGTAATTTCGTCTTCTTAATGTGATAACAATGTCGTTTTGGTTTTCTTTGATTCCCTAAGATAGCCAGTTCACTTGTTGATCTGGTTTTTCCAAAACGATGAAAATCTTAATACCACTCAGCTGATCTTTAGTCTGCAACTGAGGACGGTATATGATAGCAGGCAAGAGTCCCTGCTTTCAAATTACAAATTCACCAAACTTTTTGGAAAGGAAAGTGAGTGTCAGACACATTGAGATAACAGATAAAGCATTAGAAGGACAGAGGATAGACAACTTTCTTCTGAGGATTACTGGTAGGGCTCCAAGAGGGCTTGTCTACAGAATTCTACGGTCAGGGGAAGTAAGAGTGAATGGAGGCAGAGTATCTCCTAGTTATCGTTTGACACTTGGGGATATGGTGCGTGTTCCTCCAATCAGATTGAAGGAAAAGCTTCCCATAAAGATTTCTGACGAGCTCGCTCATCTTTTGGAGAGCTCTGTCTTACTTGACGATAGAGATTTGATCGTTATTGACAAGCCCGCAGGTTTAGCTGTCCATGGAGGAAGTTCGGTCAATTTTGGAGTGATCGAGGCCCTGAGAGAGATTTCTGGCATATCAAAGTTAGAACTAGCGCACAGAATCGACCGTGACACGTCCGGTTGCTTAATCATGTGCAAGCGAAGAGCCGCTCTTTTAGAGATACAGAATGCGTTTCGAGAACGCAAGGTGAAGAAGATATATGACCTTTATGTGTACGGAGACTGGTCGAGGAAAAAAAGAAGGGTTACTTTACCGTTATTGCGATACTTAACACACAGTGGCGAGCGGAGGGTAAAGGTTGATGCAGATGGTAAACCCTCGATAACGGATTTTGAGGTCGAGGCGAAAAAAGAAAAGGCGACTCACCTTCGAGCAAGTTTGGTGACGGGGCGAACTCATCAGATAAGAGTTCATGCGCAGGTTTCAGGTCACCCAGTGATGGGAGATACCAAATACGCTCTGCTACCAAAGTTTGAGCAGACTAGGCTCTGTTTGCATTCGAGCAGACTGAAGATCCGTTTTGGCGATCGAGATTTAGATGTTGTCGCACCGTTGCCACAAGAAATGCGAGATATATGGTCAAATATTAGGTGAGGGCGTCCCCTAGCAGGCGAACGTTGAAGGTTTTGAGAAGTGTAGTGACGCCGATGAGGGGAAGTCCAATCAGCGCGCTTGGGTCAGAAGTCTCGATCCTCTCAAAAAGTGCAATTCCCAATGATTCCGCCTTAAACGAGCCCGCGCAGTAGATTGGATTATCGAGTTCAACATAGGTTTGTATTTCCTGATCATTGAGTTGGCGGAGCTGAACCTTTGTCGTATCGCACATTAGCTCAGTATGAACGCCCGAGGCACCATTGCTTTTTGCCACTGCTATTGCCGTGAAGAAATGGCATAGCTCGCCGTTCATCGAGAGGATTTGAGCGAAGGCCCGTTCTTTATCCCCCGTCTTGGTGAGAATATTCTGCTTACAAACGCCGATCTGATCTGCCCCAATGATTATGGCACCGGGGTTGTTTTCAGCCACAGTTCTGGCTTTCGATAGCGCAAGACGCTGGCTGGCGTCTCGCGGGTGTTCATCGGCACGAAGAGCTTCATTTATATTTGGATCTATTTGTTCGAAATCTATTTTTAATTTGCGCAAGGCGGCAGCTTTGTACTCGGAGCTAGAAGCCAAAATTATTCTCTCATTCATCTGTATTGAAGTTTCTCCCTTTACACTCAATCGGTCGCTTTCTATGATTGCGAACCTTTTCGTATCGAGTTTTTGCGTTGAGTTCTCTAAATTATATTTCTTTGGCCAAGCGAGAATCAAAAGTCGAGCAGACTTTATCTGCTAGCGCCTTCCGCAAATTCCCTGAGTCTGCTGAGTTGATTACGGGAGTTACAGTGACCCTCGCTTTCTATTTCGATGACCAAAGAAAGTTAAATGTCGATGGAACAGCCACTACAAAAGCTCGCATGATTTGTTTTCGATGTAACCAACCAATAATGTTGGATCTCGTTTCAGAGATCAGCTCGATATTAGTGTTTAGTGAGGAAGATGCCGTGGAAGCCACAAAGATGGGAGATCATCATCGAAAAGGGTTGGTTGTTGTTTCTAAAAATGAACCGGATATGGTCGAGATTGTCGAAGATGAGTTGTTATTGAGTCTTCCACAAAGTATTGAGCAGCTAGAACTGTTAGGTCACCGCTGTGATTTGAGAGAAAATTCCCCGCAAGGAGAAGCGGAGCTCAAAGAAAGACAATTTCCATTTGCAGGATTAAGAGATAAAATTGAAGCGTCGAAGGAGTAAGAAATGGCAGTTCAAAAAAGTAAAGTAACGCGTGCACGGAGGGGTAAAAGGCGTTCACACGATTCGCTTAAAGAAACAGCATTGTCGATAGAGCCTACCACAGGCGAAACACACAGAAGGCATCATGTCAGCGCGGATGGCTTTTATCGTGGTAAGGAAGTCTTGTCAGACAAAAGCTAGTTTCCACAAATAAGCGTATCCCCTCATCAGAAAGGGATAATCCCTAATAGAACAGATGGAGAATTCGTGAAAAGAGCAATCCTGTTCCCTGGACAAGGTTCTCAGTCCATAGGGATGCTGTCTGATATTGCAAACAGAGCATTCTCCGTAGGAGAGCGATTTTCAGAAGCGTCAGAAATCGTTGGTCTGGATCTTTGGAATTTGGTTCAAGAGGGACCGAAGGAAAAACTCAATAAAACAGAAAATACGCAGCCTATTCTGCTCGCGGCTAGCGTGGCCTTGTGGGAACTCTTGCGGGAGGAAATGAGGAATGATGAAGGTGGGGTAGCATTCGCCGCCGGACACAGTCTGGGCGAGTACAGCGCTCTTGTAGCCGCAGATGTCCTCGATTACGAGGCAGCAGTCTCTTTGGTAAGGAGTAGAGGTTTGTTGATGGAATCCGCATGCCCTCAAGGGAAAGGCGGGATGGCTGCTATCATAGGATTAGAGCTTGATACAGTCGAAAGTTGTTGTGCCGATGTTGAAGGAGTGGTTAGGCCAGCAAATATAAATGCACCCGACCAAATCGTCATCTCTGGCGATCGATTGGCGGTAGGAGAGGCAATATCTAGACTGAAACAGATTGGGGCGAAGAGAGCTCTACCATTAGAAGTAAGTGGGCCGTTTCATTCGCCTCTAATGGAGTCGGCGGCAACAGAATTCAGTAAGATTTTGGACGGGATAACTTTTTCAAAACCGACTATTCCCGTCGTACACAATGTGGATACCCAACTGGAGGAAGATCCAGAAAGAATAAAAAGGAAGTTAGTTGACCAATTGTTCAGCCCTGTTCAATGGAGTGGTTCAATGGCTTTTCTCGCCGAACACGGCGTTACGGAATTCATCGAATGTGGGCCCGGCAATGTTCTCAAGGGGCTCGCGAAAAAGAACACCCCGCAGATACCAACGCTGGCTGTCCTGGACGTTTTGAGTGGTAATGGCTGATCGGGCTTGATAGATACTAGTGTTAAAGTTGCTCTTGTCAGCGGAGCCAGTAGAGGAATAGGCGAAGCGATAGCGCTTCGTTTGGTTAGAGAGGGTTTCTTTGTTGTCGGCACCGCGACTTCCAACGAGGGTGCGCAACGAATCGAAAAAAAATTAGAGAAAGGTTTGGGGGTCGTCTTAGATGTTCGATCTCGCGAGTCGATGGAGAATCTTTTTTTAACGTTGAAAGAAAAAAACATCTCTCCTGCTGTTCTGGTGAACAACGCAGGGATAACGAGGGATAATCTTATCCTGCGGATGTCAGATGAAGAGTGGGGGGACGTTTTGGAGACTAATCTGAACGGTGTTTTTCGGTTGACCAAAGGTCTGGTCAGAGGCATGACTCGGGCTCGTTGGGGTAGAATAATTAATATTGGCTCTGTAGTTGGGCGTATGGGGAACTCTGGCCAGTCAAATTATTCGGCTAGTAAGGCAGCATTAGAGGGCTTGACCCGATCTCTCGCGGCAGAGCTTGCTAGTCGGAATATAACAGTCAACACGGTTGCTCCGGGCTTCGTGATAAGTGATATGACAAACAGTTTGTCAGAGGCGCAACAAGACGAAATAAATCGTCGAATACCTCTAGGCAGGGTAGGTAATCCTGATGAAGTGGCGGGTTGTGTCAGTTTTTTGGCGGGTGAAGACGCCTCTTATATCACTGGGCAAACTATTTCGGTTAATGGCGGGCTATCTTTTATCTGACTCTTTTGTCTCTCAGAGCGGCTTTTAGTCGTCCTTGTATTGGAATTGTTTTGTAAATAGAATTGGCCGGCTCTGCCATAAGGACTTTTGGGGGACTGACAAAATGAGTAGCGTTGAAGAAAGAGTAAAGAAGCTCATCTGTGAACAATTGGGTGTCAAGGAAGAGGAAGTTACCGCTGAAGCGTCTTTCGTAGAAGATTTGGGGGCCGATTCCCTAGATACTGTTGAGTTGGTTATGGCTCTCGAAGAGGAGTTCGAAACAGAGATAGCTGACGAAGAGGCTGAAAAGATAACGACGGTTAAGGAAGCGATAGACTACATCTCAGCGAATCAGTAGAAATTACAGAGCCTCGCTCTGAATGCTTATCGCTTGTCTTTTGAGAAAACCCCGTAACTAGAGCGCGGTGATAATATTTGTTGCTCATGAGCATTCCTTTCCAGAAAAGCGTTGCTGTTTCGGAGACCTTCCCAATATTCCTAAATCGTCAGATAGCTTCCGCTATCTTTTTTAACTAACTGAGCCTCGCTGGACAAAGGTAATGGATAGAAAAAGAGTTGTTGTGACTGGAATGGGCATGATCAGTCCAATTGGTAACGATGTTCAAGAATCTTGGAAGGCTAGTCTTTCAGGGGAGTCGGGGGTCAAACTAAATGAAGCATTTGAGACAGAGGATTTTGCAGTAAAGATTTGCGGGCAGGTATCCAATTTCGATGCCAGCAAATACATGAGTGCTAAAGAGGCGCGAAGGATAGACCCATTTATCCAGTTGGGAATTTCAGCTGCCAAGCAGGCCATTGAAGATGCGGGTCTTAGTGAGCAAATAGAGGACCGAGAAAGAGTAGGCGTTGCGGTGGGTTCGGGAATCGGTGGTATTGGAACCATTGAAGAAACGCACTCAGTTCTAGTTAACAGTGGTCCGCGCAGGGTCTCCCCATTTTTCATACCCGGTGTTGTCATTAATATGATTTCCGGTGCCATCTCAATAGAATATGGGTTCACCGGTCCGAATTTCGCCGTAGTAACGGCATGTACTACCGGTACTCATAACATCGGGTTTGGTGCACGCATGATCCAAAATGGCGATGCGGACGTTATGATAGTTGGGGGTGCAGAGGCGGCAACCTCCCCAATAACAGTTGCTGGATTTAGTTCGATGAAAGCGTTATCCACGAGAAATGATGATCCGGCTAGAGCGAGCCGCCCGTGGGATAGGAACAGGGACGGATTTGTCCTTGGAGAGGGCGCTGGAGTTCTTGTGCTAGAAGAACTAGATAGGGCGAAAAAGAGAGGCGCGAAGGTTTATGCGGAACTAACGGGTTTCGGAATGAGTGCGGACGCGTTTCATATAACCGGACCAGCAGAGTCAGGAGAGGGTGGGGCGGCAGCCATGAAAAATGCCTTAAACGATGCTCAATTAAATCCTGATGAAATCGGCTACTTGAATGCCCATGGGACATCTACCCCGTTAGGGGATATTGCTGAGACTAAGGGTGTCAAGCAGGTTTTCGGTGCGGATACGGATCTTCGGATCAGCTCAACGAAATCAATGATAGGCCATCTCCTTGGCGCAGCGGGTTCTGTCGAGGCGATCATGACGATTATGGCGCTAAACCAACAGGTTCTGCCGCCTACGATCAACTTGGATGAGCCCGACGAGGAATGCGATTTGGATTATGTTCCAAATGAGGCCAGAGACCACAAATTTACCTCCGCGGCAAGCAATTCATTTGGCTTTGGGGGCACGAACGGAACTCTGATATTCACGAGTCTTTGAAAGAGCCCCTTTGCGTAAACTAGACGGGCCTAAATTTTCCCAGAAAAGTAAAGAATACCTCTTTGCGTTTTTGTTCTTTGGCCTCTTTGCCCTTCTTACCGGCAGTCTAATCGTCGATCACGCGGTGAAAAAATCTACTGACGCTAAAGATGCTTTTGTTCTTGATATTCAGCGCGGGGAAAGTTTGGCCGTAATCGGTAGAAAGCTTGTTGCAGGTGATTTTTTATCAGGGGACGAACTGTTCAGAGTCTATGCTCGCATAACGGGTTTGGACAAAAAGATTAAGGCCGGGGAATATTTGATACCTCCCGGGTCTTCAGTTTTGTCAATTCTTTCGTTGATAAGCGCTGGAAAAACAACGACTCACAGAGTAAGGGTAAAAGAAGGCATAACGGTGAGCATGTTATTGAGCGAGCTGCAATCGTCGGTCATGTTTCGAAATGATTTGCCCCGTCTTGGCAATATGGACAATATCGATGCTTTAAAAGACTTGATAGGAATCGAGACGCCTTTTTTAGAGGGGATCTTTTTTCCTGACACATATTTCGTTGAAAAAGGCACCAGTATTACCTCCTTTCTTAACCTTACTCACAGGAAAATGTCAGAGGAATTACGTTCGATATGGGGCAATAGGGCGGATAAACTCCCGTTGAAATCCGAAGAAGAGCTACTCATCCTTGCCTCAATTATCGAGAAAGAGACTGGTCTCGCTGAGGATGCAACAAAGATTAGTCAAGTCTTTAACAAGAGGCTTTCGATAAATATGAAACTGCAATCCGATCCGACTGTTATCTATGCGATGGGGGATTCTTTTGACGGAAACATACGGAAACGAGATTTAGCCATAAAGTCACCTTATAACACTTATACGACTAGGGGGTTGCCCCCCACGCCAATCGCGATTCCCTCTCGTCGCTCCATACTGGCTGCTTCCCGTCCAGCCGAGGGTGATTATCTTTACTTTGTTGCTCGCGGTGATGGAAGTAGTCAGTTTTCAAAAAATTTAGCTGAACACAACGATGCTGTAAGGAAATATCAAATTTTGAGAAAATCAGCGCGGAAGAGGTCCTTATGAGTCGAGGCAGGTTGATTACTTTGGAGGGTTCCGAGGGGGTTGGGAAGTCAACTAATTTGGACGTTATTTGTGAATTCCTAGAAGAGAAACGGATTCGTTTTACAGTGACTCGGGAGCCAGGTGGAACTGAAATAGCTGAAAGGATCAGAGAGCTCCTATTGTCAGAAACAACTGAGATCATGGACGGGTTGACCGAGCTGTTACTTATGTTCGCGGCCAGGAATCAACACCTTACGCGAAAAATTCTTCCTGAGCTGGATCAAGGTTTATGGGTCGTAAGCGACCGATTCACAGATGCCTCCTATGCCTACCAGGCTTTTGGTCGCTCAATAGCAATTGAAAAAGTTGATACGCTTCGTCGGTTGGTTCAAGAAGGGTTTAATCCTGATTTAACACTTCTTCTTGATGTCGAGCCTGATGTCAGTCGTGGCAGGATATCCGACCGTGAGTTAGATCGTATCGAAAAAGAGAATTTAGAGTTTTATCAACGAGTGAGAGCGGGCTATCTTGACTTGGCGGAGAAATTGGAACGAATTAAATTAATCGATGCAAGCAAAAACTTAGAGTATGTAGGCTCCGAAATCAGGCGCCATATGTCCGAATTTATATTTTCTCTAAATAACGATTCCGCGATCGCTGATAGATGATTTATCCGTGGCACTCTGAACTACTAGAGAAAACGCGGGTGATGTCGGCGCAGGATAATTTGCCGCCTGCACTCGCAGTCTGCTCGCCTAGAGGCTGGTTTGCCCAAGACTTATTGTCTGAGATGGTGAAAAAAATAATTTCTTTAGACTCTTCTCAGGCAGCCAATGAGTTAGCTCATCCCGATGTGTTCTGGGTTAAGCCAGAAAAGAATGTGATCAAGATAGATCAAATTAGAGAAATCGGAGATTTTGTGTATAAAACCTCACAAAAGTCCGTAAAGAAAGTTGTTGCGATCGAAGGCGCCTATCTCATGAATGCGAACTCTTCAAATGCTCTGCTTAAGGTCTTGGAAGAATCTCCAGACAACACCCACTTACTTCTAGACACCATAAATTTATCTTCCCTGATACCCACGATCAGGAGTCGTTGTCAGAGCCTGACCGTAAAAACAAACAAAGGTTATTTAGCGGATTGGCTTCAAGAAGAACACGGAGTTTCCCTAGATGACGATAAGCTCGCCGAGATCAGATCGCCTCAGTGTTATGTTGTGCTTAGTGGTTTTGATCTGGATAAATGGGTCACTGAGCTATCATCGATTGGAGATCCATCGAAATTAATCGATGATTTAATCCAGTCCGATACTGCAACGATTATAGAGGCGTGGGCGAGAAGGATCCTTGTGCAGCAAACTGATAATCCGAACATCGCGGATCTTGAATTTATTGAGCTTCTTAATCGATTTCGCATGGAGTTAGTTCATTCCAACTCAACGAATATAAAGCTGGGCATCGAGCGTCTGGTGGGTCTCTGGTTACAGAGGCTCTTGCAAAGAGACAAAGCTAAAGAATGGAAGTCCAAAGGTGTTAGTTGATTCACACTGTCATTTGAACTATCTCGAAGATCCAGACGACTCGATCCTGAAAGCCACAAGATCCGGTATTACTTCGATGCTTTGTGTTTGCGTAAATGAAGAAACGGCCAAAGATGTAATAGAGTTATCGAAGCGACATGAGAATGTGTATGCGAGCTTAGGCTGTCATCCTGAATCGGCTGGGGAAGATTTGAGCTGGCTCCGGGATTCCGAAGACTGCGTTCAGGCAATAGCGATTGGAGAAATGGGTCTAGATTACAAGTTTAAACGCCTTGAGGATGTCAGGCACAATCAACTTCAATCATTTGAATATCAAATGGCTCTTGCGATTGACCTCTCGAAACCTGTCATTATTCATACTCGAGAAGCTGAGGACGATACGATCGCAGTGCTTAAGAATTTCCCTGGATCTCGGGGTGTGTTGCACTGCTTCACTGAATCTACGCGCCTAGCAGAGTATGCACTTTCGAGAGGTTTCAGCATATCTTTCTCAGGGATAGTTACTTTTCCCAACGCAGAGAATGTTCGAGAAGTGGCGTCGATAGTCCCTCGAGATAGATTGTTGATCGAGACCGATGCCCCTTGGTTATCACCGGTTCCCTTCAGAGGAAAGACCAATGAACCTTCTTTTTTGTTAGAGACAGCAAAGTTTCTAGCAAGTCACTTGAAAATGGACTTTGAAGAACTGTGTGCCGTGACTTCTCGTAATTTCTCCGACTTATTTAAGCCTGGAGAGAAGGGTGAGCAACACTGATTACAGGTCTGCTGGTCTTTTCAAGTGAAAATTAAAGAAACCGAGGATTTTTCTGAAACGGTGGATGGAGACATGTTCCTCCTGCATTGAATGTTTCGCGCCAGGATAAGTCATCAGATCAAAATCCTTCCCGTTCTTTTGGAGTGCCGACATGAGAAGAGTACTATGTGTGAACAAGACATTGTCGTCTGCCATGCCATGCATTAGAAGCAGCGGGCTCTTTAAAGTGTGAATCTGATTGATCACATTACTTTTCGCATATCCCTCTTCGTTGTCGATCGGCAATCCCATATACCTCTCGGTATAGTGTGTATCATAAAGTCTCCAATCGCTTACCGGCGCGACAGCTACTCCTGCGCAAAATCTTGTGCTTTGACAAAGGCCCATAAGGGTCATGTAGCCGCCATAGCTGTGCCCGAAAATTCCAACATTTTCAGAGTCGGCCCAATCAATTTCTTTTAGCATATCCAAACCCAAGAGCTGATCTTCTATCTCGACCCCGCCCAACGACTTATAGATGGGTTGTTCAAAGCTTCTTCCTCGGTTGGATGAGCCTCGATTGTCGAGCTCGAGCACTCCAAAGCCATTTTGAGCAAATAGTTGAACGACCATCGATGACCACTCGTTTTTAACCTTTTGCACTCCTGGTCCACCATAAACGTAAACGATAATTGGGGTTTTAGTTGCAGTTTTAGTGGGTTTAGTTAATTTGTAGTAAATCTTTGTTTCGTCGTGGCTTTGTACAAATCCAATCTCTGCATCGGCATGAGAGCCTATGAAAGGTTTGTAAGGGTGGAGGTCATTTATATTCTCTTGATAGATGATTTTTGGTTCTTTCCCATCACTACCGGCAATGTTGCAGACGATTGTCATCATTGGGACTTGTGTGCTGGTGAATTGATCCACGTAAAAAGCTGAATCTCTCGAGAATGTTGTCTGGTGCCACCCCGGTTGTTTTGTAAGCTGAGTTTTCGGCTCGCCATTGAGGGGAATACGAAACAAATGATTCTCTACCGGCGTGGCGTCCCAACCCTCCACGTATATGAATTTGTTATCTGCCGAGACGATCTTATTGACGAAGGTGGGCTGGTCTAATTCTTGGCAATAAAGCTTGGTGTTATTGACCAGCGAAACTTTACGCAGATCGTTGTTTTCGTCCGTAATCGCCAGAGTCAGGTTGTCTAATTCTACGAAATCGTCTGATAGATTGGTCCATGTCATTGACGATTCACGGTGCAGTTCTAGCCACTCACCACGATTAGCAGACAATTTCTTAAGTAACAAGTTACGCTGCAAACGATCCTGCGTCTGAATATAAAGATTCGACTTTGTTACGTGAACACGAGAGAGATAGTAATCATTTCCATCTATTTTATTTCTCCAAAGCTCCCGAGTAACGCTCGAATCCAAGTCATATTCGAAAAGTTTTGAGTCGGCATTGTCCTCACCTGCATAGGGATAGCGTTGCTCTAAGCTTCTAGTTTGATCGGCGTTAATCTCGGTTCTTGTACTAACCTGAACCTTGCTTGTATTAACTTTTGTAAAATAGATTTTTTTATCGTCTTTGGACCACCAATGTCCGACATGTCGGTGCATCTCTTCAGCAGCAATGAAATCGGCCAGGCCATTAGATACAACCGCATCGCCATCCGAAGTTATTTGTATTTCCCCATCAGTCGATTGAGGATTCGAGATATCTCGAACATAGAGGTCGTTATCTCTTACATAACTCAAATACCGATTCCTAGGACTCAATTGAAACCCGCTAGCTCTGCTTTTTCGAGTTTTGGCATCGTATAGAATCTCGACCCTTTCTGAGTTTTCGGAAATCTCTACAGTGAGAGCGTTCCCATCTTGCAGCAGGAGAACTTTGTGCCTTCCCTGGAACCAGAAGAAGTCTCTGACTCCTGTCGTGAAGTTTCTTTGTCTCTCTCGATCAGCCTTCTCGGCATCCGTGAGGTGATCAATCTCATTGCCAGAGCTGTTTCCCTGAGGCTCGTCTGGGCGAGGATATATTTGGATATGCTGATTTGTTTTAAACGCCCAGACATGGAAACACAAAGAGTTGTGTTGCGTGTTGTTGCCCTTTAAATAACCCAAGTAATCGGTGCTCTCCGACCAAGCAAATTTGGACATTGGGGTTTCCCTTAAGGGAGTTGTGGAGAAAATGTCCTGCGGTTCTAGGTTACTGATTTTGGCGCTCCAGAATTTGAAATGCGTTGAGCGTTAAATTTTCGTTACCAGTATCATTGACCCGAATATTGTCCTCGACCCTGATCCCGCCAAATGGAACGAGTCTTTCGATCAATTTCCAGTCAAGACTTGTAGAGTTCTGAAGAGTTCTCAGTAATGAGGGGATAAAGTAAAGCCCTGGTTCGATGGTTAGCACCATGTCTTGGCAAAGCGGTCGGGTTAATCTCAAGCTCGGATAATTTGTGGGAGGTGGGCTCAGTGTCCCGTCGGCAGAAATCTGCTGTCCCCCGACGTCATGAACTTGCAGGCCGAGTATGTGGCCGAGGCCATGCGGGCAAAACAACTCTGTCAAACCACTTTCAAATGCCTCATCAGGAGAAATATTAATCAAGCGGTGTTCTTTCAGGATTTTCGCGAGGGTTTGGTGCATTAATCTCTGCAAGTCAACAAAGGATGTTCCATTGCAAGCTTCCGCAATGAGTATGTCCTTCAAGTTGGTAATTGCTAATATCAGCGATTTAAAGACTCCTGTCTCGAGGGCTTCGTGTTCAGTCCTGGCGCAGTACGTTCGTGTAATATCACTCGCATAACCTTTATAGGATCCGCCAGCATCGATCAGGAGAGATAGGATTGGCTCCGGAACGTGGCGTTCTTGATGTTGGTAGTGGAGTAGTGAGGCATGATCGTTTTGGGCGACGATGTTCCCATACGGTAGAGCATGCTCGTTAAGTCCTGTTGCTTCTAGAAACTTAATATGGATTTCAAACTCAGACAAATTCTGCTCGAAGCCCTCTTTTGCCGCGAGATGTCCTCTAGCTCCGATTACCGATGCCTTTCGAATGAGAGATAGCTCATAAGTTGTTTTAACCGCTCTCGTGTAGAGAATTTGATTTACGAGTTCAGTAGGGTTGGACGCGAATACTAAATTGATATCCGGAATCGCTTCCTCGTCACCAATGTATGCGGCTCGCTGCCCTGTGACTAGTTCGAAGCAACGCTTGTCAAGATCTTCAGTAGTTTTGAAGATCTCGATATCGACCTCACCAGCAAGGTGGTCGGGTGGAGGCGGCGTCGCATGCCAATAATCCTCTGGTTGATAAAAAAGAAGTTTTGGTTGCTTTTCCTGAGAAAGCAGCAGAAGACTACTTTCTGAAGCAAAACGAGGTTCAATCCATTGTAAGAAATTAGGATTTGGCTGGAAGGTAGGTCCTTGATCGTCCTGAAAATCCAGTCTCGCTTTTCCAGCGGAGACGATAGCAATATCACGTCCTGATGTCGCAAGTGAATTTGACCACCGATCACCCAATTGATCGAGATGAGTTTTCAAATCTGAGCCTGTATCCGGCTCGGCTCCTGGCCAAACTGTTTTAAATCTTTCCAGGTTATCTTCTGGGGGTGTCATAGATAGAAGTATCGACATTAGTTAACGAGTGCGGAATAACACCACAGCAGTTGTCTATCAACAAGGGACTTTGATGACTTTTGTCTCATTACTTGGGAGACTTAATGCTACGAATTATGTCGGTATTGGAGTTTTTATGGGGTTGCAAGGGTACT
Source organism: K189A clade bacterium (assembly GCA_902631405.1). Taxonomy (GTDB): domain Bacteria; phylum Pseudomonadota; class Gammaproteobacteria; order Pseudomonadales; family Azotimanducaceae; genus UBA4421. Next base: position 17,385 of record CACOYI010000008.1, on the reverse strand, counting down.
ATGCACCGAATTCAGTCGATGAAGTTATCTCACTACTGCTAGAAGCGGCAAATGAGAGTCAGCTGGCGAAATTATTGGCTGGTGGCACGGATGTATTGGTTCAAATGCATTCAGGTTTGAATAAGCCCGATGTGCTCGTGAATCTTAAGAAGATAAAAGAGACCAATCGGTTAGAGATAAACGATAGAGAGATATACATAGGGGCTGCGATACCAAGCGCTCAAATGCAGGAATATCAAAATTTGAAGACGCTCTTGCCAGGATTGCTGGAGGCGGCAGATTTGATTGGTTCAACCCAAGTTCAGGGAAGAGCAACTATATGTGGAAATCTATGTAATGCGTCGCCCGCAGGGGACAGTATTCCCGCCCTAATAGCAGCTGGGGCAGTTTGTGATATTGCGAACAAAGACGGTGGTCGTCAGCTTCAGGTGGAGGACTTCGTGGTGGGGGTAGGGCAAAACGCACTGGAGCCAGGGGAATTTTTACTCGGCGTGTCTGTGCCCACGCCGTCGAGTACGAAAAAAGATGCGTACTTGAGATTTATTCCAAGAACGGAGATGGATATAGCGGTCGCTGGCGCAGGGGTAGCCATCGCTTTTGAAGACAATAAATGCGTTGAGGCCAGGATTGCGATCGGTGCCGTTGCTCCAACAGCGAGACTTGTAGAGCGCGCTGGGGAGGCTCTAGTTGGACATGAAATTTCGGACGAGACGATCGAGAACGCTGTAGCCGCCTGTCGAGAAGCAGCGTCGCCTATTTCTGATAAACGCGGCACAGCTGCCTACCGCAAAAAGGTGGTGGGTGTCTTGATCAAGAGAGCGATCAAGATTGCAGAGTCGAGAGTAAGGGAGGCCGCATAGATGCCAAAACTTCATGTTGAAACCAGTATAAATGGTGACCCGGTTGAATATTTGTGCGAGCCGCACGAGACGATGTTGAGTGTTTTGAGGGACACATTGGGAATGACCGGTACTAAAGAGGGGTGTGGTACTGGAGATTGCGGGGCATGTTCCATCCAGGTTGATGGGAGACTGGTATGTTCCTGTTTGATGTTGGCTGCGGAGGCTGAAGATTCCGAGATCGAGACAATTGAGGGCATATCAGGCAAGGATGGGTTGCATGTTCTTCAGAGCAAATTTCTCGAACATGCGGCTTTGCAGTGCGGAATCTGCACTCCTGGTTTTATCGTTGCCTCGAAAGCCCTGTTGGAGAAAAATCCCGATCCTGACGAGGAGACGATAAGGTATTGGTTAGCCGGGAATCTCTGCAGGTGTACCGGTTATGACAAGATCGTTCGAGCGGTGCAAGATGCGGCAAAAGAGCTTGCGAGTCCGGCTTAATAGACTTCGCCATGGGTAAACTCATCAATATCGGTTCACTGTGTATTGACCGCGTTTATAAGGTTCCTAATATTGCAGCTCAAGGAGAGACGGTTACCAGTGCAAGTTGGGCTACTTTCTCTGGTGGAAAAGGCTTGAACCAATCGATAGCGGCAGCAAAAGCAGGTGCGTCGGTTGAGCATGTTGGTTGTGTTGGTTTAGATGGCGACGAGCTAATTGCTGAGCTGGGAAAAGCTGGAATTTCCTCTAGATTCGTTAAAGTGGGTGGTGCTCCCTCTGGTCACGCCGTTATTCAAGTCGATGAGGATGGAAGAAATTCCATTGTCATATCTGCAGGTGCTAACAGGCAAATAGACAGTGAAGTCATACAAGATGCTATTTTGAGGTTAGAGGACACGGACTGGCTGTTATTGCAGAACGAGACAAATGGTATCGCTGAGGCTATAGAGCTTGCCGCTCAAGAAGGAAAAAAGGTGGCTATTAATATAGCGCCGGCAGACGAGAGGATGTTTGACTATCCTTTATCGAAGGTGGCTCTCATCATTGTTAATGAATTAGAGGCGATGGCACTTTCATCTAAGCCCTCGCCTAAGCTTGCCTTTGACTCGTTGATAAAAGCTTATCCCGAGGTAGATATTGTGCTGACTCTCGGAGAAGAGGGAGTTTGGCTCTACCGGGCAAAGGACTCTGCGCGCAAAGGAATGGGATCATTTAATATAGATGCAACGGACGAGACAGCAGCTGGGGATTCTTTTATCGGCTACTTGATGGCAACGCTCGTAGCCGGGAGAGACCTTCATGAATCGATAACACTAGCGAGTGCGGCAGGAGCACTAGCGACTACCAAAGCTGGTGCCGTGGATTCGATCCCGAGCCTTGATGCGGTAGAGACCCTTGCAGGCGAGCAGGAATTGAAGACATTAGATCTCTAATTTGGTGAGGCGGTTGCTGTCTATTGCAGATTTATGTTGGTTATCAGGCAGATATCTTTTAACGCCTGCGCCTCGGATAAGACTTTAATCGTTTTCATCCCCAGCTCCTTGGCGGGTTTCAAGTTTATCCCCAAGTCGTCTATAAAAAGGCATTTTTCAGGCTCGACCGAGATCCTTCGGCAAGCGAGTTTGTAGATTTCGGGATTAGGCTTTCTGATGCCTTCTACACTGGACTCTATGACATCATCAAACAACTCCATGACCTTCGACACTTTGCTCGCCTTGTCATCGTCGCTGCTCATGCCTGGGCCCCGACCAGCTTTCACATTATTTGTGATGCATGCGACTTTATATTGTTCTTTGCACAGCTTAAGGAGTTCAATCATTTTTGGGCGGAGATCGCCGCTCAACATACTAATAACGTCCTTACCCCTGATCTCATGTCCAGCTAATTTGCTCTCTTTCGCGAAAAGCTCGTCAAATTCCTCAAGACTTACCTGATTCGACTCGAATTGAGCCCACGCGTTCGTTGTCGGATTAACAGAATTGAGAGTTCGAATGAAGTCTCTTGGTGCCCCACAACGTTCTTCGAGCAGATTAAAGTTCTCAAAAGGACTCGTAGTGAACACTCCGCCGAAATCCCACAATATCGCATCAAGCTTCACATTTGGTGCTTGTTCCATTTACATTATCCTCTTAGATGCCCTCGTGCTGAGATTTTACACCAGTCTGACGGACGATATTGAAATCGATTAATAATCTGCAGTGGCGAGGATAGTGATAAAGTATAAAAAGTGAGAGGAGTTTTCGATGGCAAATATCTGCAAGTTTATAGTGCCCGCCTTAATCGCTTTCCTAGTTACGCAAATTTCTTGGGCGGATGAGCGTTTGGCTGAAGGAAAAAAGAAAGCTGTGCTCAACTCAAAAACATCGGCAGCAACAAGCACTCCTGAAAAAAAAATGATTTGCAAGAAAATCAAAGTTACTGGCACCCATATGAAGCGGAGAGTCTGTCTTTCAGCAGCAGGCTGGGAAAATTTAAGGATGAAAACTCAGCAGCAATTAGACGATATTATGTCGAGCTCCGTGTCTGCCGGTGGAGGGATGAGGCGCTAAAATAAGTTCTTGCGGACGCGGAAGCCTTGCGAAGCACATATTTCCAACTTTTGCACTATTGACATATATCAAGTCTTTGTTACTTTTTTGCCCGTTAACGGAGGTCGTGGGGTTCTGAAGGGAAGAACTCCGAATTGCCTTTCTCGGGCAGACGATCGCGGTCGCGGGTTGCCAGTGTCTAGATAGTCGGTCGACCTGTGGAGTAGGCGATAAATGGGGGGTGTCTAAGTGTCTTTGATAAGGAACAGTTCCTTAACTAACGCGTCAGCGCCAATGGTTGGTCTTCCTTTAGGAATAAGTATGGATAAAAGTAAAAGAGCTCTTTTTAGCTTAGTGCTCAGTGCAGCGCTGTGCTCATTCAGCGGATCGTTGTTTGCAGCCTCTTTGTCTGATGTATTTCAGGTCGCAGAGAGCATGAACACAAATGCTAAAAAGTCGCAGGCAAAAATCGACAGACTGAATGAAGAAACAAATCAACTCCTGTCTGACTACAAGATTGTATTGAAGGAGATCGAGGGTCTTCGTGTTTATAACAGGCAGCTCGAACGACAAATTTCTAGTCAGGAAAAAGAAATGATGCAGCTAGCTCAATCGATAGACGAAGTAACGGTCATCGAGCGACAAGTCTCTCCTTTAATGGAGCGAATGATTGATTACTTGGACCAGTTTATAGGGCTGGATATCCCCTTCTTGATGACTGAGAGGCGAGATCGCGTGGAACGTTTAAGAGAGATTATGGACAGAGCAGATGTAGCTGTATCTGAGAAATTCTCTCAAATCCTTAGGGCTTATCAAATAGAGAACGAGTATGGCCGTACGATGGAAACCTATGGCGACACCATAGAGATCGATGGAACAGAAAGAATTGTAGATATGCTAAAGGTGGGCCGTATTGCTCTCGTTTATCAGACCCAGGATGGAGAGTCGACGGGTATGTGGAATGTGGGCTCAGAAAGGTATGAAGAGATCGATTCGAGTTATGAGAGCTCTATTCGTCAAGGTATACGCATGGCCCGTCAGCAAGCGACTATAGACATGTTAGCCCTGCCGATTATGGGCCCGGAGGTAGCGCAATGAAATATATCCTAGCAATGAAAAAGAACCTCACCTTTCTATTGGTGGCGGCTCTATCCGCAACGGCTCTGGCTGAAGAAGCAGAAAGCGAGGCAATTGTCGAGATTGTTCAACCTAGTACACTAGATGAGCTTCTTAAAAATATTGAAGACCGCCGTGTGGTTGAATCAAAGGAGCATGCAGCCAGAGAGCGTCGTTTCGCACAGGACAAAGCTAACCAAGCAAAGATGTTGAAGGATGCCCAAGCTGAGAAAGCTCGGGAAGAAAGGCGATCGGATCGGCTTGAGACCACCTTTGAGGAGAACGAGATTCGTATCGGTGATATGACCGAACAGCTTGATAAGCGGTTGGGAAGCTTGAGAGAGTTATTCGGTGTACTCCAGCAGGTCGCGGGTGACACCCGAGGGCTTTTCGAAGGTTCTGTTATCTCTAGCCAGTACCCGAATAGAGGCGAGTTCTTGAGCGAACTCGCTAAGAAAATGGGCACCTCAACTCAGCTCGCAAGTATCGATGAGATGGAGGAGCTCTGGGAACATCTGCAAAGGGAGATAATCGAGTCAGGGAAGGTTTCCAAGTATCAGGGAACAATAACCAAACTGAGCGGCGAGAAAGTAACAACGGATATTGTTAGGGTCGGTTCCTTTGCATTGCTAGGGGACGATGAATACCTACAATGGAATGTTGACACCCAAACTATTGCTGAGTTGCCTAGTCAACCAGACGGTCGTTTCACCGGAACAGCCGAAGATTTGTTGGGCGCCTCACCCGGTGAAGTAACGGAGTTTTACGTAGATCCAACAAGAGGGTCTTTGCTATCACTCTTGATACAGGCACCGAGTTTTGGCGAGAGAGTGGGAACTGTCATGGGTGGGCTTCTGGATTCGGGCTACTTCCTGCCATTCTCAGACGGTCAAGGTGGAGTTATTGGTGCAATTATCATCATCGTGGGTATTATCGCGCTAGCAATAGCCATCTACCGGTTGTACGACCTTCAATATGTAATAGGCAGGAAAGTTAATGCTCAAATGGCTAATCCTGGCGCCCCAACCAGAGATAACCCATTGGGCCGAGTTCTCAGTGTCTACGAAGAAAATAAGGAAGTGGATCTTGAAACGCTCGAGTTGAAAATGGGTGAGGCGATACTCAGTGAAACGCCGGATATCAATAAATACATCAGTTTTATTCAAGTCATATCTGTCGTAGCGCCGCTTGCCGGTCTATTGGGTACCGTGATCGGAATGATCGAGACTTTCCAAGCGATAACGTTGTTCGGAACAGGTGATCCGAAAACTATGGCTGGAGGTATATCGACCGCTTTGATGACAACAGTATTGGGTATATGCGTAGCGATACCTACAACCTTGCTCCATTCGGTGGTTCAGCAGATGGCTAGAGGCATCCTCCATAAGATTGAGGAGCAAAGCGCTGGCTTAATAGCCGAACATGCAGAGAAAGCAGGGCAACCGCTAGGTTAGAGTAGGAGTTAGGCTTCATGGGTGAGATCTACTTAGATCTGGCGAAATACATGGATATGGGAGGACCTGTCCTCCCATTCATCGCGCTATTAACGTGCCTGATGTGGACCTTGATCTTTGAACGAATTTGGTACTTTTATAAAGAGCACGGAACCTTCTTGTTAACTGCGACAACACGCTGGGAGAGCAGGGCTGAACGGAACTCTTGGACAGCGCATCAAGTTCGTACAAGTATGGTGTCACAAGGTAAATCACAAATTACAGGCTCGATGCCTATCATCGCGACTTGCGTTGCTATGTGCCCCCTGTTTGGGCTGCTGGGAACTGTAACTGGTATGATAGAAGTCTTTCAGGCGATGGCTGTTCAGGGCGGAAATGCTCGATCGATGGCTGCGGGTGTTTCTGCAGCGACCATTCCAACTATGTCTGGAATGATTGCGTCGTTGTCGGGCATGGTAGGAACGACTTACCTAACAAGAAAAATAGACACAGAATCAAGGCGGTTCGAAGATAGTCTCCTTTTGGATCACTAAATAGGAAGATTTCATGGCAAGAAGAAGTTTTGGAATGGGGCAGGGAGAGACGTCAGACGTCAACATAAATGATTCACTCACTCCAATGCTCGATGTGGTATTCATTATGCTAATCTTCTTCATTGTGACCGCGACCTTTATTAAACAGGCTGGTATAGAAGTGTTAAGGCCAGACGCGTTAACAGCGATCCAAAAGCCGACAGTGGCAATTTTAGTTGCGGTGGGCCCATCCGGAGAAATATGGATCGATAAAAAGAGGGTTGACGCATCTGCCCTGAGAGCACACATAGAACGGCTGCACGCAGAGAATCCCAAAGGCGGATTGGTTGTTCAAGCAGATAAGAAGTCCCAGCATGAGAAAGTCCTTGCGGTTTTGAATGCCGCGAGAGCCGCCGGCATGCGCGAAGTCGCGATCTCAACAGAAAAGTAGGTGGACTAGTGTCAGAAACTCTTCAAAGATATGGGATAGCACTTGGCCTGGGCGCTTTTGTTACGCTTATCCTTTTCTACATCATGCAGGCTGTGATCTCCACAGATGAGGCGAGGTTGGACGAGGGTGCACAAGGTAGGTTGCTTGACTTCGTCAGGTTAGAGGAAGATCAAGATCTTCAGACTAAGCAAAGAAAGCCCAAGCCACCACCGCCACCAGATGAGCCTCCGCCCGATATGCCCAAACCTGAATTCGAGTCAGCGGACGTTTCGACCGGGGTCGATATGTCTGCAGTTGATGCAAATCTCAATTTGAATGTCGATGGCGGAGGATATAGTACGGATGGTGAGTACTTACCCATCGTTAAGGTAAATCCGCAGTATCCTCGCAGAGCACAGACGCGAGGCATTGAGGGCTATGTGATTGTCGAATACTGGGTTACAAAGACAGGCGCTGTCCGGGATCCTGTAGTGATAGATGCCAAACCGCCAGGAATATTTAATCGTGCTGCGATAAACGCTGCTCTCAAATATAAATATAAACCGAAGGTTATTAATGGCGAGCCGGTTGATGTGCCGGGCGTAAAGACGCGTATCACATTCGAAATGGCCGATGGGTAGATCTTCGGAGGTAAAATTAATGTACAAAAAACTCATTAGTACTTTTGTTCTCGGTATTTCCTCGGCTTTTCTGTTGTCCGTGCTACCCGGTTCCCTCATTGAAAGCAATTCAGCGAATGCTCAGCAAGCAGAAAAAAAGAAGAAGACGCGTAGAGTGCCAGCGATAAGCGAGCAGGTTTTTAAAAAACTGGGACAAGGGCAAGAATTGATCAATCTGGAGCAAGAGAAGCCAGATGGTCAAAGAGACTATACCGAAGCTAAGAAAGTAATTACTGACGCGCTTGGAAGAACTCGGCGTTACAACGAAAACGAGTTGGCAAACCTGAGAAATATGCTGGGGTACCTATACTATTTGGAAGAGGATTACACGAACGCGATTGAGCAGTACAAGATTGTGGTTGCCCAAGGAGAAAAGATTCCAGAGGGATTAGAGGTGACTACACTTTATACCGTGTCTCAGCTGAGTTATGTCCAGGAGAAGTACGAGGACGCCCTCTACTACATGGAGATATGGATCACGAAAGCGGCTAACCCCACCGCGCAGCCTCGGTTTTTCATGGCAATGGTCTACTACCAAATGAAGGAGTATGACAAGGCTATAGAACAAATGGAGCTGGGTATAAAGATAGCTGAAGAGACAAATGGAAGGATAACCGAACAGAACTGGGGCCTTTTGGCTTTCCTCTATTTCGAGAAAGAAGACTGGACAAATGTTCTTCGCGTAATGGAGATACTGGTTGACCAGTTTCCAAAAAGAGAACATTGGATAAGACTGGCGGGAGTTTACGGCCAAGAAGGTTTCGAGAAAAAACAACTATATGCGTTAGAGGCGGCTTATACATCTGAACTAAGCAGAGGGGAGGATGACGATGTCGTTATGTTCTCCAAACGGACAGATTATACCAATCTGGCTGGCCTGTTGATGCAAGAAGAGGTTCCATATAGAGCTGCAAAGGTTCTTGTCGAGGGTTTCAAGCGCGAGGCATTGGAGAGAGATGAGCGAGATTTGAACGCTCTTGGTCAAGCGTGGCAATTAGCGCAAGAGGTGGATGAAGCGATTCCTGTTTTCGAAGAAGCAGCCAAAGTGGCGGAAGACGGGAAAATATTTGAGCGTTTATCGTATCTTTATCTTGAAGACGACCAGTATGATAAATGTGTTCTGGCGGCTACCAATGCTCTTGACAAGGGCGGTCTAAGAAAGCCGCAAAGTGTTCATGTCGTCAAGGGTATGTGTCATTTCAACCAGAACAAGCTTCGTAGTGCTAGAACCTCGTTCGTTTCTTGTAGAAATATAGCGAGGAGAGAGGAAGATAAGGCCAACCAGCGAACGTGTGGTCAGTGGATCTCATACATCGACCGGGAAAGTAAGCGCCAAGAACAACTGGCAGCAGCTGAAGGGGCCTCAGGAAGGTAATAATTGTTTAGTCGGTTTGAAACTACTAGGATTAGCCGGTCTTCTGACCGGCTTTTTTTTGGGAGGGTCGAATGTTTACAGGGATAGTTCAGGGTCTCATTGAGGTCAGTGAGATAGAACATATGGATGACATTAGTCGATTGCGGCTGAATCTAGCTGAACTGGGGGAGGGCCTTTCTCTTGGAGCGTCTGTGGCAATTAATGGTACTTGTTTGACTGTGGTCGCAACCTCCTCCAAAAACGCCTCGTTTGACATCATAAAAGAAACAATAGAAACAACTAACCTGAAGTATCTCAAAAAGGGCTCCAAGGTAAATGTCGAACGTTCCTTTAGGATTGGAGACGAGGTTGGAGGACATATGGTTTCCGGTCATATTTCCTCGGTTGCAAAACTCGAAGAGCAAATTAACTCGGGAAACGAGAGGGTGTTAACTTTTTCGGTAGCCGAAGAATGGTCGAAGTATATACTTCACAAGGGTTATGTTGCTCTGGATGGAGCGAGCATCACGGTTTCTGGCGTAGAGCCCAAGCACCACAAATTCTCAGTTAGTTTGATCCCTGAAACAATCGCGAGGACGACGTTGGGCTTAATATCGAAAGGACAGTTCGTCAATTTGGAGATAGATAGTCAGACCCAGGCGATTGTCGAAACGGTTGAGCGGGTGATGGCAGAAAGATACGCCAATCGGTAGTTGAATGAAATCAAGCTTCTACCAGCGCTTATCCGCAAGATGGAAAAAAGCCGAAAGTTTAGTTTGCGTAGGTATAGATCCGATCAGCAGTAAACTACCCACCATTATATCCGATGAAAAAGACAGCTTTTTTCAATTCGGAAAGGCGGTCGTAGAGGCGTGCGCTGAATACGTGTGTGCCTTCAAGCCGCAGTTTGCCCACTTCGCTGCAGAGGGTCGAGAATCTGAATTGGAAAGATTAATTGAATTTATCAAGCTTTCTTATCCAGATATTCCAGTTGTGCTGGATGCTAAACGTGGAGATATAGGCAGCACTGCCGACTTGTATGCTGCAGAAGCGTTCAAGAGGTACGCGGCCGATGCGGTGACCGTTAATCCGTATCTAGGTTTTGATAGTGTAGATCCTTTCCTAGAGTATGCCGACAAAGGGGTCATTTTACTCTGCCGGACTAGCAACCCATCAGCTATTTGGATACAGGATGCGGAGAGTCAAGGTGAAAAAGTATTCTTGAAAATAGCTAGAAAAGCGAAAGAGAGAAATGTTGATGGACAGATAGCATTAGTTACCGGGGCGACCTATCCGGAAGACCTCGGACTTGTCAGGGCAATTGTGCAAGATATGCCATTGTTAGTTCCTGGGATTGGTGCACAGGGCGGTGATCTAAATGCCGTTCTTCATAACGGTCTAGACAGTCAAAAAACTGGGTTACTCATTTCTAGCTCGAGAGAGATAATATATGCGAGCAGAGGGTCTGATTTCCCCGAAGCTGCCTCTCTTGCTGCAGAAGAGCTTCGCAATAAAATCAATAAAAATAGGTAGTTAGGCCATTATTTTAAAATGCTTGTTAATATTCTTTTAACAAGTTTTTCGCGATAATGCCTTGCTGAACCTGACTGGTGCCTTCATAGAGTCGAAACAGACGGACGTCCCTATAGAATCTTGCAACGGCGTATTCTTCGATATAGCCGGCTCCGCCGTGTATCTGTACCGCTCTGTCAGCTACTCTTCCTACCATCTCTGTGGCAAATAGTTTGCAGCACGAAGCCAGCGTGTTGACATTCTCGCCCCCGTCTCTCCTTTTCGCAGTATCGAGTACCATGCATTCCGCTGCATACGATTCCGTTTTGCTGTCGGCAATCATCCCCTGTAGCAGCTGGAATTCAGCGATTTGCTGCCCAAATTGCTTGCGCTCCACAGCGTAGCTTAGACAAAGATCGATCAAACGATTGGCACAGCCAACAGACAGTGCACTAATGTGAATTCGACCTCGATCCAACGTTTTCATAGCGCTCTTGAAGCCTTGATTTATTTTTTCTGGCCCACCAAGCATTTGAGCTGCTGGCACTCTGCAGTTTTCGAAAACCACGTCGCAGACATGCGCGCCTTGTTGGCCCATTTTTCTATATGGCTGACCAAGTGAGATGCCAGGAAGCTTCGAGTCGACTAAAAATGCGCTCACGCCTCTTGAATTGTTAGTACTCGGATCTGTTCTAGCGAAGACGGTAAATAATTGGGCATTTGGAGCATTAGTGATGTAGCGTTTAGTACCACTTATGATATACGCGTCCCCCTCCAGGGTCGCTTTTGTCTGAAGTGAGCCAGCATCTGAACCTGCTTCCGGTTCAGTCAAAGCGAATGAGCCTATAATCTCTCCGCTAGCTAGTTTAGGCAGATAGTACGATTTTTGTTCGTTTGTACCATCCATGACGATTCCTTGAGACCCGATACCATTATTAGTACCGAAAATAGATCTGAAGGCAGGCGAAGTCCGACCTAACTCCATTACGACCCGACACTCTTGTTCGGTATTCAAACCAATTCCACCATATTCTTGGGGAATCGTTAGACCAAACAATCCTAAGTCTCGCATTTCTTGCACAACTTCTTCAGGTATTTTGTCTTCCTCGCTTACTTTGGGCTCAAGAGGAATGAGTCGCTCGTTCACATATTTTCTAACAACATCTATTAGGTTCGTCATCGTTGTTTCATCAACCGAGGTCGCCTCTTGCGATGGAATATCAGACATTCAGATGGTCCTGATTAACAAAGGGCTTTAATTGTAAGTTAAATGAAATAAAAACGGAGGATTTAGGAAATGACTAGGAAACGCTCATTGCGGATAATGACTGGGTGTTTTAGCCTCTTCGAGCAGAAATAAGAGTGGACGACTATGAGCAACGATAAAGCACCCTTTTCTTGGGAGGACCCATTTCAACTCAGAGAACAGTTTTCCGAAGAGGAAAAGCTGGTTCTTGAGAGTGCGAGAAACTATGCACTGGATAAATTGTTGCCAAGAGTCCAGAAAGCGTTCCGCGAAGAGGTATTTGATCGAGAAATTATGAACGAGTTTGGTTCGTTGGGGATGCTGGGGGCTACCCTTCCGGAGAAATACGGCTGCGCCAATTCTAATTATGTTTCCTATGGAATCATGGCGAGAGAGGTAGAGCGAGTCGACTCAGGTTATCGTTCCGCCATGAGTGTTCAGTCCTCTCTGGTCATGCACCCGATACACGCCTATGGTGACGAGTCGCAAAGAGAGAGGTATTTGCCGAAATTGGCTACGGGAGAGTGGGTAGGCTGTTTTGGCTTAACAGAACCTGATCACGGGTCAGATCCCAGTAGCATGATTACCAATGCAAAGAGGGTCGATGGCGGTTTTTTGATGAATGGGGCAAAAATGTGGATTACGAACTCGCCGATTTCGGACTTGGCTGTTGTATGGGCAAAGCTCGATAACGAAATTCGGGGCTTTATAGTCGAGAGGGATTTCGAGGGCTTTTCGACTCCAAAAATTGAAGGAAAATTAAGTTTACGAGCATCAGTTACAGGACAGATTGTATTGGAGGATGTGTTTGTTCCAAAGGAGAACCTGCTTCCGAACGTGAAGGGGCTTGCTGGTCCTTTTGGGTGTTTAAACCGAGCCCGGTATGGAATCGCTTGGGGATCCATGGGCGCGGCTGAGGCGTGTTGGCACGCGGCAAGAACCTACACGTTGGATAGAAATCAATTCGGCAGACCTTTAGCGTCGAATCAATTAGTTCAGAAAAAATTGGCTGATATGCAGACGGAAATAACGCTTGGCCTCCAGGGCTGTCTTCGCATGGGAAGAATGTTCGATGATGGGACGTTGCCAATAGAGAATATATCGTTGATGAAGAGAAATAATTGCGGAAAGGCTTTGGACATAGCGAGAGCCGCACGTGATATGCATGGTGGCAATGGCATCTCAGATGAATATCACGTCATGAGACACGTGATGAATCTGGAAACGGTTAACACTTATGAGGGAACGCATGATATTCACGCACTGATCCTTGGGCGTGCGCAAACAGGAATCCAGGCTTTTACTGGGTAGAGGTATAACTTCAGGCGGTGGATCAAGGTCATTACAAGGTTCGTTTAGCGAATTGCCGTCTTTGCAACCGCTTGGTGGAACACCATAAAGCAATCAGGCGTATCCACCCAAACTACTTTGCTGCCCCTGTTCCGATTTGGGGCGACGAAAAATCAAAGATACTTATAGTCGGATTGGCCCCAGGCTTACATGGCGCCAGCCGAACCGGCCGGGCCTTTGTTGGTGATTCCTCTGGAGAGTTCCTCTTCGCTTCCCTATTTAAGTTTGGATGGTCTACGAGCCCCAAATCTGATGAAGCAATGCTCCAAAAAGTCATGATAACCAACGCTGTGAAATGCCTTCCACCATCGAACAAGCCAATGACCGTTGAAGAAAAACGATGCTCAAAATTTTTGGAAGAAGAAATAGTTGCGTTTCGCCAGAATGGAGCTGGAAATAAGGCGATACTGTGTCTTGGGGGTATCGCATTCAAAGCAGTTGCAGGTATAACGAGTCGTAGGGAAAGAATTAGGTTTGGCCATGGAGTTGTTCTTGACGTTAATAAAGATCTAAAGGTTTTCGGTAGCTATCATCCAAGCCGCTTGAATGTGAATACGGGAAGACTTAACAGCCAAATGTTCGATAGTTTGTTGGAGCGGGTAGATAACTTTGTTGCGATTAGTGGATACAGAGACCAATCGATAGCCGGAAATGCGCGGGGAAGTTATAAGTGATGTTTGACGCGGAGAGTTTTTTGGCAACGCTCACAACGAAGCCCGGTGTTTATCAGATGTTTGATTCGTCTGATGCCATTCTCTATGTCGGAAAAGCTAAAAACCTGAGAAATCGTGTAAGGAGCTATTTTAGAGCTAGCGGTCTCCAAGCGAAGACTATGGCGCTAGTCGCAAAAATATCCCGTATTGAGGTTAATGTAACTAAAAGCGAGACTGAGGCACTGCTGCTCGAGCAGAGTCTGATCAAAAAGTTGCGACCGCCCTACAATATCATTCTGAGGGACGACAAGTCCTATCCCTACATTTACATCTCGGATCACAAAAAATTCCCCCAGCTTCTGTTTCACCGAGGTAAGAAAAACAAGTTGGGCAAGTACTTTGGACCTTACCCATCTGCCTCGTCTGTGCGAGAGAGCATTCACTCTCTTCAAAAATTGTTTCAGTTGCGGGACTGCAAAGACAGTTTCTTTAACAACAGGAGCAGACCGTGTTTACAGCATCAAATTGGTAGGTGTCTAGGACCATGTTCTAAGGAAATGGATCCTGATCAATATGGCGAGGCCGTAGAGCTAGCAACTATGTTTTTGAATGGAAAGAGTTCAAAAGTTCTTAAAGCCTTTCAAAAGAACATGGAAAAAGCTTCGGCAAATCTAGAGTTTGAGCTTGCAGCACAGTGGCGTGACAGGCTGTCTCAATTGCAGAGAGTCCAGGAACAACAGTATGTTCATCGGAGTTCTGGAGATGTTGACGTCTTTGCTTTGGCCGAGCAGGAGGGAAAAGTTGTGGTCCAAGGCCTTTTCGTTAGAGCTGGTCGTGTGCTGGGCCAGAAAAGCTTTCAGTTGGAAAATCAGTTGTCTTTAGGATCAGATCAACTGATGCTCGAGTTTCTTAGCCAATATTTCCTAGCTCAAGACGAGGTAGATTGTCCGGAGAAGATCGTAGTCTCTCACGTCAGTGAGGATACAGGCCCTTTAATATCGGCTATAGAAGAAAGATACTCCAGGAAATTATCGATCCTGAGCAAAGTTAGGGCTGAACGGGCGAGGTGGCTTGCAATGGCGGTCGAAAACGCGGAACTGAACCTGGCTTCCCATCTTCAGAAAAAGGCTCATCAGAGAGCCAAGTTATTGGATCTCCAAGAAATTCTCCGACTTGACGCTCCGCCAATGCGGATCGAATGTTTTGATATCAGTCATAGTAGTGGAGAAGCAACCGTTGCATCTTGTGTTGTCTTTGAAGCCGGGCAGGCTGCTAACTCCTATTATCGACGCTTTAATATAAGTGGAGAACAAGCTGGAGATGATTATGGCGCGCTGCGCCAGGCGCTCACCCGCCGCTATCAGAGAATAAGAGATGGTGAGGAGTCTCACCCCGATTTGCTATTAATTGATGGAGGTAAAGGCCAATTGTCGGTGGCCCACTCAGTTCTAGAGGAGCTGGGAGTTAATTCGGTCAAGATTATGGGTATATCCAAGGGCCCTGCGCGTAAGGCGGGCCACGAACGTTATTTCATGGAAGGTCAAGAAATATCCATAAAAGGTGGTTCATTGGCTTCACATTTATTGCAACAGCTTCGGGATGAGGCCCATCGTTTTGCGATAACCGGTCATCGACAAAGGCGAGGTAGAGTTAGGAATCGCTCTGATCTGGAGGATATTCCGGGGATAGGCAGTAAGAAACGTAAAGAGTTGCTGCTGCATTTTGGAAGCGCCAAAGGGATCAAGGGTGCAAGCCAAGAAGAGTTATTAAAGGTTCCAGGGATAAGCAAGAAGTTAGCGCAAGAGGTGTACAATAGAGTTAATTGATAAGATTAATTGTAATCGAAGGGGTGAGCGGTGAACCTTCCGAATATCATCACGGTATGCAGAGTTTCTTTAATCCCTCTGTTTGTAGGTATATACCTGTTGCCTGGATCTTGGACGTATTTAGCGTCAGCGATTATTTTCGGATTGGTGGCGCTCACAGATTGGTTGGATGGTTACTTGGCGAGAAAGCTGAACGAATCAACCCCTTTTGGAGCCTTTCTCGACCCAGTTGCAGACAAGCTGATCGTGGTTTCCGCGCTCGTTATACTGATCGCTCAACATGCGTCGGTCTGGCTAACGATCCCAGGCTTAGTTATCGTCGGCAGAGAGATCGTCATCAGCGCGCTGCGCGAGTGGATGGCAGAGATGAATAGATCTATGACGGTTGCGGTGAGCTATATTGGCAAGGTCAAGACAACGATTCAAATGATAGCAATTGCTTTGCTGCTAGCTATCCCGCCGCAATCTGAGTCTTGGATCCTCGGCGTAAGCTATGCTCTGCTCTATATTGCAGCAACCATGACACTTTGGTCGATGACAATCTATCTACGAGCTGCTTGGCCGGATCTACGGTCTGGCCTGAAGTAATAGGAATGGAGGCTGAGGTCGGAATCGAACCGGCGTAAACGGAGTTGCAGTCCGCTGCATGACCACTCTGCCACTCAGCCAAGAGAGCGCCAAAGTGTAGCGCTCATGGAGGCTGAATGCCATCTAGAGATTGGTGCTTAGTCGAATAAATCAGAGGGAGGTAGATAAAGTAGATGATCAAAGAACCGGCAGATTTCTCGGCTTTTCTTGAGAATTTCGATAGTAACCCGTTTCACAAATATCTCGGCCTCAAGGTTGCAGAGTATCGGGATGGTTTTGGGAGGTTGAGGCTTACCGTAGGAAGCGACACGCCCACAGGAATAGGGGGTAGCGTCAATGGTGGTGTTATTGCCACGATGATAGATATGTCATCTATTGTCGCGGTATTCGCGGGTATTCCTGACGGTACCACTCCCGCTGGAACAGCAGATTTAAATGTGACTTACTTACGACAAGCTCACGGAGATTGGGTGGACGCTTCAGCGACAGTGGTCAAAAGAGGAAGGCAACTCTGCACTATAGAGGTGCGGGTCACGACTAGTGAAGAGGTGCTTTGTGCGATTGGCCGCGTTCTCTACTCTGTAAGAAGTGGTTAGCTACCAGATTTGAACTTGGTGATATATCGGTCCAGGGAGTTCGAAAAGTCCCTTATGTTGGTTTGATTAATTGCTGGTGGACCCGAACTGATGTTTCCCTGTGACCGAAGCTCCTCTGATAGATCCCTGTTAGCGAGAAGCCCTTTAATGTTCTCTTTATCGTATTCTTTACCCCTAGGATTAATAGCAACCGCGTCGTTTTCAATCACGGCTGCTGCTAGCGGGACATCTGCGGTAATGACTAGGTCATTTTTTACCGACCTCTCCTCAATAAGCTTGTCCGCTTTATCAAAACCTTGCGGTACTGACATTGATGAGACGTATCTGGACTTTTGTAAAGGGATATAGTGATTTGCGACAAAAATGGTCTCGATTTCTCGTCGCTGGGCAGCACGCACGATGATGTCCCGGATCGCTCTCGGGCAGGCGTCAGCATCCACCCATACGGTCACTGCACAGACTCGGTCATGAGCGAATAAAGAATCATGAAAGACAACTCTCTTTCCGGACTTCTCAAAGATATTTGCATATTTTTTGGTTCGGTCATCCTTCTTGTATTAGGTTTTTTGGTGTTGAGCTACTTTTTACCAAAGCTTGAGAATAGATTTTTTTCCGCATTGACGTTCCTGGCGTATCTGTTTTTCATGGCAAAATTGTTCAACGCGGGCATTAAAAAGCTAAAACGAGGGAAGTAGAAGTTA
>CACOYI010000007.1 GCA_902631405.1 K189A clade bacterium | reverse complement strand
CCGACCAAGCCAGCGAAAAACGTGAAAGTCTTGACCAATCACAAAAAGAGTGCGCGGACCAGTCAGGAGCATCGCGCTAGCGGTGGACACTAAAAGTAGGGCAAGAAGCGCTGAAAAAATCTTGGCAGCCCCCTCACCGAAAACATGCTCACTGACGACAAAACCTATCTCGAGTTTATTCGCCATTAGGCTCATCGGCGTTGAGCTCAGAAAAACAATGTGGATCAGTATATAGAGCACCGCCACAAATACGGTTCCAATTATCAATACTACCGGCAAGTCCGATCGAGGGCTTTCAAATTCGCCGACAATGTAGGTTGCCGCGTTCCAACCGGTATAAGCATAGTTAACAAAAATAAGTGAGGTCGCGAAGGCACCTGTCGATACAAGGCTTATCTCTTCAAGACCCAACGACCACTGCAAATCTTGGACCGGCACCATAACCAGAGGGACTATGGCGATGAACGCTAAGATAACGAGCACTTTGATGGCAGTGATGGACTAGGGGATGTTGGTTTTGGTTGGTTTATCATTACTTGAGAATCTCATTATCCTCTAGAGTTTTCACTTCTTCGGCCCCTCTATCAAGCCAGTCTTTCATTACCGCCTCGTTGTCTTCGCCGATCACGCGAACCCTTCGGTAATCGTTTAGTTCGTATTTCTCGAAGTTAATCGGCAACCTGTCGAGGTATTGTTCTCCCAGATCCGGGTGAGTGTCTGGAAGCTTGCTAAAAAAGTGGCTCGATTTCAGTTGAGGATCATTTTCTATCAGATCAGCGCCATTTTGTACCACACCAGCCGGTATGCCAGCGTTTTGACACAACTCCATTAACGTATAGGCCTCGCCCTGGGAGGTCCACATCTCTATTTTTTCGTTGATTTCGTTTTTGTGTTGTAGCCGAGCTTCCACAGAATCGAGTTTCATGATCGCGGCCCAATCTGCGATGCCAATCAGATTTGTGAGTTTCTCCCAATGTTCATCATTCATACATGCTATAGCTATCCATTCTTCACCAGAAACGGTTTGGTTAGCATCAGCAGTTGACGAGAGACATCTATAACATTCGTGGGGGCATGCCTGGTCGAATGGCAGATCATTAGCCGAGGGGCCAGCGGTATTGCCGTTGACAGATAAGTCCATCAGCGCCGGTCCGAGAAAGCCACAACCTATTTCGAATTGAGAAATATCAATCCGTTGGCTTTTCCCATGCTGCCTCCTGCCTTCCAGGGCTGCTAAGACGGCAAAAGCGCCATGCAAACCGGCTTGGTGATCGTTATATGAAAAACCCAGGCCGATGTCCTCTCTGCCTGGAACACCAGTGCTGATGGTCAGCCCGGATAAAGCGTGGATGGTTGGCGCATATGTGACGAAGTTTGACCAGGGTCCTCCTTCGCCCATGCCAGACATCTGAATATAAATGATGTCCGTATTTATTTGTCTGACCTTTTCGTAACCTATGCCCCAGCGGTCCAAGACGCCAACCGAAAAGTTATCTATAACAATATCCGCCTTTAAGCAAAGCTCGAAGGCGATTTCTTTCCCCTCGTCTGTCGTTAGGTCAATCGCGAGTGCCCTTTTGTTACGGTTCCACATCAGGTAGTAGGGGTGTGTCGCGTCTTGTGTACCAATAGCTCTCGTTTGCGAGTTGATCTTGACGACATCAGCTCCCATATCACCCAAGATCCTTGTTGCAAAGGGGCCTGCGAGCACATGCGTGAAGTCTAGGACTTTTAGGCCGGATAGCGGACCAACCATACTCATTTGGCGTCCCATCCGATTTCTTTAAGAAGCTGTTCTTTGTGTTCGTTGGGTCCGACGTGTGCAGCAAGCGGTAGCTTTATTTCTTCACCCTCTCTTTTCAATCGGAAGGGAGCTCCGGGACATTCTACAGTCTGGTCCTCAATTGACTGCTCTCTAAACCAAGATCGAGCCCTGAGTTGAGGGTTCTGCATTAATTCTTCCAGAGGTAAGACCCAACCATAGGGAGCGTGTCTACTTTGGGCTTCGAAAAAAAGCGGTTCTGCTTCTTTGGTTAATGCCCATTTTCTTAAGATTTCCATTGAACGATCGACTCGCAGTCGAAGGTTCTCGGGTTCCAGATATTTAGGGTCAATTAAATCTTCTTGAACACCTTCTTCAATGAGCCACATTAATTGGTTATCGAAGTCCGGGGTCGGGGTGATCATGATGCTACCTTTTTTAGTCTTCATAACGTCGTATGCATCGGACCAATGCAAGGCCCCACGCCTTGGTAATACTTTCCCCTCTTTGCGGTCTAAAGTTTCGGCGTACCAATAGAACATGAAAACGTGTTCTAGGCATGATGCGATTGCTTCGTGGACCGAAATCGAGGCACTCTGACCACTACCGCTCTCACCGCGTTCATAAAGTGCACTCAGAGCGGCAATTGCCAAGTAGGCACCGCTGACCATGAAGTTGAGTTCGCCGAAACCTTTGAGAGGTGGTGTATCGAAATCTCCAGTTGTGGCTGCTGAGCCACCCAGAGCACCGGCAACCAAGTCTGGCGCTAAATAATCTTTCCAGGGGCCTACTTTGCCGAACGAACTCATATCGATCAGGATTGAGTTGGGGTTCTCTTTGATAAGGGTGTCTGTGTCTATCACCGGCTCAGTAAAGTGATTGTCACATCGAAGAATAATGTCGGCCCGACTAATCAAGTGTTGAAGAGCCTGGCACTCATTTTCGTCTTCCAAGGATAGCGAGAAAAAACGACGGTTCGATGCGAAAAAAGCGTACCAAAGTGATGCTAAGTCAGGATCGTTAGTCTCGTGCAACGGACCTCTTTTTCTTAATGGATCCCCATCTCTTGGCTCTGGTCTTATTACGTTGGCACCAAGATCCGAAAGAAGCTTAGCACCGTAAATTCCTCTCTCATCTGTAAGATCTATTATGGTCAGGTCTTCTAACACAGCGATATCTCCCTCTCTAAACAATTTAGACGAAATTACGGTGTTTACCAATCCCGATCCGAAATCTATCCGCTTTGGATGCCCAGAACCGTTCCTCAAGGGTATACTCTGCAATGGAGGGAGAGATGCTAAATCAGGAACAACTGGGTTTTTTCAAGGACAATGGCTATTTGATTGTGCCTGGCCTTTTGGATGCTGAGTTATGCAGAAAAGTCAGCGATATGATGTGGTCATCCCTGCCCACCAGCTCCTCGATAAAAAAAAGTGAAATTAGCAGTCATATAGGGCCTTTCCTCCAGGAGGATATTTCCGAGGACAGCATCCACTACCGCTCCGGCTATCGTTGGCTGAACAGGGCGCTTGGATCTAGTAGCGAGGTGATTGATCTAATATACAGCGACGTAGTCTTATCAATAGCACGGCAACTTCTGGGCGGGCAGCTACGACAGATCGTGAGGGAGGGAAAGCCGATGGGCTCTGAGGGACCTGTCTGGCCAGGAGGACCTACCGACCCGGCAACCGGGACACAGGCGGCGAGGGGGGTCTACTGTACCCTGCCTTATGGGGATAAACCGCGTGAACCAGACCAGTGTCATACGGATGGTCATCCTTTCCAGTTAGGGATAGTCGGTTTGATAGATGATAGTCCGGCAGACGGAGGTGCGTTTAAGGTTTGGCCAAAATCTCACAAGACACTTTACCCAACTTTTCACCTGAGATATGACCAACCTAGAATCCCCTATTACGATCACTTGCCAAGCTTTAAAGGCATACTTCATACCCAGGCATACCGGGATGAAATTAGCCGTCTGAATGAAAAAGTCACGCCTGTGGAGTGTTGGGGCGCTGCTGGAGACGCCGTATTTTGGCATCATCGAACGGCCCATATGGCGGGTCATAATTATACGAGCGTGACTCGTCAGGCGGTCTTGGCAGACTTTTGGACTGAGGATTTGGATAAGTATAGAGCGAAGCCTGCGACAGAGGATATGTGGCAAGATTGGGCCGTTTGCATGCAGGAATCGACAGAGGAGTATTCAGAAGAATTCGCGCTCGCTCAGCGTTTACCCGGCGTGCGGACAAAAATGGAAATTTGATGACCGAAAAACATAAAAACGACATGTATGGAAATATCGATCTGCGTAGTGAGGAAGATGAGGGTGTCTCTGAGCTTATTCCTGCAGCAACAGTAGTTTTATTAAGAAATACGGATGCTGGGCCCGAGGTATTGATGCTCAAGAAAAACTCAAAAATTACTTTTGGTGGGATGTGGGTTTTCCCCGGTGGAAAGATAGATGCCTCCGACTATGCTGACGAGGAGGATGTTGATCAAGCAGCGCGCAATGCGGCGGCGAGAGAGACAAAAGAGGAGGCTGGTGTTGAGGTGGATCCCAATTCTTTTTTTCAGATTGCCCATTGGACACCTCCGCCAGGACAGCAGAAGCGGTTTACAACCTGGTTCTTCGGTGCATGTCTAGAAGAGGGCGCTCAGGACATTCAAATTGATGATGGAGAGATAAAAGAACATTCGTGGATTCTTCCTGAAGCGGCGCTCGAGAGACATCGAAATGGTGAGATAGATCTAGTCCCTCCAACCTGGGTTACGCTTCATCATCTTTCGTTATACCCCTCGATTCATTCTCTGGAAGAACGTTTTTCTGGTAACCAGCATATAACCTACAACACTCGGGTCGTGGCGGACGAGAAAGGGGTCAGAGTTGCTATGTGGAGAGGCGATGCGGGATATGAAGACTGGGATCCAAATAAACAAGGAGAGAGACACCGGCTATCTATGGCAGAGTCCGGCTTTGTTTTCGAAAATTCAGTTGAAAATTACTGAGTGATGCTTCGATAGAAAGGAATTTTTGATGACATCTAAAACCAATTTACCGTTAAAGACTATCTACTCTCATGGCACGGTCGGGCTTCCAATGGCAGTCTATGGTTATCCATTGGCAATATGGATCCCCCCTCATTATGCTGGAACGCTTGGTCTCGATATCGCCACTGTAGGATTGATCCTTATGTTTGCGCGTTTCACTGATGTCGTGACCGATCCCATCATCGGAGAGCTGTCCGATAGGTGGCGTACGCCTATTGGGCGCAGAAAGCCATGGTTGCTAATCGGCGTGCCAGTAATGATCTTAGGCTGTTTCCAGTTGTACTCGCCCTCCGGAGAGGTCGGGATCCTCTACTTGCTCTTGTGGCTAACCGTATTTTTTCTGGGCGCCACTATGATCATGTTACCTCACCGGGCCTGGGGCGCTGAGATGTCGACTGATTATCATCAACGCTCTCGTATTACAGCGGCGAGAGAATTTTATTATCTGACTGGTCTTCTTTTCGCAGCCATGGTTCCGATGGTCATCGAAATTATGAATGATGGGGGCGTAGGCGTAGGCGAAGTGTTCGGGAAAATGTGGACTGACGCCATGGGAGCCTTTACGGGGGACATCATGAACGCGACGCCAACGGATAGGAGCGCTCTGACGGGTCCTGTTTTGACAGCATTGGCTTGGTCTATAGCGTTTTTGTTGCCTGCGGCGGCCATGATTTGCTTGATTTTTGTCAAAGAACCGGAGAAGCAAATTACAGAGGCGAGGGTGCCACTGAAAGAAGGCATTGCAGCGATCTTGCGAAACGGTCCTATGAAAAGAATTTTACTAATTGTCCTCTTGGTCCATTTTGGAGAGTCCTTCAGAAACGGCGTCTCTTTTTTCTTCATCTCAGAAATCGTCGGTATACCAACTATTGGAGCGGCCTACTTTTTCTATTTCGTTGCAGGCCTAGCCGCAATACCTTTTTGGTTGGCGCTTGGAAGACGTATTGGCAAACATAAAGCGTTTATGTCGACTCTGTTGACGGTCGCAGCTGTAAGTACTGCGAATTTCTTTTTGGATTTTGGTGATTACCTACCGTTCTTTTTACTCTTCATTGTGAAAGGTTTCTGCTTTGGTGGGCTACATTATCTTCCCATAGCAATGCTGGCAGACGTTGTGGATGTGGACTCTGCGCGAACAGGCGGCAAAAGGGCGGGAGCTTATTTTTCTATCTTTGGTTTTTCAGAGAAAATCGCGATCGCTGTTGGGACTGGTTCTTCTCTTTTCCTTATAGGAACCCTTGGCTACGATGCCTCCGCAGGTGTTGAGGGAAGCACTGGGCTCGGTGTCTTGGCGCTCAGGCTGGTGTACTGTTTTGGACCAGTGGTTTTCTACGGTTTGGCACTGAAGCTCATCTGGAATTATCCTTTGACCCCAGCCCGTCATCAACAATTGAGAGAGCGAATAGCCAGGAGAGATGCGAGGTTGGCGGAAAAAATGGCCTAGTATCAGCAGCTAGGATCGGCTTTCAAAAAGCCTTCTAGGGTTATCAACGAACAAGATTTCTAAATCTCTGTCGGTTGCCCCCAACGCTTTAAGATCGGGGATGACATGTCGGTGGATAAAAAGAAATTGGTCCGGATTGGATTTCTGAAAAGCATGCTCCTCTGGTATTGAGCCGTTAGGAAGTTCGTTGTGGACATGAAGACATATGCAATCGTGAGAGGGGCACAGTTTCTCCGTGTAGCCCATGTCCATCAATTTTTTTAACGTCACGGTTCTCATATGAGGACTGACGAAACGGCCCGGGTACCTATCCAACCCGAGAAAACAACCCTGGTCCAGAATCCACTCAAGATATTCCGTATCCGTTGTATCGTTGCAATGATCAATTTTCACCTGACCAAGATTCACACCTTCTTCTCTGAAAATCTCGATTTGTCTCCTCGCAACATGCCCAGTGGGATATGAGTGAACCATGATCGGAACCCCTGTTTGTAGGTGAGCTCGGGCAACAGCTCTCGCCATAGTCTCTAATGGTCGTGTAACCCCTTCGAAATCGGCCGCGCATTTGAGCATTCCCGCTTTAATGTTGGTTCCCCTAAACCCTTCCTGAATATCTTTAACAAACTCGTCAGCCATTTGATTGGGGCCAACTCCTTGCAGAAATCGAGGAACATCGAGCCACCATCCAGTTACATTAATTAGATTTACGCCAGAACCCTCGGATACTTCTTTCAGTAGTTCTGGGTCTCGCCCCAGATCAAAAGTGGTGGCATCAAGCATGGTCTGGATTCCAGCGGCCTTAGCTTTTTTCAGGCTAGCTATTGCTCTTGTTTCTTTATCTGGACCCAGTAACGCCGGGTAGTGTCGCGACAGGCCGCTTGCGCTGATCATGACGTGCTCATGCATTAGGGTAAAACCCAGCTCGGAACTGTCTATCGGGCCTAAAACACTATTTATTGAGGTCACGACTATCCACTAAATTTAGTCGTTGGCAGCGAGTTTGATGATCAGCTTATCGCCTTCTTTAGGGGTCACATGAATTTGAAACTCGTCTTCGATCAACGAATAACCGAGTTCGCTCATTCCACCGTCTTCTGCCGCGGTGAAGTTCACAGAATTCTTTGTTATTGCAGCTAACCTCATTTTCTGAGCGGGGGCGCGCTCTTCAAATAGTGGATTCCATTGTTGTATGTGGAGCTCCAAGGTGTTCCCTACTTCTTCAATGTGAACGATTTCGACCATGCTGGTTCCTGCTTCACCAAACATTCTTACGGCGGATACGATGGTTCCTGCAGCTGGCTTAATCCAGTTTTCCTCCAAAAAAACCCCTGGAGCGAGTTCACCGATCCATGCGCCAGTCATCCAAGATAAGCTCTCGACCTTCGCAGGTGGATTGCTCATTTTTTCGCCAGCCTCGTGATGGCCCGCAAAAAGAAAGTTAGAAAGTAAAAGCATGCTTGTGATGGCTAAAAGTTCGGTCGTTTTGTTAGGTAGTCTGTCTAGTAATGAACGCATTTTGGATTCCTAAAGTGGTGAGCAATTTGAGAACGATTTGCATTAAATCCATCCCCAAAAAGGTAAACTAAACGAGAGAAATAGCTTTAGCAATTCTTTGCGATCTCAGGATGAGCAAGGAGACGAGTGATATAGAGGTACAAATGCTTACAAAGGCGGACGACTACCCAATACACCAGACGCCTGAGCCGGTTGCGTATGCCGGGCTGGGCCGTAATTTTTATGATCGCTACTTTTTCAATGGCTATCACAAAGAAGAAGATCTATTTTTCGCACTAGGTATGGGGATATATCCCCAGCTAGACATAATGGACGCTGGTTTTTCGATAATCCAGTCTGGCAAACAGAGAAATCTTCTATCCTCTAAGGTCATGAACCATGAACGCCTGGACACGGTCGTGGGAGACATACAAGTCGAGGTCGTGAAACCCCTCGAAGAGTTTAGGATCGTGGTTAAATCCGGCAAGAACGATATCCACGCCGATCTTTTCTTCAGGGCTAGGTGCCCGGCCAATGAAGAGCCGAGGTTTACCTATAAAATTGGCTCTCAGACTGTGATCGATTATACGAGGTTGACTCAAAGTGGGAGTTGGTCAGGTTGGTTAGAAGTTGATGGTAGGCGAATTTTAGTTGATTCAGAAAACTGGGCAGGTACACGTGATCGGTCCTGGGGAATAAGGCCTATTGGTTTACCGGATGCTCAAAAAAATCCTCATGCGCCCCCGATAAGTCAGTACTTTTGGCTTTGGGCTCCGATTAACTGGTCTGATGCTGTGTCTTTTTATCATCGGAACGATGATGCTTTAGGCAACACCTGGAATGAGGCCGCAGTTTTCTGTCAGGATGGCTTGTCCGAGGAACTCCAGCTCGCGCGGTCGGCGTCAAGTGAGCTGGTTTTTATTCCTGGCACTCGGCACGCTAAAAAAGCAAAAATCAGTTTCCAAGGCCCTGGTGACATCACCGAAATAACAATGACCCCCAGATTCCATTGGTATATGAAGGGGGTCGGATATGGGCATCCTGAATTTTCTCACGGTACATACCATGGTGGCGATGCGCAGACCTCTGAAGAGTACGATCTTAATGCGATCGATGATTCAAAAAACTTGCATATTCAGGCGATATGCTCCTGTCAAATGGAGGGAGAGTTGGGCGTGAGGGAAGGCGTAGGAGTCCTCGAACAGCTCATCCTTGGACCGCATGCTCCTTCTGGATTTGCCGGGCTTGGCGATATGGCCAAATAATGTTTTTTGCAGGATCGTAGACGATCTAGAGGCGTGGTTTATTTCCTATGATGCCGCGTTTTTCCAATCCGCCCAGTTCTGCTTCATTTAGTCCCAACCAGTCTTTGAGTATTTTCGTGTTGTGTTGGCCGAGTGTTGGCGCCGGCTCTTTGATTTTGATGGCCTCTGTTCCATTCCTCCAGGGTGGTGAGGGGTGAGGCTGGTTGCCAACAAAGGCTCGCTCCAGCCATTGAAGGTACCCTCGAGACTGGAAATGCTCGTTTTCGATTAGGTCATCGCTAGTGTTGAGTGTTGCGGAAGCAATTCCATTCTGTTGAAGCATCTTCATCAGGACCTGGCCATCTTGCTGGCAGGACCAATCAGCTATTGATGCAAAAAGCTTCTCAGACATACGTTGTCTTTCAACAAGTATTAGGTCGTTGAAGTCTGATAATTCGTCCACCAGAGAGCTAAATATTTGCCATTCTTCATCAGTTTTGACGTGAATAAAAATCCAACGATCCTCTCCTTGCACCGGAAAAACGCCGTGCGGACAGTCAATCTTTTGGTTATGTCCAGACCGAGTAGGCGTTTCCTTAGCGGCACTTTGGCTCAGGATGCCGGGCGCCGATAATGGAAAAAGGCACTCCACCTGACTTAGGTCTATGAACTGTCCTTCTCCGGTCTGCCTTTTATGCCATAGAGCTATCAAGAGCGCCGCTGTCCCGTTAAGGCCCCCGATACTATCGCCATAGGCAATGTGTTGCATAGTGGGCGACTGGTCAGCGTGTCCGACCAAGTGGGGCAAACCGGACGATTGCTCCACCGTGGAGCCGTAGGCTCTAAAATCTTTCCATGGTCCAGTGGCTCCAAAAGCAGGCATAGACAGCATGATTAGCTTAGGATTCGCTTTTTTGAGTTCCGAGTAATCAAGTCTCAATTTAGGCAGAACGGAACCAGAAAAATTTTCGACCACCGCATCGGTTGAGGCGACCAGCTTAAGTAGCAGATCTCTTCCTTCGTTGCTCTCCAGGTCCAGCGTGATATCGAGTTTGTTGCGATTAACGTAAAGAAAGGGGAGCGCCTTCTCGGCTCCGTCATCATCTATCCATTCCTGTGTAGCCTCCCAGCTCCGCCACCAGTCGAATTTAGTGCAGCTCTCGACCTTTATAACAGTGGCTCCTAGGTCAGCAAGGTTTCTGGTTGATAGCGGGCCTGCCCATCCCATTGACAAGTCAACAATTCTGACCCCCTTTAGCACCTGGTTACTCAAAGCTTGTCCAAATAGCCATTATGCTCGCCTAAGTCTGCCAGAACTCGAAGGTCTATAGCTGGCGTCTTAAGCAGCCGAAAAGGGGAGGATGGAGCTAGGAAAGATTTTGAGCCAGATTTAATTGGAGTAAAGGCGCCTCGGGTTTTGTATTGATCTATCTTTAATAACTCTTCCATCGTTGGAACGCGCGCCAAGGGGATTCGCATTTCTTGCCCCCGGTAAAAAAGTTCTTCTGCATCTTTCTCCTCGAGAGATTTTAAGATCGCTGGCTCCAAGACATCGATCGACATGTACCGGTTAATGCTCACGTCAAAAAAATCAATATCAATAAAGTCATCAAGATCTAAAAGTTGGCAGAATGATTTCCATTGTGAGGGAGATAGGGCGGTAACACCTAGCCAGCCATTTTTACAAGGCCAAACGCCTAGCGGATAGGTGGGAGGAAACCTATTGATACCCATCCGCGGGGGTATTTCGTTCCCGTTTAAGCGATTAATTGGGCCTAGATCGGTAAGGCACATATTGGCTTCAAGAATGCTGCAATCCAGTTTGAAGTGCTCGTCGAGGTTCCCCATTAACTGACCTAACAAGAATGCCATAGACCCATTAAATGCACTGAGACCACCAATAATTTGGGCTTGGTAGCCCGGAGGAATTATCGGTGCTTCTCCGGGGGCGCCTATTCCACGCATCAAGCCAGACATCGCCTGTATACAACCATCACTACCTTTATATCCTGAGTAAGCTCCGCTCTCTCCATACCAACTGATACAACATTGATTCGCGCTAGAATCAGCAATTGCCTCCATAGCTCTGTGATCATCGAGGGAATATAGGAAGAGGTCGCTTTTTCGCAGGAAACGCTCTAGATAATTTTTCTCGATGGGTCCGCAAACGCTTTTTTTGTTGGCGTTGAGGTAGGCGTGTAGCGCACTAATGCTGGTACCCTTTATGAAGGGAGGTAGCAGTCTGGTTTGAAAGCCCTCTTCGGGTTCGATATTTACGACGTCAGCACCATAATCGCAGAAAAGTTTAGCCGAGTACTCGGTAGCAACCGTTCCAGATAGGTCGATTACCCGCATTGATTCCAATGCAGAGTGCGCTGCCGAGTTCATCTCAAATCCCCATTACATTTAATCCAGAGTCTCTAACCAAGATAGTATGGCCTGGTTGGTCTCGGCTGGCGCCTCTTGCTGTGTCCAATGTCCAATGCCAGGGATAAGTTTTTTAACTCTAAGATCAGTCACATGATTCGGCATATTATCAAGAGCTGGGCCCGTCATCGCTATCACACCATCTTTATCACCCGCCAAAAACAAGGCTGGCTGGTCTATCGTGCTTCGCGCGTCTTTCGTTAATTCCCAGGAAAGATCCATATTGCGGTAATAGTTGAGTGGGCCTCTAAAACCGCTTCTGGCAAACTCAGACGTATAAAAGTCTAGATCAGACTCTGACAGCCAGTCTCCTGTCGCGGAAGGCTCTTCGAAATCCGATAGTAGATCTGCATCCGGTGATTTTTCCGTCAGAAATTCAGCATTCATTTGACCGCTCGCCATGTGGTAGAACTTCTTCAGCGACGTTCTTACGTCAGCTTCGAATTCTGCTTCTGCGACGCCAGGCTGTTGAAAGTAAAGTTGATAGAAAAAACGACCTGCGAAGATTTTTTTGATTGTTGCTAGTGGAGGAGAGTCGGACCGAGGCGAAAATGGCACGGAAAGGGCGCCTACCGCATTGAATATATCGGGTTCATGCAGCGCACAGGCCCATGCGGTTGGGGCTCCCCAGTCATGACCAATCACAACCGCTCGCTCGTAGCCTAAAGCAGCCACGAGGCCAACTATATCTTTCCTTACCTCGAATTGGTTGTAGGCCTCTATTTCACTGGGTTTATCGCTGTCGCCATATCCCCGCATGTCAGGAGCGACCACATGATAGCCCGCGTCGGCCAATGGCTGAAACTGATGTCGCCAGGAATACCAGGATTCGGGAAATCCATGCAACAGGACGACCAGCGATTTTGGCATTGTTGGCCTCTGTTCCGCGATATTGAGCATAATCCCATTTGTGGCCACTCGCCGGTTGGCGATGTTATTGAATAGCGTGGATGTCGTCATATCCCCTCCTTTTGCTTGAAATATAAGCTTGGTCGGAACTCAGTTCAAATTCTATTGGGGTGGCAAGAGAAGCGCGATATGATGTTGTAGCGCAAATTGAGAGCAACACTGTGTCAGATACAACGTCTTTAGAGTCAGCATCAGAGTGTCATGGCGAGGGCGGCCGCAAGGCGACACTCTCAACCTCCTTCCATGCGACAGTTCATTGTCTCAGCGGATGCGCCATTGGGGAGTGTGCGGGTTTAGTTATTGGGGTCTCATTAGGCCTGCCCCCATTGCAGATAATCATTCTTGCCACCGGGTTGGCTTATCTTTCGGGATTTGCCTTAGGCGCTTACCCAGTAATGAAAAGAGAGAGCATTGGTTTTATTGCGGCCATCAAAATTATTTGGATTGGTGAAGTGGTCTCCATCGGGGTCATGGAAATCGCCATGAATGCGACCGACTATTACATGGGCGGCATGACAGCAGACTCGATTTTCTCAGCCGTATTTGTGATTGCGATGGGAGCCGCTTTGATTGCGGGATTCGTCGCAGCTTGGCCGGTCAATTATTGGTTGTTGAACCGCAATCTAAAAAACTGCCATTAATCGGGTACATTTTCGACTCCCGGATTGTTTGTATAGCGTACGAATAATTCGGTTGGTCTGATTTTTTCATATTCTTTGAGCACAGGTTCAAATTCCTCTGGTGTGCTTGCGTGAATAATTAAGCCGTCGGCCCCAGATTGGAACTGCTCGACCCATTTTATTGCGCATGTCTTCGCATCGCCAACTGCCGCAGGTCGCCAGGTCGCGGGAATAAGCTTCTCAATTTCTTCGAGCTCGCTCCAGGTTGCTACCGTGTCTATTGCGCCCCTCATTCCTGACACCGGTTTAGATGCTCGAAATTTAGCCAGTAGATCAGGGTCCCATCCATTGCACGTGACCAATGCATCCCCATAGCCAGGGATTTGGAGATAAGTGGCCAAGCGAGCGACTATTTTCTTTAAATATTCTTTTTCAGTCGGATCGCAGGCGGTAGCGAAGACTGACCAAACTTTCCCGGGAGGCCTATTCGCGGTGGACTCTCCCTCACGAAAATACCCAACTGCATTATTTAGTGCCTGATTCGTCATAAACGTATGCAAATGCGCGCCGTCATAAATAGTCCCAGCGTGGCGCAAACTGTTTTCTCCAAAACCGATATAAAGCACGGGAACCTCCACCTCTACGTAATGTCCGAGACTGATAGATGCAAATTCACCCAAGAGGCTTTTATGGTTTTGGATACTTTCCCCTTTCCACAAGCTTCTCATTAGCTCAATGAAAACAGTCTCATGCTCGAAGGTTGGAAACGGCAAGTTTAAGGAACGCCAGCGAAGCCCAACCCCTTTCGCTAATCCCAAAGCAAAACGACCTTTGGAAAGGGTAGAGAGGGTGGAGCCCATTGACGCAGTGATCAATGGATGGCGAGTGTTTAGATTGGTGCCCGATGTGCCGATAAAGATTTCCTTTGTTGTAGCAGATACCGCACCGCACAAAGCCGATATTTCCTTAAAATCAGCCCGCTCAGAGATCATGATATTGCCGATTCCAAGATGTTCAGCATCTTGCGCTTGCTTAATTATGTCCGCAGGGGAATTGCTGTGCCCTGGCAGCCCGTAGAAACCTAGTTCGGGGAATTTCGAAGTGACTGAAGAAATCGATGTGCCCATCAGTCTGATAGAGACCTTAGGTAGTAATTGAGGAAAGTTTTACTGGGATCAATTGCGTTTCTTACTTCCCACCATGAACCCCATTCCTCGTGTAATGATTCCATCTGTTCTCCATCTAGGTAGTTAACTTTTCCCCAGTGAGGTTTGCCATCGTAGCTCAAGAATATTTCTTCGCATGCTCGAAAATATGGCTCGTCCTCCTCCTCAGCCCCCTGATGAACTGAGATTGTAACGACGTCCCTGCGACATGCTGGTGAAAGCGCCACATCGTCAGCACCCTGGCCACGGAATTCTACCGGCCACTTTATTTGACGGAATTCTTTATCTAAAAGAGCTTGAATATCTTTCATGCAATCGATGGCTCTCTCGAAAGGAACGCTATACTCCATCTCGCTGTGTTTCACTGGTCTGTGATTGGGCAATACCTCGTAGTTCCAGCCTACCCGAGAGCCTTCCTCAGCAAGTGGATAGCTGGGCTCTGCTTGAGTCTCATCGATGCATTTAACCTGGGCTTTATCGGTTTGCGGGAACCAGAAGAACTCGCAGTGCCTATGTTCTAGGCAGAGTTTTTCAAATTGCTCGAGTGTTTCATCAAGGGTAGCCTGCCAGCCTGTTTCTGCCAACTTGTAAGACTCGACAAGCTGCATTTTTATTTTAGTGACGATGCCGAATGCGCCCAGGTGCAATCTGCTCGCTCGCCAAAGATTTTGGAGGAAAGGATCAGAACTATCTGCTGAGCATTCAATTACCTCTCCTTCTGAAGTTGCTAATTCAACCCCCACTACTTGACTGCTGAGGTTGCGTAACTTTAATCCTGTGCCGTGAGTCCCAGTAGCGGTGGCCCCGGCAAGGGTTTGTTGATCAATGTCACCCTGATTCGCGAGAGCCAGTCCGGCCGTGCATAACGCTGCCCCTAGCGTATGGATTTTGCTGCCTGCAAAAATCCAAGCTGTTTTCTCGGCCGTGTCGATCTCTCCAACGCCCGCCAGGCCGATCAAGTCAACAATTGTGCCGTCATTACCAACCAGATTTTGGTGACTATGTCCCGATCCTACAGCGCGAATAATCTGACCTGTTTGGGCTGCTCTTTTCGCCAATCCAGCTGCCTCTTGCGCAGAGTACACCTGGCGGTAGCTACTTGGTCTCGCTTCGATGAGACCAGACCAATTTTGCCATTTGGGCATCTTATTTTCCTAGTCGCCGGTAAAAACCGGGGTTCTCTTCTCCATAAATGCTTTGACTGCCTCTTTATGATCGCTTGTCGCAGCACATCGTATCAATCTGTCTGCCTCCATCGCCAGGTTTGAGCGTAAATCTCCAGTCACTGCTCTGTTTATGTGTTCTTTCATAAAACCAATAGCGATGGGTGGTCCAGAGGCTATTTGCTTTGCCAAGGCCAAAGCCTCGTTTTCAAAGGAGGCGTCATCGAAGACGTTATTGAATATGCCAAGCTCCAATGCCTCGTCCGATTGAACGCGTCTTCCAGTAAAGAAAAGTTCTTTGGCTTTCGATGGCCCGACTAATTGGGTGAGCAACCAGCTCCCTCCATAGTCGCCAGAAAAACCAATATTGCGATAGGCGGTCGTCACAAAAGCGGATCGACAGGCGACGCGGATGTCGCAAGCCAGGGCGATGCATAAACCAGCACCCGCCGCAACCCCGGGTAGAGCGGCTATCGTTGGTTTGGCATGATCAGCGAGCCGCAGAGTGAGCGTCTCTTGTTTGTGAATCAGGGCTCTAACCCGTTCTTCCGCAGTCGGCAGCTCCGAAACTTCTTTGTCTTTGCTCGCGTTGCCCCCCATTCCACCGATATCGCCTCCTGCGCAAAAGGCGTCGCCGGAACCTGTGATCAGAATACAACCAACTTCCCGTTTGGTCTCGAGGTCCAAAAGAGTCTGACGAAGCGCTGGTGTTAAATGGTCAGAGAGTGCATTTTTCTTCTTTGGTCGATTGAGAGTGATTATGGCTACTCTGTCCTCTAACCGACATAGCAATTCTTCCGTTCCTGTTTCAATTGTGTTCATTTTATTACTCCCTCAGATTATTCCTTGTGTCTCCATGTTTTTGATTTCGTCACTCGAAAGGCCTATTTCTGTGTAAACCTCTTGGTTATGTTTGCCTACTTCTCCTCCAGCCCATTTGGTGGTTCCGGGTGTGGCATCTAACTTTGGTAGGATTGCTGGCACTTTCAAATCGCCACTTGGTGTTTGAACGGACTCGAACAGTCCTCGCGCCTGATAGTGAGGGTCGTTAGCGCAATCTTGGATATTATAGATCGGACCAACCGGAACATCTGCTTGTTCTAGTGCTGCGATGACTGCCTCAGAGCTATTGGCACTGGTCCATCCAGCAATTGCTGAATCGATTAGCTGTTCTTGCACCAATCTACCAGGGTTTGAGGAAAGTTCGGGGTCATCAGCTAGATCCTGACGGTCGATCGCC
Organism: K189A clade bacterium; assembly: GCA_902631405.1. GTDB lineage: Bacteria > Pseudomonadota > Gammaproteobacteria > Pseudomonadales > Azotimanducaceae > UBA4421. Next base: position 37,931 of record CACOYI010000007.1, on the reverse strand, counting down.
AGCATTAACCGTTTGAATATGGAGTCTCCATTGCCACCGATTACCACGTGTTTTCCATCACGGCATAGATAGGTATTTGTTGGAACGATGCCTGTAATAGTTGATCCGGATGGTTCGCGAATTTCTCCAGCTCCGTCGAATTCAGGTAAGACGCCCTCCATGAGATTAAACATAGATTCATAAAGCGCGACATCAACGACCTGGCCAGGCGAGTTTTTCCTCTCTTTCCCAAGGAGAGCCAGTGCGATGCCAAAAGCTGCGTGTAACCCCGCTACACTGTCTCCTAGACTTAGATTTGGTCTCACTGGCACACCTGAGGGAAACCCGTTCAGGTACCTGAAGCCACTAAAAGCTTCCGTGACCGACGCATACCCAGGCTTCGCGCTATTAGGGCCTGTTTGTCCATATCCCGAAATGCGAGAGTAGATTAGATCCGGATTAATATCGGCAAAATCCTTGGGCCCGAGCCCCCAGTTTTCCATCGTCCCAGGCTTGAAGTTTTCAATGAGAACATCTGCCCCAGAGATTAGGGTTTTTAGAAGTGTTCGGCCTGCATGGTCTCGCAAATTCGCGGTCACATATCTTTTATTCCGTCCCAGGCTGTACCACCAAAAGGAGGTTCCCTGTTTGTCGAGCAAACGCCACTTCCGAATCGGGTCGCCAGTCTTCGGCGGCTCTACCTTGATAACATCTGCTCCAAAGTACGCGAGGAGGGTACCCGCAAAGGGGCCAGCTAGCAGCTGGCCGACTTCGATCACCTTTATGCCTGTGAGCGGTAACTTGCTTACTTTGGTGCTCACGTTGAGCTCTTGTCGGCGTTCTTTTGAACATCGCGAAAGGGTCCCGAGTCAAAGCGAGGTTCCTTAGGTAATCCTAATACCCTTTCTGCGATGATGTTTTTCTGAATTTCGTCTGTGCCTCCTGCGATTGAAATTGCCGGAGTGGATACCAAGACTTCGGCTAGAATCCCGTCTTTAAGGCTCCCTTCTCCGGTTAATAAAGCACCATTTCCCATGATGCTTGTATGGACCCTCGCAGCCGATTGAGCCACTCGGCTCGCGGCGAGTTTACCAAGAGAGCCTTCAGGGCCCTGAGGTTGGCCAGCTTTCTGTGCAGCCTTTGCTCTCGCAGCGGTCCATTTGGCTGATTCATTGAGCACGTGAAATCTCGCAATTTCTTGTCGTATGGCCGCATTTTCTATCGCTCCGGTCTCGATCGCTGTCTCAAGAACGAGATCACCCCTTCCAGCTCGTTGGGGGTACCATTTGTAGGGCTCATTCGCTTTTTCTAGCTCCATTTCGTATTCACGGTAGATTGATGCGTCGCCAGCCATATCGCTTGACACTCTTCGTGCACGGTCAAACGAACGTCTCTCGTACGCCAAAGTAGTCATGGCAACCTGCCAACCTCTCCCCTCTGTACCAAGGATATTTTCCCTCGAAACTCGGGCATCGGTAAAAAAAACCTCATTAAATGAGGCATGGCCGTTCATTTGTCTGAGCTGTCGAACCTCCACCTCTTTTTGTCGCATGTCGATGATGAAGTAGCTGATCCCCTCGTGTTTTGGAACATCCCAATTAGTTCGGGCCACTAATAGCCCGAAGTCGGCATGATGAGCACTCGTATTCCAAACTTTCTGTCCATTTATAATCCATTCGTCTCCAATCAGATCTGCTCTAGTTGTCGCTCCTGCCAAATCAGATCCGCTCCCAGGTTCACTAAAAAGCTGACACCAATTCTCCTCGCCTGTAAGAATCGGTTTGAGGTAGCGGTCCTTTTGCTCCCGAGTCCCGTGTTCGAGAATGGTTACAGCGGCAAGTAGTCTGACGCCTGATTGCGCGGCTCCAATTACGCCCTTTTTCGAAAACTCTTCTTCGATGATAGAACTCTCCTCCGGAGAAAGACCCATTCCAAAATCCTCCTTCGGCCAATCTGGTGCTCCCCAGCCCGAATCAGCAAGTTTCTTCCGCCAGGTGATAAGGTCGAGGCTTGGATCCCAATTGGCGTTTATCCAGCTAGACACCTCCTTCCGGAGCTCCGAAAAATCATTCATGAGGCTCTCCTAAGTACTGAGTCGACAGTGGGAATGGCTAGTAACAGCCTTTCATAATTAATCGCGGAATTACCAAGAAGCACCTCGGAACTCTTAGCGCGTTTGAACCATAGATGAGTGTCATTTTCCCAGGTGAATCCAATGCCGCCATGTAGCTGGATACATTCTAATCCGGCCTTTAAAAATGCTTCGTTCGCTGCTGATTTTGCCAGACTTGATCGCTCTTTGATCTTTTCATTGTCTGAGAGAGCTTGTGCGGCTTGGTAGCAGGCAGACTTCGCCAACTCAAGTTCAAGCAATAATTCGGCCAGGCGATGTTTTATTGCTTGGAAGGAGGCGATAGAGCGCCCAAATTGGAATCGAAGCTTTGTATAATCAATTGCTGAGTCCAAGAGTTGTTGGGCACCACCGATCATCTCGTTAGAGAGATAAATGAGCACGTGACTACACAACGTTTCGAGATCAATCGACCCTACACACTTCGCTAGAGTTTTGTCGAAGCTGCACGCAGACATTTTTCGAGTCGGGTCCATGACACTCAAATCGGAAATATCCAGCCCTTCAGCATCTCGCTCCACAGCGAAAAGAGTCGCGCGTTCCTCGAGGTTAGTAATGACTAGTATGACATCCGCGGCATTCGCCGAAATAACAAAATTTTTCTCGCCGGTGAGCTGAAAAGTGTTTTTATCAATAGGCGTTGCGGCGGTGACAAAATTTTCGTCTCCCCACATTGGTTTATTTTCGGTAACGGCTAAGGCCGCAATGATCTCTCCCGACGCGATCCGCGATAAATATTGCTCTTTTGTTTCCTTGTTGGCTGAAGAGAGATTGATTGCTGATCCGGCGCAAATAACCGAACCTAAAAAGGGGCTGCAATAAAGGCTTCGGCCCATCTCTTCGCAAACAATAGAAAGCTCTACGGGGCCGAATCCAGAGCCGCCATATTCTTCCGGTATTGCTATGCCGGATAGTCCAAGTGATCCGCAAGCGTTCTTCCAAACTTCCCGGTCGAAGCCAAGTTGGGTCTCCATCAGTCGCCGTACTTCGCTAGTCGGGCTGTGCTTTCTAAAGAAATTTTGCAGACTCTCCCTGAATTGGGTCTGCTCTTTTGTGAACAAGTATTCCAAAAAAACCTCATTGTTTATTGCCCAGGTTCACTTAATGTATCATGTAATAGGAGGGAGCTTGTGGGAGTAGCCAATCTACTGAAAGAGGTTTTCGAAAGTCCTCCATTATAGATGGTTTTATATTATTGATTGAACACGAGGGGTGAAAATGGGTGTAGCGACAGAATTATTTGATTTAACCGGTCAGGTGGCTTTGCTTACGGGCGCATCGAAAGGGATGGGAAAATCGATGGCGATGGCGTTAGCCGAGCACGGCAGCAAGGTTGTTGTTTCCAGCAGGAAGCTCGATCAGTGCGAAGAGACGGCTGCAGAAATCAATTCAGCTTGCGGAGAGGAGAGAGCGATCGCGATAGCATGCAACATCGGTTACAAAGAGCAGCTGCAGTCGCTTGTCGATGAGACACGTGAAAGACTGGGTCCAATCGACACGTTGATTGCGAATGCCGGTGTTAATCCTTTCTATGGATCAATGACGGATATCCCCGATGAAGCATTTGATAAAACGATGAATTCTAACCTGCGCTCTAACCATTGGCTCTGTCAGATGGTTGCACCAGATATGTTAGCTAAGGGCAAAGGCTCGATAATGATCACGGCGAGTGTTGGAGCTTTTGGACCGTCGGATACATTGGGCACCTACAACATTTCCAAGATGGCTGATATCGCCTTGGTTAGGAATCTGGCTCTGGAATGGGGCCCGAAGGGGGTGCGAGTAAATGCGCTGTGCCCGGGGCTGATTAAAACCGACTTTGCTAAAGCTCTTTGGGATAATCCGGAAGCGGCGCAACGGGTTACAGAATCGACGCCTCTTCGCAGGTTTGGTGAGTCCGACGATTTCAAAGGGATAGCGGTATTTGTTGCCTCTGATGCGAGTGCCTACGTTACAGGTCAGGCCTTGACTGTTTGTGGTGGAACCCACATGTTCAGGTAGCATGATTGATCAGGCAAAGCCGGACTGGAAAGAGCCTGTACCAGGGTTTAAATATTTAGAGGAAGAGATATCAGTCTCCCCAGAGTTTCAATATGAGAAGTTGAGAGCTTGCGGTCTCGAACCTTCTGTTTTTGGAACGGATGCTGATCCCGCGTTTTTTATTGGATTGGCCATACAGGCGGGCATAACGAGCGGGATAAGCGCTGAGGGCAACATCAACATGTTGCAAGGGCTTACGATGCACAAGAGACCTGTATTGGGTCAAGAACTTGTTATATCAGGAGAAATCCTGTCTGTTTCGGAGGTTCCTCGTGGGCTTCGGGTTGAGACAGATGTCGGCTTTCTCTCTACTGCCGGGGATAGGGTCATTTCGGCTCGCCGTATTTCCCTTAAACCAAGCCAAGATGCTATTTCAACGAAATCGGGGGCTGGTAAAAGGCCCGCCTCGTTAATATCTGACGTCAAAGAGTTGTCTATGGGAGAAATTGTGGAACTAACTCCTCAAGCGGTGAAGGACTACAGCGTTGAAGGTAATAGCATCCACTATGAAGAGGAGGCAGCGGCTCGTGCCGGGTTTAGGGCACCCATAATCGGGGGAGGGATGGGTGTGCATTACCTAACCCATGCGATCTGGTCTCGGAAATCTCCAACTTTTTTCGACGCTGATATCTTTTTTCGAAGACCTATCTTTTGGGACGAAAAACTTCGAATCGCCATTAGCAACCCAGAGTTGGTCTCGCAAACGAAAATGGCTGTGGTAAAGGATTCCCAGTCAGATCTAAAAATCGGAACTGAAATGGTTTTAAAAATGATTGAATGGGATTAGCTGGTTGGAATTTTAACCTTTGCGGTTCCAAACACTCTTGTTTCGTCTCTCTCATTTTTGATCGTCATATCGAGTTCAATAAACGCTTCCTCTTCATCGATATCTGTCACAACCGCGTTGATGATCGCTGGTGTATCTGCAAGCATTGGTGCCCGAAATACGGTGTCAATGTGCTGTATTTGTCCTTCAGGCGCCCATTGATGGATCGCGCTGACTAGAAAACCCATTCCCATGATCCCAGGAACCAGGGCGCCTGGAAAACCCTCTTTTCTTGCCCCCTCGTGGTCTTCGAATCTGGGGCCTCCCCAGCCTACCGCTTTGGCGAAGGCGCTCGTATTTTCAAGGCTGGTGTCTGGGTTGAAAACCGGCAATTCCTCTCCGAATTCTACGTCACTGATAATCTTCACACTCATGAGTCTGGCTTCTCCCTGATTACGAGTCTAGAGTCTGTAGTGGCTAGAAGCTCTTCTTTATCGTTGTAAAGGTCCATCCTGACAACAATAAATATCATTCGACCCGATCGGCCTTTTTTATCGTAGATTTCATGTAGTCTCGTCTTGCCAGTCAACTTGATATCGGGTTGAACTGGCGCCTTAATTTCGACAGCTTTACCTCCATCCATTGGAATGCCGCCTAGTGATGGGAAGTCGATTGGAAGAGTTGAGCCCGATGCGAGGCTGCATAAAAATGCAGGGGTTGCCTGAAATTTTTCATTTTCCGGGTCTAAGAATTCCTCCCGAGTTTCGCCTGATGCTCGCGCGGCGACAATAAGATTGTCCGCCGATAACACGAATTCTTTCTGATCGAATTGAGTCTCTAAATGCTGCTTTCGAAGTTCTTCTATGTCGACCATGGGATCTCTAATTTACCGGGATACAAAATTCTACGTGCGCAACTAGATAAAGCAATAAGCTCTGATAAGAAAAGATGGGGTTGCGGCTTTAATGATCCGAGTAGCCTGCATACAATGAACCCTGAAACGAGTAGGGGGAGAAGTTTAAATGGGACCACTTAATGGTTTGCGTGTAATCGAGTTGCAAGGGATTGGACCAGGGCCTTTTTGCGGAATGATGTTGGCTGATATGGGTGCTGAGATTATCCGAGTAGATAGAGCAGGCTCTGTTGGGACTGAAGCTCGAGAGTCAGATGTGTTAGCGCGAGGCCGGAAGAGTATTGGGGTAGATTTAAAGAACCCAGACGGTGTTGAAACCGTTTTGAAGCTGATTGAGACGGCAGATGTTCTTCTAGAAGGGTTTAGACCAGGCGTGACAGAGCGATTGGGTTTAGGTCCTGAAATTTGCCTAGAGCGTAATCCCAAAATAATTTATGGAAGAATGACAGGCTGGGGGCAGAACGGTGCGATGGCGCATGCTGCGGGGCACGATATTAACTACATCTCCCTCTCAGGCGTACTGAATGCGATTGGTGAGGTGGGGTCTAGACCAACTCCGCCGCTAAATCTAGTTGGCGATTTTGGGGGGGGGAGGAATGCTGCTGGCCTTCGGAATTGTGGCTGCCCTTTTTGAGAGATCCAGTTCAGGAAAGGGTCAGGTGATAGACGCTGCTATGACCGACGGCTCCGCACTACTGATGAATTCAATTTTCGGTTTGATGAGCCAAGGTGTTTGGACTCATGAAAGAGGGAAAAATCTTTTGGACGGCGGTGCACATTTTTATGGCACCTACGAGACCTCAGATGGGAAATATATTTCTATTGGATCCATTGAGCCTCAATTCTACGCCCTGTTACTGGAAAAGACCGGACTGGCTGGTGACCCCGAGTTCGCCAAGCAGATGAGTAGGCAGGATTGGGCCGCCATGAGGGAAAGATTGGTTTCGGTATTTAAAGAAAAAACCCGTGATGAATGGGATCAGATTATGTTGGGTACAGATATATGTTACGCGCCCATACTCAATCTTGATGAAGCGATGGAGCAAAAACATAATGCAGATCGAGGAACCTTCACATCAGTCAATGGTATAAAGCAGGCAGCCCCAGCGCCGCGTTTTTCCAGAACTGAACCGAAGATGCCACCACCGCCTGTTGCTCCAGGTAATGCCACGCAAGAAATTTTGGCTGGGTTGGGACTTTCCGAAAGTGAAATCGCAGGATTAAAAGAAAGTGGAGCGGTGGCGTAACCCTCGCATTATTCGCGAGAAAGGATTTGATCTACCTCGCGATCGACCTGGAGCTTAATTGATGCGTAATTGTTGGTCTGTGTTGTGTCAGATTGAGTTAAGGAAAGCAGGTCATCATGTTCTACTTTCCAGCGAGTCGCGCCATTGGGCTGAGAGACGATTTTAACCCTGACCAAGCCAAGGCTTGTTTCGATATTTCGGATTTCCCGGGGTAGAACCACTTTTTGGAAAGGGATCTCCCTGACGCCAATGGTGCTGGATTGATTGAGGATGATTTCTGACAAGCCTTTAGTTTTGTGTGAGGGGCACAAAACCGTTAGGCAGTTCGCCGGCCGACTTTTCTTCATGATCATAGGAAGTATATAGACATCGTCGGCGCCGGCGCTAAAGAGTGCATCGATAAGAGGCTCGTACTGCTCCGGGTTCATATCATCGATATTGGCCTCTATTTTTGTATGCTCTGGGTTCGAGTTCCGTGATTCGGGATGCGCGTATTCGCCTATGGAAATTCTTAGGACATTTGGTACTTCAAAGTCCTTCGTCCCGATGCCATATCCTGTTTGCGAAGAGGAAAACAGCCCTCGTGGTTGGAACTCATCGACTACATTTTTCAAGATGGAGGCACCTGACGGCGTCGTGCATTCACCGTTGACCCCGCCAAAAAGACATGGAACGCCTTCGAGAATCTCAAGGGTGGCTGGCGCCGGCACAGGTATCTTGCCGTGCTGGCATGTCACAAAACCTCCTCCTAGTTCGGGGGGCGAGCAAATAATGTGCTCCGGAGCTAAGTGATTCAGGCAGATCGCTGCCCCCACGAGATCGACTATAGAATCCACTGCTCCCACCTCATGAAAATGAACTTGGTCTCTGTCGATTTGATGGATTTTGCCCTCTGCGATGGCGATCGAGGCGATTAAGCTGGTAGCTATAGCTTTCACTTTGCCACTCAAATCGGCTGCATTGACGAGCTTAAGAATGTCCCGTTCGTTGCGTTCGGTCTTCGATTTGGGCTCAACATCAACGTGCATTCCGTGAATACCGGATTTATGTCTTCTCGATATGGTCAAAGAGAATTCTGAATCAAGTCCTAGTTTGGATAACTCCGCTCTCAGCAACTCTTCGGGAACGCCAAGGTCGATCAATGCGGCGAGATGCATATCCCCAGCGATCCCGCACTGGGGCTGATAAAAAAGAGTTTTAGACACTAAGCAGTAGCGCTGAAGTACTGACTCGACGTGGCTGCCGCGACAAAGTTCTCCTTCAGATGCAACATATTCTGCATGTCTGCATTGACGACATCCAGCCCATGCTCAAGAACAAAGGCGTAGCTCTTTTGAAACTCTGAGAGTTTTGCCTGCAAAAGCTCTTTATCATAGAAGTCGTCGAACGCGGTGGGGTTTCCCCAGCCAAGCCAAGCTCGCCCAGCTAAATATCTTCCAGCTTTCATGCCCACGAGGCCGATGCCTTTTTCCCTCGCCTGATCAAGTAATGGGCGTAGCTCGGTCATTTTAGGTGAGCCGTCCAGAATAGATTTATCATTCCAGTCGTACCATCCACCAGGCGTAATCGCGATCATTGCTAGGTCAAAAGCGTTCGTCTCTATAGCTGCCTTTAGAACGTTTTCGGCATTTTGATGCGTCGATACGCCAAGATAACTGACCTTACCGGCTGCCTTTGCCTGGTCGAAGGCAGCAAGCATCTCATCGCTTTTCATTACTGAGACATTGTTCGCGCCCATGAAATAGTATGCGTCGACATGGTCAACTTGCATTTCGTCAAGGCTTTCCTCCATGAGCTCCAGCCAACCTTTGGCGGCTCTCTTGGCTTGCTGGGTATTTATAGTTTCATCCCATTCGATGTCTGCAGGGACTATTGCTTTTGAAATCAGAAAGATCTTATCTCGATGAGTTTTTAGGAAGGGGGCCATGTTTTTTTCAGCGTTACCATAATAATGTTTGTAGCCAACATCGAAAGTATTTACCCCCGAATCGAACGCCTTGTTAAGAAGCTCATCCTTTGGAGAGCGAGATAGTGCCGCCCCGCAACCAAAAATAAGCCTACTGCTATTGTGCCCAGTTCGGCCGAGCATCCGATACTGCATTTTTGGCCAGGGTTCAGCCAGCCCCGCTGCCTCTTTTCCATCAGCAGCTGCAGCTCGGACGCTTTTCGATTTGACCAGGCTGGTAGTGCCTACGCCTAGCAGGGTTGCGTATTGCAGGACTCTGCGTCTGCTTGCGACTAGAAAGGATTCACCATCCATCTGCGACTTATTTTCTGATTGCATATTGCTCTCCCATCCATTAGACCTGATCATAACTGGCCTGTTTTTCACTTCAAGTCACTTTCGTCTCCGCGACTTAGAGACGCGCGACCATGAGTAAGTAAGGAGCGATTTTGTTAAGAAATTTTAGGCTTTACCGTCTTCAGGGAACCTGGCCCGAGTCTGAGGAAAAAGCTTGTGAAGCGTTGAAGCAGTATGCTTTTGTTGAATGCGATCGGTTTTCGCGCAAGAGCGCCGGTTTTGAACAATCGCTAGAGCAAGTGGTTGACTCCTATTGCCGTAGGATTTCGGGACTCGACTTTATAAAACTGCGTTTTCAGAGCAAGTTGCTGCCGGATTCGGTAATAAGTGAAGCATTAGAAGAAAGGGTCGGAGAATTTTCTAGTCGAACTGGAGAGTTGCCAACCAAAGGAGAGAGAAAATCCCTGAAAGAAGAGACGATCTCTAAATTGCTCCCACAAGCAATGACAAAGTCGAAAAGGTTGCTGGGAATCATATGTCGAAAACGTGGACTGCTCATCTTAGGCAGTGTTGTTGAGGGCGAAAACGAGGTCTTCCTTGAAAAGCTAAATGCAGCGGTGCCGGGTCTATTGCCGCGCTTAATAGAGTTTAAGGAGCCATTAGAGTCATTCATGAAGAAGATAATCCTTGATGAAAGTATTCATCCTTTCAGGGTGGGCAGAGAGTGTAAACTCAGGGAAATAGGGGCGACTAACAGCACTATCAGTTGGTTTGATCGCAACCTAAAGGAATCGCATGTGAGAGAGTCATTGCTCGAAGGTTTGACGATTGATCGTGTTGAGGTGAGACATCATCAGAATCTCACCTTGGTAATCGATCGAAAGTATGGGTTTTTAAAATGTAAGTTACTTGGTGAGACTGATGCTGTTCCCGGCGATAGCCCAGATTCGCCTGAAAAAATAGATGGTGATTTTGCATTGATCGGACCAAGCTTGCTGACGTTTTTTGATGATTTCTCGGCTCAACTAGGAGGCATGGTCTGAAATGGTAAGTATCCCCTCGGAAGAATCGATGAGTGCCGACTGGTTTAATGAGGTCTTCGCATCACTGGATATGTTGGCAGAGGTAGTTGAGTTTGATTCGGAACGCATAGGAACTGGGCAAATAGGGAAGTGTGTGCGGTATCACCTCCGATACAAAGACTCTGCTAACGATGGCCCCAAAACTTTAGTCGGCAAATTCCCATCGGATGATGAAAATAGCAGGGCCACTGGTGTCGCGCTGAGAAACTTTTTGAAGGAAGTAAGGTTTTATCAGCAGTTGCAAGGTAAATTATCGGTCCGTACTCCCAAGTGTTATTTCGCGGATATTGTGGAGGAGGGTCCAGAGTTCTTTCTGTTGATGGAGGATCTCTCTCCAGCGCAGCAAGGGGACCAGCTTAAGGGTTGCTCGGAAAAAGAAGCGGAATCTGCTCTCAGGGAATTGACTGGTCTGCATGCTCCGCTCTGGTCAGATCAATCATTACTTGAAAAAGAATGGCTAATCGATCTCGAAAATGTGCCTAGGAATACGACGCGAGATTTGTATCGACTTCAGTTGCCTGGGTTTTTAGACCGCTATGGACCTTTTTTAGCTCCTGACGAACGTGAGATCATCTCTCGCGTAGGTGAAGCCGAGCGATCCCCTCTGTCTCAGGAGTTCCCCAGCCAATTCTCATTAGTTCATGTCGATTATCGATTAGATAATTTGATGTTTCGAACGACGGTTGCGGATCAGATAGAAGTAACCGTAGTAGATTGGCAGAGTATCACGGTCGGATCTCCGCTCAATGATGTTGCGTATTTCTTGGGTGCAGGTCTCGAACCGTCGAGGAGGGTCAAATTCGAAAAAGAATTGGTGGGAGGTTACTTTCGTTCGTTACAGGAAAGCGGTGTCGATGAGTTTTCGTGGAATGATTGCTGGGAGCTATATCGTCAGGGGGTATTCGCAGGATTTGCGGTGACGGTAGTGGCCTCTATGCTAGTACAGCAAACAGAGCGAGGTGATAAAATGTTTACTGCAATGGCTAAGAGACACTCTCGACACGCTCTTGATTTGGGGTCTGAGGAATTTTTGATCGGCTAGATGGTTATCGGATGTCAGTCCATGCCTGTCGGACAATGCCATTGGGATCTTCAATCACACGAGATTCATCGTCGAATACCATCGTTTTTCTATAGTTCTCGGAGTACTGCTCCCAACCAGGATTACCGTCCTTGATAAACAAAGCCCAATGGTTGTGCATCACATCAGCCAGATGCTGAGGTAAGTCTCCAGGGCCGATAAAAGCATCCACGCCGGGTTGTTTGAGATTGTTAAACGCAAAAGGAATCTCCAGGGCATGGGTGGCACCTAATTTCCCCTCAAATGCTCTCGATTTCCAAGTAAAGAGATACATCCATGTGTCCTCACCGAGCTTCGATTGCGCCTCAGCGAGTCTTACACAGGGGATTCGAAACATATGGTCGGTTGTCACCGCTATCGCCAGGTCTTCCAGCGATGCGCCTGGTAATTCTTTTTTCAGAGCTTCCAGCACAGGCCGGGCTTGATACATTTGAATAATGTTATCTAGTCTGTCTTGATCGACTTTGCCATAACCCCAGAGTGTCGTCTCGTCACCGTTGCTGCCTGTCAAAAGTGCGATCCCTTTGCTTAGGCCACCTCTTATGGCCGTAAGTGGAGACTCCGGGAGCAATGTGGTTCCATGAGTTGGATAGAAGGGTGATACAGTTGTACCAAGCGATTTTTGCTCGTCACCGAAACCCTCGAAGTAAGCTGCTGTTCTCGTTTGGGCACTCAGGATAGACTCGACGTCCGCTCCCATTACTTCGATGGAAGAGCTTGCTCCCAGCTCTCTTTGAAAGTGTGCGCCAACTGTAGCGGCGGCATGAGGGGGAAGTGTGTGACTCGCGGCGCCACTTTGAGGGATCGCTCTGCAAAATAGCCCTTTTGCAGATGGACAACCCATTAAAGCCCCTACGCTGAACCCACCCGCGGATTCACCCGCGATCGTGACTCGATTGGGGTCTCCTCCGAAATTAGCGATATTATCGCGCACCCATTCCAATGCAGCTATCTGATCAAGCATCCCGTTCACATTCGACGTGGCAAATTCCTCTCCAAGATGCGTCAGATCAGCGAACCCAAGGGCGCCAAGGCGATAATTCATCGAGACCACTATGATATCGTGGTTCTTCGCAAAACTCGTGCCGTTATACCATGGAATCGCACCCTGACCGGTTCGATAACCACCCCCATGAATCCAGACGAGTACTGAGCGATTGCCTTTTTCTTCCTCGTCTCTAACAGCTATAGGGACGGAGATATTCAATGTCAGGCAATCCTCGCTCCAGCGGACTTTTGCACTATCAGTCATACCACCGCCAGAAACTTGGGGCGCGGCTGCGCCGAATTTGAAGGCTTCGAAGTTGTCGAGGGAAGATCGAAGTGGCTGTGGAGGTTTAAACCGAAGTTCTCCCACTGGTGGTTCTGCATATGGGATGCCGGCAAAAAGTATTGTCCCATCGCGAACACGTCCGATGATTTTTCCTGATCTGCATTGAATATTTACGGTATCCATTGTTATCCCCCAGTCTGGATAGTTAACTCTCTCGTGGTGTCACGATCGGAAATCTTCTCGGAAATTGATCAAACAAAGTTCCGAAGCGCATTAGAATATTAGCGTCTCCTTGTATCTCCAAGCGCCCTTCGTTGATTAAGGTCATCGCGTCCAAAATCCCGAGCATTAAAGCCTTAAAATCGTTGCTACTGATCCTGAGTATCGCCGAGGCGTCGCTTAAAGAAACCTCCCTCCAATAGTTGAGTACACAGTTCTCAATTGAGAGCAAATAAGGAGCATCATCAGTAAGGTCAATGCCTACCTGGATAACCTCTCCATCTACCTGCTCCGGTAGCAATCGGACAGCCATGGTTCTGAATACCTGGTCGATCGGAATGCCCGCGGCCATACCACTGCTAGGTACAAAGTCGCGGGTTGGTGGTAAGCCCTCTCGTAACTCTAACGCACCGCACAAGAAAAAGTTTCGCCATGTCGCTGATTCGGATTGATAGCCCAGTTGTTCTAACGTGTCTGCCAAGAGACACTTCGCTTCCTCGTGGTTCTCGTCGGCCATCACGACATGGTTAAGAACCTCTGCCGTCCATCGGTAATCACCGGAGTCAAAACTCTCTTTGGCCTTTTCAAGGATTTTAGCTGGGCCACCCATCCATTCGACGTAGCGGATAGCTCTTTCTACCGGAGGTCTCTCGTAAAGTGTCGAGGGATTTCCGTCAAAATAGCCAAGATATCTTACAAAAACTGCTTTGCTGTTGTGATGGACTGTGCCGTAATAATCTCGATTAAAGAACTCCCGTGAGAGAGACTTCGGTAGTTTTATCTGTTCAGCTATTTCCTCCTTACTAAAGCCTTTGTTGGCCAAGCGAAGGGTTTGATCATGTATGAATTTGTAGAGATCTCGTTGTTTCTTTAAAAAAGAGATTACTCGCTCCTTGCCCCACATCGGCCAATGGTGACACCCGAATTGAACGTCCGTTCGATCGCTAAATAGCCTTATGGCCTCATCAATTTTGCCAGACCAATTGAGAGCATCCCTGACCAATGCTCCCCTTGGCGTGTAGAGATTATGGAGGTTATGGGAAGTGACCTCGGCCGTGCAAAGTGCCTTGAATTTCGGCAGATAGAACATCATTTCACTCGGTGCCTCAGTATCCATTGCCATTTGGAATTCAAATTCGATTCCATCGATCACCCTTTTCTCACCGGTCTCAGTGACAGTATCCGTCGGCTCAAGGAAGCCTGTGCTACCCATGGACAGTCTGGCGCCTAAGCCTGTCGTGACAAAACCGGTAGGGGAGGATTTCAACAAATTCCCATACATGTAGGTGGCTCGCCGATTCATCACGTTCCCAGCCAAGACGTTCTCGCTGAGTGCCTCCTTAGTAAAATCAAGCGGCGCTATAATTGGAATCTCTTTTGTTGCCGGTTCCTCGAGGTCATATATCCCTAGAATGCCCGCAAAATGATCCGCGTGACTGTGAGTGATGATGATTCCTTTTACAGGTCGTTCACCTAACTGCTCGTTCACCAATCGAAGTGCTGCCTTTGAGGATTCGGTTGAGGTAAGGGCGTCTATGACTATCCAACCAGTCTCCCCCATAACAAACGTAATATTGGCGATATCAAATGAGCGAACCTGGTAAATGCCAGGACAAACTTCGAAGAGCCCTGTGTAGTTTGCGTTGAGTTGAGCCTGTCGCCAGAGGCTTGGGTTAACCGAATCTGGGCAGTCACCCTCTAGGAATTCTAGGTCCTCGAGAGTATAGGTTTTTGAGCCATCTTCACGTGATATCGCCATGGGGGATAATGTCGTTATGAAGCCCCTTCGCGCATCTTGAAAGCTTTCCTGATTGTTGAGGTTGAGAACGTCCCTAAAACCGTGGTTCAACTCTCTCGTATGCCTAGTCGCGGGTTTTTGTTCCTTGTTTGGGCTCAAGATATTTCCTTTTTGCTCTTTTAATAGAAGATTTGTTCAGGCGGCTTCGGCCAGCCGCTGCCAATAACCCTTTGCTTCTGCTAAGACCTTTGGAGCCAACCAGATAGCCGAAGTCATAGTGGGGATGGCCATTAAAGCGAAACAGCCGTCTATCAGGTTGACCGCGGACTCTATCGAGATCACAGACATGATGATAATCGAACCGACGAATATGTAGCGATAAGCTTTCTGGCTCTTTGTGCCGAACAGGAAGCTCGCGCACTGCGACCCGTAAAAGGAGTAAGTGAAGATAGTCGTAGTTGCAAAACACAGGACGCATAGAAATATAATGATCGTGCCAATCGGCCCTAGAAGTATCGAAAAAGCATTTGCAGTAAGCGTCACTCCCTCTGCTGCCTCACTTTGCCAGTTTCCTGCTACCAGAATGATCAGAGCAGTTGCTGTGCATACAATTAAGGTATCAACGATCGGCCCTACCATTGCTACTAATCCCTCCCTAATCGGTTCATTAGTCTTGGCTGCCCCGTGAACGAGCGATTCGGTTCCCATACCAGCCTCGTTACTATAGGCGCCACGCCTGACTCCATAAATGATCATGCTCAATATTGCGCCACCAGCCGCAGCTTCCCCTGTAAAGGCATCCTTAACGATTAGGCTTAGTGCGGCGGGAACTTCATTTGCGTTTAGCGCAAGTGCGACGAGGATCGCGACGATATACAGAAGAGCCATTCCTGGGACAAGGATAGTCGCTGTTCGCGCGATCCGAGTAAGTCCACCGAATATAACTGCCGCTGTAACAATGGCTAGCACAGTACCGCCAATAAAATTAAAGACAAATGGGTCTCCTCCAGCGGATAGCATTCCTGATTCAATAAAAACTAAGTCTCGGAAAATCTGTATCAATTGATTGCTTTGAAGGGCCGGTAGACAGCCAATCATGCCAACGATTGCAAAGAGGTAGGCAAGCCAGTGGAAGGATTTTGGCAAACCCTCTCGGATGACGTACATCGGTCCGCCTTGCAGTTCGCCGGCGTCGTCTTTTCCGCGATACATTACTGCTAGAGAACAGGTGAAAAACTTCGTGGCCATTCCCACAATGGCGGTCACCCACATCCAGAAAATCGTGCCGGGTCCAAACAGGCTAATCGCGAGAGCAACTCCGGCAATGTTTCCCATGCCTATAGTTCCGGCCATAGCAGAACTGAAGGCGCTGTAATGAGAGATATGTCCTGGATGTGAAGGGTCATCATATTTGCCGCGAATGAGATCAATTGCGTGTCGTATGTAGCGAAATGGGGTGAACTTTGAACGAATTAGGAAGTACAGACCTCCACCAAGCAGGAGGGCTAACAGCCATGGGCCCCAGGCGAGTTCAGCGAATTTAGCTGTGGTCTGTTGTATTATCTCTAGCATTTGAGCAGCCTTCTTGGTTGTAGGCAGGTTAGCGCGGAGCGCTCCTCGTTACCAATTTGAAATATAACTTGAACTTCGAGAGCTGGATATTCCAGATCAATACGAGTCAATTATGGATTACGGACCTTTAGGCAAAACATCGACATATCTGGAAGGGTACGATCCCTCACTATTATTCCCCATATCGAGATCTTCAGCTCGAGCAAAAGTAGGAATAACTGGCGTATCTGACTTCGGTCAAGATCTCTGGAACGCCTATGAGTTCTCTTGGTTGAATCCAAATGGATTGCCTATCTCAAAAGTCCTAGAGATCAGAGTCAAGCATTCGAGTGCCCAGGTTGTCGAAAGTAAGTCGATGAAGCTTTATCTCAACGGATTTGCGCAATCAAATTTCGACGAAGAATCCGAGGTGCTTGAGACCGTTCAAAGAGATTTGGAGGTGGCGTTTGATGGAGAGTTGTCGGTCTCTTTCAAGGAGCGGGTGGAGTCTCGATCCACTGCTTCGCAAGGAAAGCTGATTAATTTAGATCGATCGTCAGTAGAAATAAAAAATTTCAATTATTCGAAAGATTCGTTGACCGTATCATCCACGCAGAGGGTGAGTGAGAGGCTGGTAACGAATATTTTCAGGAGCCTGTGTCCGGTAACCAGCCAACCAGATTGGGCGAGCGTGTTGATCGAATACACTGGTTCTAAAATGAACCATGACGGACTATTGGAGTATCTGGTCTCCTACCGGAACCATCAGGCATTTCATGAGACTACGATTGAAAGAATCTTCGCAGATATTCAATCAAGCTGTAGTCCAGAAGAACTTATCGTTTATGGGCGTTTTTTAAGAAGAGGGGGGATCGATATCAATCCATTCCGCTCAAGCCATGATGCTGAACCGCCCGCCTTTGTTGATTGGAGGCAATAGTCTTTAATCTTTTCTGTTAGGCCAAAAGAGACTCCGCAGCCAACCAGTCAGTGTGTTGTCTGCTCGAATCCACTTTTCGAGTGCGTCTATTCTCTTAGCGAGTTCCGAATGATCCTCAAGCAAAGATTGCCTAGTGACTATTTCTTTTTCGGTATCTAGCTTCTTCACCACTGTCGCTGGATTGCCGGCCGCCACTACATTTTTTGGAATGCTTTTTGTGACAACCGAACCCGCACCTATTATCGAGTTTTCTCCGATCGTTACCCCTTTGCAGAGTGTGGCTCCATCACCTATCCACACATTTTCTTCGAGCGTTATCGGAGAGGTCTCACCGACAGTTTTAGTTCTGTCGTAAATATCATGCCAGTCCGCGTCGGTTAAATACGCGCCCGCTGCAAGCATACAATTCTTGCCCACCGTGACCCGACTAGCAGAGTCTATCCTCACACCTGGACATATTAGCGCGAAGTCTCCGATTAATATCTCCCCTTGCGAATCATCTATGTTCCATGTCGTAAGGTTCACTGGCCTATCTCTGGCGGTTATTATATGCACGCTTTTACCCAGGCTAATTTTCTTGCCGTAGAGGCTGAGATTCCAAGGCTTCATGATCATTGAATGTGGGCCCATAGAATCTAGTTGTGGAGTGGTGAAATGCCTTACCCAGAAAGATTCGATGCGACCTTGTAATTTTTTTATCGAGTAGGGTTTGTGGTCGCGGCGCATATCAATTCCCAGTTTTACCGTTATTGAATCCTGATTCGACTATCGAAACGTGACAGCTACTCAATCAGCTATAAAAATTATCATTTATCGTTTACGATCCTCGACGTTATGGTAACCCACCTGGTTGCCTCGCGACGATATGTTGTGAACCCCGCCAGGCCCGGAAGGGAGCAACGGTAGCATCTGATTCGGGCGCCGAGATTTGGTCAGGTGGGTTGCCACTCTAAAACCCTCGTAGTCGAGTAAACAGGCGTCTCTCGAGGAGTTTTTCCGGAGAGATGGCAGAGTGGTCGATTGCGCTCGCTTGGAAAGCGTGTAAGGTGTAAAAGCCTTCGAGGGTTCGAATCCCTCTCTCTCCGCCATTCACTCGTCTCAGGCAGCCCTATGACGTCCTTTGCTCCCTCTATATCAGTAGTCGCTAGTCCTAGCGCAGGAAGTGAAAATTGAAAAGTGGGATTTTGCGGCTGGCCGAGAGTAGCGTTAATTCTGGACGACTCAGAATAACGTTATCCGCTGTTGTCGAAAATCTACTGATACTTGCGGGGCGCGCGAGTCAACCGGGATGTTCTCTACTAGCAATGTGAATGGTTGCATCAAGTCACTCCGTCCTACATCCTAAGAGTCCCTGGGGAGGACCCACCATAATTATTGCAAAGTCATGTCAGATTCCACGAGCCTCGGCAGTCCAATAGACATCGACTTCTTCAGAGAGAACGGCTACTGCACGTTACAGAACGTCCTCACGAAGGATGAGCTCCGGTACTACATCCAACTGTATGACGAAGACAGGGAACAGAATCCGCACATGTGGGTTCCCTTCCAGCAAGGTCCTCATTCGCAGATTCGTAACTGCGATCCACTTATCACCTCTCCTCATTTCGACGGTCTCATCCGACACCCCAGGATCTTGGAAGCGATAGAGGCCATCTTCGAGGGCGAAAAGTGCTGCTTAACGGAGGCATGCCTGCGGTGGATGGGGCCTACGGATGCAAGTGGCAACGCGGTGGAAAAAGCATTCTCTGGATGGCACCGGGACGGTGGAATTGGTGCGCACGCGCTGCATAGGGCGCACAGAGCGGGCTTCCTGCAAGTGATGATATATCTTAGTGATGTTGACGACCAAACCTCCTGTTTCAGCATGAGTCCTGAGCCGACGGACTGTGATGTGCATTACTGGGACCCACGTGAGCAGATCAGACAACGTGGTTACGTGCATTTGCACGGACCTGCCGGTACGTGCGCCATCTTTAATCCGAAAATGCTTCACGCCGCGACTTGGCGGCCATCAACTCGCGGCCGCAAATCGATGCAGATCTATTACGGGCATCAGGAATTCCAGGTTGGTGACTATGGGAACGAGCAGTACATGCGTGCTGCGCTGGACCTAGCGGGGCCGTTTGCTGCGCCACCAGTGGATGCATCAGCCCGTGACCCGGAGGAGGAGCAGCTTCGCCTTGCCAAGATCGATCAGTACATCAGCAGGATGCTAACGGAGCGGAACTCCAAACGCACGATGGCTGAATTCACCAGCATTCCGCCAGCCTTCTGGAGGGACCATGAGGACCCGGAGGCCCGAGCGTTTTACCTTGGCCCCGGGCTTAATCTGCGCTCAAAGCAATTTGCCCGTGCACACGGTATACCGATTGAGGAGTTGCCGCTTGGTGGGCCTCCCTTGGCAGAGACGAAAACCTTGCCAGCGCCGCCAAAATCTCACCTCTTGTCACGACGTCAGGATTGAGGGACAAGACAGTCCATACGAATGGACTGTGCTTTGCCATCCGCCTAACTTGGTTTTTTGCTCATGGGAGGCAGTAGGTTGCCATAGAAATCGACAAACTCATCGTTTGGATATGGATTCATCACCGGACCTTTTATTTCTTCCGGTTTTAGTCCTAGAATAAACGCCAGCTTCTTTTTGTTCACCCGTAGTGGATAGTAGATGATCTCTTCGCTCAGTGCGGTGGAGTAAGATCGGGCCCAGTTTTTGCGTTGAAGTAATTTGGAGTAGATTTCCTCGGCCTTACCGGTCAATACATGCGAAGCCATGACTGCGAGTTCTATTCTATCTTTTGCCTCCTCTGGCACTTCTACCTCTAGTTCACTGAGAGCTCTTTTAACCTGGCGAGGAACTTTTACCTGTCCCTGTATCATGGCCATCTGCACGTAGAGATTTACGGCCCAAACTAGGCTGTCTGGATCTCTGATCTTGCGTGTTACTGGGATTTGAAGGCTGGTGCCATCATTCAAATTTACTCGCGCAACCCATCCGTCCCTATTTAGCCTTGTCATGGCGGAATCGATGTCGCTGGCGCGCCTGACTTCAAGACCATTCACTGCTGTGATCACTTGATCCGCGGCTAATAGGTGGGTACGTGACGCGACGATCTTGCAGCCTTGTCCTGGTGACAATACCGGCTGGCAATCCGCGTTAAGGAGGGCTTCGGTATCTCTAACAAGTTCCTGATAGACGCGCAGTAACAAACGCGCGGCTTCGATGCTAGTGAAGTTTTCCTCCGTCCAAGTGGGATAGCTTGCGGGGTAGGTGTCTATTTCTTGGAAAATGAGTTTCAGTTGTTCTGCGCGGCCAGCCAATGCCGCCTCTATTGCATCAAGACCTTCCTCTCTAAAACCCGCCATGAACATTTCTACTGCTTCGCGCAATTGAGGTGCCATGGCGGCGGCACGATCGTTGGTTTTGCTGGTATCTGGGTAAAGAGGGGCTGCACGCCCAAAGCTAAAGCGAGGGATTGCCTCATCATCAACAAAGACATCTACTGCGAGCAAGCCAATTTTGTTGTTGTCGGTCTTAAACTTCCAATTACCAAGGCGCAGGGCTTTGCGCGATATCTGCAGTGTCTCGTTCCATGTAGGGACTTTAAATTCTAGCCAGCCAAATGCATCGACGGGGAAATAGGCTTTGCTTCCGGCATCGTTAAAAACCGCTCTTTCAAATCGCGTGTCCGATTTAAAGGTTGCTTGGAGGTGTTTTTCTAAGTCGGCCAGAGCTCCACCTGGTTCAACCCTTGCGATGGCAGCGCTGTTGAGACGCCACGTCCCGGATACATCAAATAGCTCCTGGTAGCCAGCTGCTTTTAGATCCTCAAAATTGCTGACCTGCACGCTAAGCAGATTCCCAGTATCATCCATGGACAGGTTGCAACTGCGTTCGACGCAGCTAGGGATGTCAAATCGACCAGCGGATACCGATGCTGCGTATTGGTCGCTGGACTGTGGGAGCGGGCTGACGTGAACCATTTGCAGTTCTGTGTCACCTGCTATAAGCAATTTCTTGCCATCTGGGGTTAGATTGACGGATGGATTCTCTAGCTGCTCCCATCGTGTTGCCAGAGACTGGTCCAGCCAATCCAGCTTACGCCCGTTGATCATGTCGTAGAAGAATGGAGTTTGATTATCGTCCAGGGGGACCATTAGCGGCAGGCTTTTTTGAGACCATTGGAGTATCGCTTTTACAGGTGCAGAGAGGCGCCGTGACTCATCTATGCTTACCAGTTCAGGGTTACCAGGATCGCCCAATAGCTGCATGAGTCGGAGGGTATAACCGTCGCTGCTTAAAACGAAGTGATTATCCTGCCCCGGTCTCGAAAGAACGGCTGCGCCGGTATCCAAATCCAGCGGTTGAGCGCCGTCGCCAAGGCTGAGTTGTTTAAGTTTCGATTGTCCAGGTACGGCCAACATGGCCTTTCCGTTGCTTGTAATAATAAGGGCGCAGCCTGCAAAGACGCCCCGCTTGATTGTGCTGAAAAGCAGGACACTGTCTTGTCGTCCCGTACGAAAATAACGGGCGATATCTCGATTTTTTTCAGAGCGGCCCAGTAAGTGGAGGCCTTTGCTGTCTTTGACATAGGCATAGCCTGCTGCCATGTCTATTCGAGTGGGCCCGATGTTGACGCGGGTGCTGCTTTGAGAGATCACCTTGCCAGAGACTCTGTCGATCAGCTGGGCCTTCCGTCCGGAATCAAGGAACAACACATATTGCCCATCCGCGCTTATGCTGGGCCCGGCATTAAACTGGTAGTTGCTCTCCTTTTTCCAAAGGGAGCTGCTGACAGCTTTTCGTTGAGTGTATGTCTCGCCAGCTATAGCGACCCGGTACAAGTCCGCCGAGATAGACTCGTCTGCTGGATAGACTGCTTCTGCTACGGAATAGGGGCTCATTGCGGCCATGATTAGCAGATATATGCCGATCAAACTCTTTTTCCGCATTCGCTCCATGCAATTCTCCGCTTATTGTTACATCTTCGTCTTGCGCAGTTGGCGGCTACAGAACCGGCACCTCCACAACAAACGTCTCAACACTGTTGAGATACTGCAGCGGCAATGCCAGCTCGTTTTTCTTACCCTTGCTCGCTTTTTTGTCGAAGAACAGAAAGCCAGATAAGGTGTCGCCTGACTCTACGATGCTGAATTTCAAGCTTTTGTTGTACATGTTTTGCACCAGCGGCTCATTGATGTCGCCATCGTACTGCACCATGACGGCATTGTTACCTCCTAACAGGTTTGAGAGACCTAACGTGACGATGCTACCTAGAGCCCTGCCTGTCTTGCCGGTTTTGATCAAGCCATTAAAGACCTGATGGATCTGCTGAGGCTCAATTTTGGCACTTTGGGAGAGAAGATAGGTATCGGGAGCTTTCACAAGCAATCTCTGATCTGAGTCGTTGGTTACTCTGATTAGGAGCGGGTAGAAGTCTTTATCTAGCCTGCGAGCAAACATACGCTTTTGCATCTTTCTGTCTGCATACTCCACACCGACCACTGCGGATCTTAGTGCGACAGCACCTTCGATCATTGAAGCATCACGGTAGGGTATAGGTACACTCAGCGCCTTAATCTCATCTGAGGTTTTCGCTTGCGCGGCGAAACTGGTCACAACCAACCAGAGCGCAATTAGCTGCGGGATACGCACAATATTTTTCATCGCTTCACCATCATTTTGCCGCCGGCTGATAGCAGCATCTTGAGATCACTGAAGACCAAACCGAGTGTCTGGCGGGTCAGGCTGCCGACTTCTTCTGGAGCCAATACACTCATCAATGCAAAAGCCTGCCCTCGACGTGCAACTGAATCGGCCCAGACCAGAGTGCCGCTTTCAAGGTGAATAAGTTGTGCGAACATCGAGACATCGACCATCACGCGAGTAGGCGCGGCCACAACGGCTCCGGTAGAAACTCCCGTGGTCATCTTACCTGCTTTTTCACGCAGCATATTAAAGGACACTAGGTCGGCGCTGATAACCATGTCAATGCTGTGTTTCTCCTTATAGGCCTGCAAGGCTGCGTTATCCGGCTTTGGGGGCAGGGGAGACTTTAGTAGTTTTACCTTTTTAAATAGCGAGCTGCCGCGCAGTTCGTTATACAGAATATCGGTGACCCCTTGCGGAATCGGCTCTTCAAATAGGTCATCCTTGTACCAATAGAAGTTCATCACCCGTCTGTCTTTTACGGGGAGGATGCCCACGGACAGATCATATTTCTGGTTAAAGCGTGGCGTTGACTTGGGTCGGTACATCATCGTCGGTTTGCCGTCTTTTTCAAAAGCGGCGTAAACTTGCTCAAGTGCTTGTGCACTCGATGCTACAAAAGAAGCCGAGAGCAGCAGAAGGCTTGTGAACAAAGCTTTAAGAGAATTACTAGTTGTCATTTTCGTTGCCTAACTGAATTGTGGAGCTTCCGCATGGGTCGATGATTACGCGACTCCTATTCTTATTTATCGAATGCAGTACTCCTCGTATTCATATTTGCCCCAATAAGTGAGCTTTAAGCGCGGCGAATCGACATTATTTTTGGCCCAATTAATCCACCAACCAGAACTCTCAATTTTTTTTTTCAACCTATCCAGATACGCTGCATCCCAAACGTAGACTATTTGACCATCGAACGTGTATGGCTGTGTGCGGTTCTCTCCGGGACAGGGCTTTTCCCAGGCGTTACCATGCACACAACCTGCTTCGGGGCTATTGTGGGGTTGGCAGATTTTCCACATGTTCGAAAGATTCATCCTTGGTTCTTTCTCGTCCGCCCGGGCTTGTGCATCCGATGGTGCCTGTGGCCTCGGTCGATTTGTTGTATTAGCGATTGCCCCGGGTTTTCGAGCAGGAGTGCTGTAGGGGTCAAGTATCGGGTAGGGACCTTGCCCAAGCTGGCTCCTGCTTGCGGCCGCCGTCTTGTCCCTGGCCGCGCTAGCTGCAAGTATAGAGTCTCTTAGCTCCTTCTGCTTTTGTTCATTAGCTATACGCTGCTCAGCTATGCGTCGATCCTGCTCATACATTTGTCGCTGGAATTCATTGAGACCCTGGGCGAAAGAGCTAATACCCTCAGCGAGGGCAGCGGCATCCTGGCGGTACTTCTGAACTTTACCGTCAGCAACACTCAAGCCCTGCTGAATTTGTGATTCCTCATAGTTACTTATTTCCTCTTTGTTTAAGTCTATCTGGTCCCGAACTCTCTGCAGGTAGTCTGCATCTGCATCTGCGAAGTACCACTCCTCGTCATTGTAAATCTCATCTTCCTCGTACACTTCGATCACGGTTTCGGTGACAAAGTTGCCTTCTTCGTCAACGTATTCTCGAATATCACCAACCTGAACATTTTCGTCCTCGGTGATCTCCGTTATTTCAATCACTTCCACTATCTCTTCTTGCTCTCCTAACCCCTGCGTGAGTCCACCCAATTCGTCCAGGCTTATGGCGTCTTCCGCCAGAAATACCAATTGTTCGATGTCATCCTCGGCAAGATCTTTTGATACTTCCTTAATGGCGACGTCGTTTCCCTGACCGTCAATCAGATCGACTAGCGGCATCTCATCGTCTACTTCCTCTTGCTCGGCGATTTCCACCTCACTCTCCTCGAGCAGGCCCTTTTCCTTGAATTTAGCGACCTGGGTACCAAGCGCCTCAATCTGTCGAATCAGGTCATCGAGTTCTAGCACTAATTGGTCATTTTCTTTTTGCAGTGTGATTACCTCGGCAAGATCCCGAGTGTTCTCCTGGCGTGACTCGAGGCCTCCCAGGCGCACTTCGAGTTGGGTTTTGCGCGTTTGCAAGGGCTCCAGGGTTGCCAGCAACGCTCGTTCGGCTGGAGACGGCCCACTGCTGAATTCTTGAGCCGTTGCCGGCGAACAAACCATAATGAGCAGTAAGACAACGCAAGGGGTTTTCACTGGCTCTCCTCATCCGGTGCGGCTGCTTTGGAGGCCTGTTTTATTGCTAACTTAGAGCCTTCCCGGGCTCCCCCAATAACCACTTTGCCTGCCGTCTGGCCCATAGCGAATCCAACGCCATCAGCGGTGTTGCTATAGATCTTAGTAGACCCCATTTTCAGCACATAGGAGTAGTAATTGCCCAGTTCCTTGGAGACTTTAGCTGGAGTCATGCCGATTTGTGCCAGTGCATTCTCGGCATCCGCCGGTGAGAAAGTGCGGTTGGTACCGGGTATTTTTCTACCTACCTGGTCCATGATAGTGAGGCCTCGGTTCAGCGTGTATGGAATATGGTCAACCTCAGCCGCTTTCATAGCTTTGTTAAGCTGATTCTTGGCCTGTTTGGTGGTCTGGCGCATGCCCTCAGCATAATCGACCAACTCTTTTGGTGAGAGTTCGCTGGCGGGGCGATGGTCAAATCGCTCATAAAACTCGTCGGCCTTGACGTGCATGGTTTCCCCAAGTCGATCCGCCAGCGCCGGATCAATAGGCACCTCACCGGCAAGGAACTTGTTGAGTTTCTCTTCGTGATTGCTGCCAAAATAATATGCATCCTTGGAAAGCTTTGTCAGATTGGCGTGGTCCATCTCTTCTAGGTACTTTGCGGCGTCAATTTTTGTGGAGTCGTACTCCTTGCCTGGATTGAGTTTTTCGAAAAGGGTCTTGGCGTAGGCTTCTTCGACCACATCAGCGGGTAAGTCAACTTTGTTGCCGTCTTTGGTTACGATTTGGAAGGTGTTGTCGCGGTCCATGCCGAGCTTGGTATCCCTTAGTTCTTTATCGAACAAATCTTTGGCAGAGTCTTCCGCCGCATCCATGGTTGCATTAGTGGCATTAAAGGGCTTCACTTCCAAGCTTTTCAGAAAGTCTTCCCACTCCATGGCGTCACCGCTTTGCTTCCAGGCTACTTCCAGTTGCGCCTTCATGTCGGCCATATTGGGCGGGACTTTACCTTGGCTGAGGTAGTCGCCGACCAGGCTATTGGCAACGCTATCGTCAATCTCATCGTGCAGACCCTGCTCGAAGCTGAGCAGCGCTTTTCGGGCGTCGTGATCAGGGTTTTCCTTAAACTTACCCAGACAGTCTTGATAGTTGCCGTCAGGGCATGTCACCCGGGTTTCATTTAGCTCATTCAAGCAGCGTTTGTTCTTGCGACAGTTTTCGTAGGCCTTTTTAAAATCAGCATTGTTGGCTAGGTCTCCATTATTCTTTTTGATGAGGTCCAGCAGTGTTTCGGCTTCCTGACGGCCGGCGTTCTCCGCGGCTTCCCAGGCCTTATTGGCGGCCTTCAACGTCGGATTATTAGAGTTGGCGGTATTCATGATGAGATCATCAATCGGTTCATCCAGGAATTTGGTCAGGTTCTTGTTGCTGGTCAGCGGGTTGCCACCGCCAAACCTCTTGAGCAGGTTGATATCCTTGTTGCCGGCCTGCCACGCCGCTATCAGAGCAGGAGAATTGAGCTTGGCCACGTTGGTGCGAAACTTGCTCATTATTTCACGGCCACCGGGAGTGCCAGTAAGCGCTTTTTCGATGATATCGGGGGCGAAGGTAGACATTATCAGTAAGGCTCTCTCCAGCGTGCCTAGTCGCTTGCCATCCCAGCCCTCGCCTGAAACTGCTGCGAGAATATCTGTGGCCTCGCCAACGAGAGGGATATAGCTTGCGAACTCCTGGATTTGCGCTTGCCTCGCTTCCAGGTCTTCTATTTCCAGTGCGCGTTGGGCTTGGTCAGCGCTAGAAAGCCGGCTCAGCGAGGCGTCGATGCGCTTGATGTCAGCAAAGGCCTGGCCAGGATCTTTTCGAATAGTGGCCTGAAGGAAGGCGAGGGCGCCGCTCTGCTTTTGCATCTGGCGTTCCACGGCAGATTTAGCCTCGGCGGCTTTCAGTTCTTCAGGGTCGTAATCACCGGTAAACGTGCTCGGTGTAAGGCTGCTGGCATCGAACATTTCCAGTCGGTCGTAGCGTCCCATCAAAGAGCCGTGGTAGGCGCGCAGCTTAGTGCTTTCCATGCCGCGTACCTCTGCGACCATCAAGCCTCTGTTTAACGCGACGCCGTACTCGGACCAGGCGCCAGCACTCCAACCAAGACCCATAGCTCTATCGGATTGTCCTCCGGCACGCCAGGCATCAATTATCATCTGAATGTCTGCCGCTTCCCAGTCAGCTACCTGCTGCAGCTTTTGCTCCAGCTTCGCCTGCACATTGGACGCGTTGTTATGAAGACTTCGTGTGTCGCTGAGAAGTCGGTAGTGAGTGTTTGATGCAGAATCGCCATAGGCGTAGGCCGAATTGATTAGGATTGCGATAGCGATCAGGAAAATAGCTTTGGTACGTTTCACGCTCGTGTGCCCTCACTGCGTTTCAAGGCGGACTAAAAGATCTGTAAGACCAACTGCTTTTTAGTGAGTTTAGTGGAAAGCTTTGACAGTTCAACTCTCGAGCTAATTTGGTGTTAATAGCTGGCTTGTATGTCCCTAGAGTTACTTTGGGAGGGAAACTAATGCAATCTGGTTAGCTTTCATTGTCTCCTGAAAAAGGCCAATGCAGCAAATTGTTTTGGATTTATGATGGCCCTCGATATTTCAGCGGCCGTGATAAACCGGTTCACGTTTTTCTAAAAAAGCGGCGACGCCCTCTTTGGAATCATCTGTCCCGCGCAATCGAGTAATCTGCTCAATTGCCCATCTACCAGTATCGCGCCAATCTGGTTCCGTTGTTCGACGCAGGCCGGCCTTTAATGCCTGAACCGCCAAGGGAGGATTGCGGGCAATTTTATGAGCTATCTCCATTGCGGTCGGCAGTAAATCGTCGTGAGGCACTACGCGGCCGACCAAACCTAGATTTTTTGCCCGGTCAGCATCGATAACGTCGCCCGTGAAGAGCAACTCGGCGGCGCTCTCTCTGCCCACCAATTGAGCTAAACGACCAAGGCCAGGAGCATCGCAGCACAAGCCCCGCACAACAAATAGTTCTCCGAACTTGGCACGTTCAGATGCCACGCGAATATCAGCCATTAAGGCAAGCTCCATTCCCCAGCCCACTGCTGGCCCGTTGACAGCCGCTATGACTGGTATATCGGTATGGAGGAGGGCGTCCGCCGCAGGTGTTAAGCCGCCAGTTTTTTTCGCTCGATCACGAAATTCGGTCGGCGCTGGTTTGCCACTGCCGAGTATTTGTTTCATATCATCTCCGGCGCAAAAGGCGCGCCCATTGCCGGTAATAACCAAGGCTCTCGCCTCACTAGAGCGAACTGTATCCTCCAGATCAGCGTATAACTGGTAGGTCAATGAATTCATGGCATCTGGCCGGTTCAGGGTAACCACACCGACATGGTCGTTTACTTCATAGAGTAGATCGCTCATTTACCCTCCTAAAATTGAAAGATCTCCGATAAGAGGTAAAACTTTATCAGCATCAAGCCCGAACGGTAATGGGTACATTTATTTGAGCCAAACTATTGAATAGAAGACTTGGTTAGTTTGAGCGATATCACTAATGATCTCGATAATTAGCTAACGCGCCTCCAGACGGTATAACCATACCTCATCGAATTGCATAGGGTCTCGCTGAAACGCCGATAAGCCTGTCCACACATTAGCGAAATTATTCAGTTCTTCATTACTTTTCACACGAATGGCACGGGCAGCATAAATCTTGTTTTGCAGACGAACTCTGACAAGTGGGTCTTTTTCTATGTTAGCCACCCAGTTTGTCCTCGTGTCTCCCGCGTAAGCGTAGAGTCTTCCGTCCAATTGAACATACGTGAAGTTGATTGAGTAAGGATCATTTGGCCGAGTCTCCAATTGGGCTAAAGCGGAGTCTTTGTCGAGTTCCCACGTGTTGGGTGCTTCGGCCAGCGGACCCTCTAGGGCTCCTCCCGCCGCCAGAATAAACGGCTCATTGCATGCTGCTAAGATTAGTGAACACACTGATAACAGTAAGATTGGAAGGATTGAGCGTCTTTTCCGGTTCAACTGTCAAGCATCACTAAAATCAAGCCCCGCTTGGGCGGTGCTCAGTCCGAAGTCTTGTTCGCTAATCGCTATCGCCGCTCGATGTTGCGGGCATGGTTCTTTCAAGACATTGCTCTTCGGTTTCTCCCGTCAGACAGTTGTCCGAAGTAGTGCTCTCGGTTTTCCCACAACCTGCAAGAAACCCAGACACAATGATCGCCAGAAAAATATCCCTCATGTAAGCTCTCCTTTGGGTCCCTCATTGAAAGGCATCTTGTGTCCAAAGGTCAAGGGTTTAATCTTCTCAGTGGGCTTGGGCGCTAATCTTGATAGGTTTATATGTTTGAAGATCGGACTGTGTTGATAACCGGTGCCGCTAGCGGTCTTGGACGCGCTTGGGCAGAGGGTTTTAGCGCTGATGGTGCAACGGTAATTGCGGTGGATATTAATCGTGAGGGGCTCGATGACGTACCAGCTGCATTTCATTTGCAGGTTGATGTGGGCAACGCGGCAGAAGTTAAACAAATGATTGCTGATGCCGTAAAGCTAACTGGCCGAATCGATGTGCTTTTCAATAACGCCGGTATGGGTTTCAACAAACGACTGGAGAACAGTGCAGACGGTGATTTCGAACATCACGTTGCCGTTCATCTTTTCGCTATGGTGAATGCCATGCGTGCCGCAATCCCACACATGCGAGCACAAAATTATGGTCGGATTATCAATACTATTTCTCGCAACGCAGAATATGACTCTATCGGTACGTCAGCTTACTCTGCAGCAAAGGCGGGGATGTGGGCCGCCTCCAGGGTCGCTGCAGCCGAGCTGAAAGATACAAATATCCTGGTGAATATGTTGATCCCGGGTCCAACACGAACGGCTATTTGGGGTAAAGATATGCCTCAATTCCAAGAGCCGTCAGCCACGTACCCAACCGCCAAGATGTTAGCCTCTCTTGCGGATGATGGAGCGTCGGGGAAAGTCTACTGGAACGAAAGAGAATACCCGCTGTTTAGGGAGGGTAATTAAATTCTCCGTGCTGTTTGAAATTGCTCTAAGTCTGCGTTGAACAATCGACAACGCTGGTGCCGCAAACCCAATCGTGAAGGCAACGTCTATCACCACGAAGGCCCAGCAATAGATCAATCGCAGGCAGATACCAAAGGCCGATGAGCGTTGAATGTAATAAAGGAAAAAAAGGCCCGCGTAGAACTACCAGTTTCCAAAACGCTGGTAAGTGACCTGAATTGTGGTCAACGACCTTGATCTTGCAAAGCCGTTTTCCCAATGTTTGGCCGTATCGCCAAAGCAGCACTCCATTGACTAGGAGGTAGGCTGTCACCCCTAGCAGTAGGACTCGCACCCATGGGAAACCGTTTGACCAAGCCTCAGCGTTCTCCAGCGCCCCGCTAATGACCATGATTATTAAGGCGACGGCCGGTACTACAAAAAAATCCAAAGTGGCGGCGCTAAGGCGACGCAAAATAGAGGCTTTCATGTTATTGCTCCTCCATTGACTCAACGTCTGATTCTTCATTTAACTGAAAAACTAAAAACGCGTTTCCGCCTTTCATGCCCACCCCAGAATAACCAGAGCTGACTAGCAGCAAGTCATCAACAGGCAACGGCCCATGGGAATCAATGCTTCCGCCCATTGACTCCAGATCATTAACTGTTGTGAATGATCTTGCGGTAGCGTAACTCCATAAAGTATTACCACTTATGGCATCGTAAGCTTCTATCTGTCCCGCCAGATCTCCTGCGAAAATTATTCCTTCGGTTGCGACTATGCCTGCGGACAGTCCAGGCCAAAACCCTAGTCTCTCTCTGTTTTCCTTACTAAAGTCCTTTTCGGTAAACCATTCCAGTGAACCGTCATCGAGGCTTAATGCATATAAGCCTGGTGTAGGAGCTTCAGTCAGCTCAAGACCTGCTGGGAAATCACTTATCGGGACATAAAGCAGACCACGCTTTATATCAGCAGCAAGTCCCCAATGAATGCCTCCCAGATATCCACCGCGGCCAAATTTTTGATCCCAAACTCGTTCTCCAGTCGATGGATCCAAAGCGCTCACGGCCCCAGATTTCTGCCCCACGTAAAGCAGTTCACGGCCCTCGCTATTTCTGGCTAGAAGTGGCGGTGCGCCAAAGTCTAGGTCTGGGCCCTCTTGTTCTGGGCAATTGGCACCACCTACATTGCATGCGAGATTGTACATATCTTCGGCTGTAAACTGTTTCAACCAACGTCGTTTCCCGGTCTTGATATCTACGGCAAAGATCGCGTCGCTGGTATCCGTTGCGGGCGCCGAGTAATTTTCTCCAGTGCCATAGAAAAGTAGCCCACGTTCTCGATCCAGTGTTGGTGCGCTCCAAACGGGCGCCCCGCTGGGCCCCCACCTTTGTACAAACAATAAATGCCTGCCTGTGACTGTTGCCTTCTCCTCGATCGTGGGGAGATACCAAAGCTGTTCACCTGTTTCGGCATCCAGTGCTGCCATGCCCCCGCTAGTTGTACAGCAACCGTAAAAGGGGAGAAGACTCAAACCGATTTCTTGACTGGAAATTGGCACGTAAATCACTCCTCCAGCAACTAGAGGAGAACCAGAATACATTGGAAGAGGCTCATCTCTTATGCCGCTTTGCCACAATGTCTTCCCACTTTGAGCATGAACGGCGAACACCCCTTGGGTTCTGTGGGCGAAGTACAATGTTGGCCCGAAACGAGTGTTGCCTCCAGTAATGCTGCTGGCAACATCTCCCGACGCATCCTTGTTGCGCCAGCGAACACAACCACTTTCACGATCAAGTGCCACCAAACCGTTTTCACCATCGCCGATGTAAATTGTGTCTGGCGTCACTAGGGGGTAGAACCGTGGTGCGGTGGTGCTTAGGCCATATGACCATTTGAGCTTCAAAAGGTGTACGTTCGCGGAATCAATTTGGCTATCTTTTGAACTCACGAAGCGCGTGTTGGCTTCATCAATGCCCCAACTATCTGGGAAGAAAGATTCGGTGTTCGGAACGCTCGGGCAATCTAGGGCAAAAACACTACTACCTAAAGGTGAAAGTATCAGGGCAAACAGGATATGTTTAAGCATTTGGGCATTCAGTCTTTATCGATACTTCCAAAGCATATCTGTATTGAACAGACCGTTCTAATATCTAAAGTGATATTTTCTATTCAAGACAACGAGGCCTAGAGCTGCCAAAGGTAATTCAACGGTTGCATTTGAGTAGTTCAGGACCTTGGGATATGCGCGAGTCATATGGCCTTCTCCTCGGCGCCGGCGTTGACTATTCAACAGGCGGATAAGAGGTCTGAGGCTTTAGTCAGACTCTTTCCAGATGACGCCATTTTCCAAAAATTGATTGATCTCGTTCTCTGCGTAGCCCATTTCAGAGAGGATCTCCTCCGAATGTTGTCCACCAGTCGGAGCTCCTTTTAGATGATTCACGCCGCAATTGAATAATGCGGTAGGGCCGTGTCGTTGATAGTCCCCCCACCCGGGGTAAGTCGCAGATTTATTGAGGTTCATAGATTGTATTTGTTCGTCTTCTAGCCAAAATCGTGCGGAAGTGGATCCATCTGCTCGAACACAACCAATTCCCTCAGGGGCGAGGAGCTCTTCCCAATAATCGGCTGAACGGAGTTTAAATAACGACTCAAGTTGCTCGACCGAAGCGGTGTTTTCAGTTTCGTCTAGGGAAAGACCACCGCATTCAAAGCCCGTTTGAACGAGGATTTCTAAGAAGCGTATTTTCTCCCGTGAGCTTACCAAAGCCAGAAATATCCATCCGTTATTCTCGCATTCATAAAGTCTATAAGTCGGGTTTAATCCGTGCATAAGGTCATCGGTGAGGGCTCTTTGCTTTTTATCTGAGTAGGACAAGAAGTCATCGTGATTTGCATACGCATTTGCTCCAAACATATCCATGAATATCTGCTGTCCTTCACCCGTTGTTTTGCGCGCCATCAATCCAAGCATCACGGAGGTGCAAACGACCATTGCGGTATTTGGGTCAGGGTTGACGTCGTTTGCTCGCATGATTCGTTTTGTCCACAAACGCAGGTTTTCCATATCTTGTAACTCAGATGGCAATTTTTCTCCCATCTGATACGACACTCCACCCATTGCAGCTCCAGGAATAGGATGTGTGCTAGGTCTTTGCGCGCCAGGTCCGTCAGGGCCATAGCCATTGCTCTGGAGGTAGATGATTTTTGGATTTAATTTACTGACATCTTCATACCCTATGCCCAGTCGTTCTGGAACTCCTGGTCGGAAGTTATGGATTAATACGTCTGCGGACTTAATCAGGTCCAACGCAATGGTCTTTCCTTGATCTGATTTTAAATTTAGACCGATGCTTCTCTTGCCTCCGTTTACTCTTGCGGCTCCAAGTCCCATGAGCAGGCCTCTGAAGGGATCGCCTCCTGCGGGTTCAATTTTTATAACCTCAGCGCCCATGTCCGCTAGGAATGATGATCCTAATGGCGCTGCTATGATCGTGGCTATTTCGACGACTCTAATTCCTTCTAATGGAGGTCTATCTGAACCTGGCTTGTTGGTTTGTGGTCGCGGCTCGGAAAGCCAACGTTTGATTAATTCATGATTCTTTTTTCCCGTAGGTCCCGGAATTCCCGGTGTCTTCGTGAATCTGGCTACAGGCCCTAGTTCAAGGCCACCGTCACTTCGTTCGATTACGTGCCCATTGGCCTTGATGTCGGGGTCGTCAATAGCTTGTTGCGTTGTCTGATAGGTGGTCGCAACTACCCCTCCGTTCTCAATGCACAAGTCTATCCATTCCGCTGCCGGTTTTTCTTGGATGCGCGCTAGCATTCGTTCTCGAAAGGCTTCATGTTTAGCTTGATCCAAAAATAAGAGTTGTTTGGGCTCAAAGTCGGGATCAATAAGGATATCCGTAAGGTTTGTGACTAATAAAAAGTTGTCGAAAAGATGCGGCAGTAGATTCCCAAATTGTACCCATCGACCGTCTCCTGCTTGAGCCGGATGATAAAAAAGAGAGGGCATTGGAACTTCGTTACTCTCAGCGAGTGCAAACATCTCCGCGAACTGTTCTGGGAACTGAGCGCCAATCATGCTCCCCATCTCATAGGGCAGCATGCCTTGCAAAAGACTGGTTTCAACTAGCCTCCCTCCGCTATTGACCTCGCGTTCGAGGAGCGCCGCTAAGATTCCGAAGGCTGTAGATTGGGCGCATGCATGAGTGCCAACCTGAAGGGCTGAGAAAACAGGACCCGGACGATCAACGATCCCAGAAAATAATTGCATTCGACCTGTAGAAGCCGCGATCACGTGTTCGTAGCCAGGATAGTTTGATTTCGGGCCTTTTCCTCCGAAACCTGTGATGTGCGAGAGAATTAGATGGGGATGCCGTTCCTGCAAGTGTTCATAAGTCAATTGCTTTCTCTCGAGAGCAGCTGTTCTCCAGTTGCAAACCAGCACGTCGCTCGCCGCGCAAAGCTGATGGAATTGATTAAGGTCGCTTTCCTCGTTGAGGTCCAGGTCGATGAAAACCTTCCCTCTCCTCCACATTGGAGAAGCTGGCAAATTCAGGAAGGGGTCTTCATTAGGCCCGTCGATCACAACCACCTCAGCGCCAAAATCAGCCAAAATCATTGTAGCCAAGCCACCAGCAGGTCCACGGGTGAGATCCAGTACTCGTATTCCCTCTAACGCCTTCGCCAACTAACTCCTCCAAGATTTAGCGACAGTCTCTCAAATGAGATTGCAGAAACTAAAGCTAAGTTGTTGTGTTCCCTCATCTTAAATGTAGTTCAAATTCGACAGTTTGTAATCACGCTACATTCACTCAGGAGCAACCTCTTTACCTAAAAATGGGTCGAACGTTATATTTTGCGTCTTGTTTTATTCAGGACTTCCCCCATGACGATAGTACATTCCTCGCCCTCTGTTGAGGCTGCCATGCAGCACTTCAATGTCAAAAACGCGACTGCGATTCAGGTGGGAGATCTCTATTTTTTCAGCGGGTTGACCGCGATAGATCTTGTTTCCCTCGAGATTAGTCTGGCGGATGTAAGGACTCAAGCGCGGCTTACACTGGAGAACTTTGACGCCATTCTCGACGATCTAAATCTGTCCTTGGATCATGTGATTAAGGTAAATGCGCAACTTGCTGATGTTGGTGAATTTGCCGCATGGAATGAAGTGTTTTTGGATATGTTCGATGCCCCGTACCCTTGTCGCACGACAGTTGGTGCGCCGCTGGTGGCAGGTGATATTGAGATCGAAATAGTCGCTGCAAGTAGCGCAAGACGCTAGGAGACTATGAAAGCGGATGGGCGTTCTTAATTAATGAAGCGAGACATACGAGCATCGTGATCGAAAGATTGTATTTCTAGAGGCTGGTTTTCCACCCTAGAAAAGAAGACGATCTTTATCTTTACCGCTCGTCACCGGAATTTGAATTATCTTGAGTGAACCTAAATACGGACCCGCTCTAGATATCTTTTTATTTTATTGCCGAAGAAGCGGCGCCGAATCTGCAGGTCGAAATAGATCTCCGTCGCTTAAAAATCCACCGCTTGCTGCAGGTATGGGTGGAATATCATAGTGCCCGGGTACGTCCGGGAGGTGTCCGCTGTAATAAGATTCATCACCATAGAAACGAAAGACCAATGTGCGTCGCTCTGGGAGCCCTGCATCGGCAGCTCCGCCCGCATGCAAGCAATGTGGATGTAATGCAACTATATCTCCCGGCTCCACATCGAAAGCTACGATATCCCAAGAATTCGGATCTTTCGCTCGATCAGCATTTATGTCGGGCAGTCGAGGGAAATTTGCCGCCTCACCCCACATGGGCTCGGTTGGATCTTTTGGGTTAAAGGTGGTTCCGTCATACATCACCCCTTTATGGGAACCACGCACGACTTGGATCGCGTATTCAGCTGGATGTGCTACAAGAGGTATCCAGAAATTTACCCAATGAGGCCCAATCCACGGGCCATACGAGGTATCCTGATGCCATAACGTTGGGGCAGCACGTCCTTTCTTATAAAAAACCTCTTCCGCCAGAAAACCTACATACTTAGATTGCCAGAGATCAGCTGCCAGGGACGCTAGCGCAGAATCCGCTATTACCTGCTCGTACATATCTCGTCCTGCTGGATTCGCTAGGTCGATGAAGGAAAATTCATCTCCATTTGTATGCCCATTTACAGTCGGTCCAGGGTTCGCGATCGCCCATTCGAAGCATTCGTTGAGTTTTGTCAACAATTGGGCATCTATCGCACCTTTAAGATTAACAATGCCATCTTCGCTGAAGGAAGCTCGATGTTGCTCTGTTATTTGAAATCCCACATTCCCCTCCAATCCGGACCCTCTTCGCCGATTATACGGCCATCGTTTTTTCCAGCAAGAGAAGTTGCCCGTCGTACCACAAAGACGGATGTGGAACCACCGGACTCCGGCCCGTTTCTATGTAGCCCATGCCCTGATAAAGGGTCAGAGCTTGTGTGTTCTGCTGAAATACGTGAAGGCTCGTTGTGTTTACCTGAAGCGATTTCGCTAACTCCTCTGCTTCCAACATGAGTTTGCGTCCGTAACCTTGCCCACGGTGTTCTTGGTAAAGACCCACAGAGTGAATGTAATAACTGTCTTTGGGTACAGGGAGTTCATAGAAAGGCTTTAACAAGCTAAAGCGGTCGCGTCGTATGAGAGGATCGCCCACACTCGTTTCACTCTCGCTCTGAGGAAAACCATGCAGACCACCGGCGACTTTTCCGTCAACCTCAAGGATGCGGCAGTTGAGATATGAGGAAGTGGTATTAAGTCGAGAAAACATATGCTCGACGATTAGAGAAGTCTCACGTCCGGGTATCGATTCCTCGTAAAGGGCGTCGAATAGCCCTGAAGTCGCCTGCAAACTCACGTAAGCAAGATGCGGAATGTCTTTTACCTGCGCTTCGCGGATGGTCGTTGGCATACATTCTCCCATATGTCAGAGAGCGTAACTCCCGCACCAAGGATATTTCAAGCTTGGTCGAACTGTAAAATAAGGGCCTCTGGAACACGGTGTTCTGGGGCGGACCTCTCGGTCCTCGCAAAACTAAATGAGATAGAAATTTCTGTCCCTAGCAAAAATCATAATAGCGATAGACCTCGAGCGTCACTTGAGTTTCATGGTGCAGACAACAGGTAACATTTCTTCTCTTGCGATGCTTGCGTCAGAACAGTACGGTCATAGGACGAACAAAAAAGAGGAACTAGATTGCGGAAGAATGTAATTTACTTATGTTGTTATTTGATGTTTTTCTCTCTTAGCTCGGGATGTGCAGAGCCTGTAGTTTCTCCAATGATTTCTCCGGCGGGTTCAGGAACGAGCGCCCCCAACTTCAGCCTCGATTCAAAGGGACGACCAATTTTGAGTTGGCAGCGCGTTAATAAAGGTTTGAGTATTTTAGAATACTCGATACTGAAAGATGGTTTTTGGTCGGAGCCCACAGAGGTCGCGCGGGGCGAAGACTGGTTCGTTAACTGGGCAGACATTCCTTCAGTTCAACCCGTAACAGAATCTTTTTGGGCGGCGCATTATCTTCAGCGTACTCCAGGAGGTAAATATGCATACGATGTACGTTTGAGGTATTCCAATGATTCTGGAATAACCTGGCTCGACGCCGGCAGTCCTCATCAGGATCGGACCCTAACCGAGCACGGCTTTGTATCTCTCTTCTCCGATGCTCAGAGGCTCGGAGTGGTATGGCTTGATGGCAGGGAGATGGCAACACAAGGGGAGCCCGGGGGGCATGATGGAGCCCATGGGGGAATGACGTTACGCTCAGTTTCAATG
>CACOYI010000006.1 GCA_902631405.1 K189A clade bacterium | reverse complement strand
TAAAAAGCTCACAATATGCCCTCCCATTGATTTATAAATCGGTGCCACTCTATCATTTGATGAGGTTAGACCTCTAATTTATTTCATTCTCGAAGAACTGGAGCGGAATGCAGCAAGAAAAAGAACTTCTGGGAGATTTGCCTGATTTCTCCCTTTTGGTTCTGTGCGGGGGAAAAGCCGAAAGGCTTAGCAGGCGCAACAAACCCTTGCTCCCGGTCAGGGTAAATAGCCATAACAGGCCAATTATTGATCACATTATCAACGCATGCGAGGGTGCGATTGATATCATCATCAGTGCCAATAGCGCAACCGAGGCCTACAAATCACGCGGACGAGTCGTTTCCGATCCTTTATCCGTGAGCGGCACCGGGGGGCCTCTCGTTGGCATCTTGGAGGGACTGAAAATCTGCGCTACTCATCACCTTCTGGTAGTGCCAGGAGATACGCCTTGTCTGGAGAAAAATTGGCACCATCGCCTCCTTAAAAAAGCCGCAGAGGATGGCGAAAGAGTTTTGGTAGCGCATGATAATCACCGGCGACAGAATCTACACTGCTTGCTAAACCTCGATGTCGCGCCCTCTCTGGAGGCATTCATCTTGAAAGGCAATCGCTCTGCTAGACATTGGCTAGAGACAGTTGGCGCGATCGATGTTCTATATCCGCAAACCGATATGTTTTTTAATATAAACGACGAAGCCGACCTAAAACAGTTGCTATGAGTTCTTAGGCCGCCATTTGTGATTGAACGTAATTTTGTTCTCCAGCTTTATCAATCAAACCGAGCTGGGTTTCCAACCAATCCACGTGCTCTTCCTCTGATCGAAGAATTCCTTCTAGTAAGTTTTTGGTCACAAAGTCTTTGTACTCATCGCATAGCGTGATGCCCTCTCTCAAATCGATGAGAGCATCCATTTCTAGACTCAGGTCGCCCTCTAAAAGCTCGACTATATTCTCACCAATCTTAAGGTGCCCTAGATCCTGCAGGTTCGGCAGCCCTTTCAAGAATAAGATTCTCGCGATCAACTCATCCGCATGCTTCATTTCATCAATCGATTCGTCCATTTCATACTTACCTAGCTTCTCTAATCCCCAATCGGTCAACATCTTTGAGTGCAAGAAATACTGATTAATTGCGGTGAGCTCGTTTTTTAAAACTTTATTGAGAGAGACGATTATTTCAGGGGCCAACGTGTTCATTGTTTATCTCCTAATTCGCCTGCATCGTGAACTAAAAGACAACAGAGATCAAGGAAAAATTTATCGTAAGCTATTGATATATAACGATAATTATTCGCATTGGTGATTGATTCCCAACGGGAAACTGTAAAGTAATTGCAATCGAGAATGATTTGCAGTTACGATGATGAAAGGAGGTTGTATATGTACGTCTGTTTATGCGGCGGTGTCACGGACAGCCAAATCAAGGAACAAGTGAAGCTTGGAGCAGCGTCAGTAGCTGATCTTCAAAAGACACTTCCTATCGGGCTTTGCTGTGGGACCTGTGATGTCGTGACAGAGCAATTTATCAAAAAGTTTTTGTCAGGCGCCAAAGATATCAGTTACGCGGCATAGTCGGACTAATAGTCCAATTCATCATCTATAGCATGACCCATTTTCGGAATGAGCATGGATCTCTCAAAAACAATCACTTGATCTCCGCCCTGCTTGAGGCCACGAGTTTCTACAGTCACTATGCCCTGCGTAGGGCGAGACTTAGACTCCCTTATTGATAATACCGTCGACTCTGCATAGATCGTATCTCCCACAAAAACTGGACCAGTTAATCGCACCTTATCCCAACCCAAATTGGCGATCGTCTTCTGGGAAACGTCAGAGACACTCATACCAGTAACCATTGATATGGTGAGGCATGAATTCACGAGCACTCGCCCAAACTCCGTCTTTTCGCCATATTCTCTGTCAAAATGCAGTGGGTGTTGGTTCATCGTTAATAATGTAAACCAAGTGTTATCTGTCTCTGTGATCGTTCTCCCTGGTCGATGTTCGTAGATATCTCCCTCCTTAAAATCTTCTAAGTACCGCCCATAGGACTCTCTATATCTCCGATCCCCAACTTCTTTCGCGTTTGCTACCATTTGATTCTCCTCAGCAACACATTCATAGTGGCATCCTCTGCCCGAATCATACACAGGTAATTTATGCCTCAGGACTCGCCTCCTATAGATTATATTGATAGAACATCGAAGTTGTATGCGGGACTGGGTTATCCTCAGTACGAATGGGTCAAAAACTCTGCTTGCCCAGAACTCACCTTTCTAAAAAAACCAATTAAAGAATCTAAGGTAGGACTGATTTGCTCCGGTGGCATCTATCGGAAAGGGCAAGTAGCCTTTCATTTTAAGGACGATATCAGCTATCGCTTAATCGAAACAAATACTGAGATCGCCGATATCAGAACCACTCATTTCGCATATGATTTAACGTCTTCAAGAGTAGACCCAAGTTGTGTCTTCCCGTTACCATCGCTTCGAGAATATGTAGCCAGGGGTAAGATAAAATCTCTGGCGGAGCATGCCGTTACCTTCATGGGAGGAATTTACTCCCACCGTAAAGTTCGAGAAATTCTTGCACCGAGTATCCGAAACTATTTTGTCAAACAAGAGGTCGATCTAGCTATCCTCGTACCTGTTTGACCAGTTTGCCATCAGTCCGTTGGACTGATCGCAAGGGACCTTGAGGCGCATGGAATCGCGACCGTATCCTTAACGAGCGCATGGTCCATCACAGAAAGCGTTAAAGCGCCGAGAGCAGTTTTTATTGACTACCCGCTCGGTCAGACAGCGGGCAGAGCAGGCGACAAACAGGAACAATTGTCAGTCATCGACAAAGCCTTGGAGGCCATCGAAAAAATAGATCTCCCAGGAACGATACTAGACTTAGGCTTACTCTGGGAGAGTGGCTCCCGATGGAAAGATTCAGTGATGGAATCCGGACCAAGTGAGGGAAAACAATTGTCTGGTGATGATCGTCTTCCAAGGAGCGAAACGCCCGTTTACCAAGATCAAGACGACTTTTTCAACGCCGAGAAAGACTGTCAAACCTGCGTTTTCTTTAACGAGAGCTAATTTTTTACCATCGCTTAGGCGTCTTTGGGGGAAAAAGACTGCCTCAAATCCTTAAATGATACCTGTGAACAGAGCATACCAAGCAGCATCAGACAGCACCCAAAAAATTCTCTTGATGTCAGGATTTCATTCAAAAACGCATAACCGCCTATAGCGCCGAAGACCGCCTCTAAGCTTAGTATTATCGCGGCATGGGTGGGGTGGGCTTTTTCCTGAGCAACCACTTGCAGGGTATAGGCGACTCCCACCGT
Organism: K189A clade bacterium; assembly: GCA_902631405.1. Classification (GTDB taxonomy): domain Bacteria; phylum Pseudomonadota; class Gammaproteobacteria; order Pseudomonadales; family Azotimanducaceae; genus UBA4421. The sequence goes on along the minus strand of CACOYI010000006.1, from coordinate 58,925 downwards.
GATAAGACCGGCATAAATGAGTATATATTTCGCCTTAATCGTGTCCTCCCAACTCGTGCTCTCAAAAACCGATGAGACGATTAATCCCAATACGCCACATACGATAAACTGGCCCAGCGCTATCAAAAGTGCTGGCACTTTTTTTGTAAAATGATCTATCACCAAAATATGTGCTGCCCAGCAAACAGCGCCGACGAGTAAAAGCGAATCTCCAAATCCAATGGTTAGCGTTTCACTAACACTCAAAAAGTAAAGGCCGAGACATGCTAGGGCACTTCCGAACCAGGCATTCGCGGATGTTTTACGCCCCAAAAATACCCCGAAAACAGGCACGAGGACCATATATAACCCGGTGATAAATGCGGCATTGCTTGCATTGGAGTAGACAATCCCTACTTGCTGAAATCCACCGGCCAAGAACAAAACGGAACCCACGAGTAGAGATGCCCACATCAACTGTTTTTTTGAGAAATCTGGAATAAGGTCCTTATGCCAGAAGAACCAAACGACCGGAATCAAACTCAGTGCTCCAAGGAGAAACCTAACGCCAATAAAAGCAAATGGTTCCATGTAGCTCATCCCCAGGACCTGGGCAACAAACCCAAAACCCCAGATCGCTGCTGTTACCAGCAGAAGGATATTACTTGTCACTTAGGAATCTGGAGTGGCCCAGCTCTTCTATACCGCCGACTGTCTAGGCAGATCTAGCCGCCGAAGTCGTCGAACGCGATGTTTTCGGGTTCTACACCTAAATCTTCAAGCATTGTTTGCACTGAAGAAGCCATTATTGGCGGACCACACATATAGTATTCACAGTCCTCAGGGCTAGGATGATCTTTCAAATAGTTTTCGTAAACGACATTGTGAATGAAACCAGTCAGCCCCTCCCAATTGTCTTCTTCCAGCGGCTCTGATAACGCCACATGCCAGCTAAAATTGGGGAATTTTTCTGCTAATTCATCGAGCTCTTCGGTATAGAACATTTCCCTTAATGATCTTGCTCCGTACCAATAACTCATTTTGCCAGTCGAGCCCTTCCGTAGAAGCTCATCGAATATGTGCGAACGCAATGGCGCCATCCCAGCACCGCCTCCGATCCAAATCTTCTCTGCGGGCGTGTCTTTTACGAAAAAATCTCCATAAGGGCCGAAAACCGTCATCTTGTCCCCAGGCTTCAAATTGGCCACGTAGGAGGTCATCGCGCCTGGTGGCAAATGATCCATTCTTGGAGGTGGAGGCGATACCCGAATGTTGAATTTTAAGATCCCCTTCTCTTCTGGATAGTTCGCCATGGAATAAGCCCGGATTGTCGTCTCATCAACCTTGGATTTCAAATCCCAAAAATTAAACTTATCCCAGTCCTCTCGATATTCATCTTGAACATCGATCGTCGACCAGCTCATGTCATAGGGCGGGATTTCGAGCTGTACATATCCACCAGCTTTAAAATCAACATCAGCTCCTTCAGGTAGCTTAAGGTTAAGCTCTTTGATCATTGAGGCGACGTTATCGTTTGAGGTCACCTCGCATTCCCAGCGCTGGACCCCTAACGCATCCTCTGGTACCTGTATTTTTAAATCTTGTTTTACTGCTACCTGACAGGACAGCCTCCAATCGTCTCCTATCTCTCCCCGACTGAAATGCCCCTCTTCGGTGGCAAGTATACTGCCTCCTCCCTCTCGAACTTGGCATCTGCATTGAGCACAAGTTCCACCTCCACCACAAGCACTTGCCAGGAACACACCCTTTGACGCTAGTGTTTGGAGCAGTTTCCCCCCTGCTGGCACCTGAATGGCTTTTGACTCGTCCTCATTAATCAATATCGTTACATCGCCAGTACTGACCAACCGAGACCGTGCGAATAAAATGACCATAACCAGTAAAAGCACCAGGGTGGTAAACATTACAACGCCAAGTATTACGTTAAGATCCAAAGTCATTCACTCCATAAACTTTCTTTTAAAGATTTAAACATCAATCCCGCCAAAAGACAGGAAGCATAAGCTTATCAGACCAACGGAGACAAAGGTTATCCCCAATCCCCTCAACCCTTCTGGGACATCACTGTATTTTAATTTCTCTCTTACACCTGCCAGAGCAACAATCGCCAACGCCCAGCCAACCCCGGCCCCCAGACCAAAGACAACAGATTCTGCGAAAGTTTGCCCTTGATCGATCATCATTAAAGAGGCACCGAGTATCGCGCAGTTCACAGTTATGAGAGGAAGAAAAACCCCTAAAGCGTTGTATAGTACAGGAACATACTTATCCAGAACCATCTCTAGGATCTGAACCATCGCGGCTATGACGCCGATATAAGCCAAAACACCAAGAAAGCTCAAATCCACATCAGGAAAGCCAGCCCACGCGAGTGCGCCTTCTTTTAACAAGAAGTTATAAATCAGATTGTTGAGCGGAACCGTGATCGCTAAAACGACAATCACAGCAATCCCCAGGCCCAAGGCGGTCGATATCTTTTTTGAAACCGCGATGAAAGTACACATCCCCAGGAAGAAGGCGAGGGCCATATTTTCGATGAATACGGCCCTAATAAAAAGTCCTAGATAGTGGTCCATAACTAGGCCGCCTCTTTGTACTGGATATTTGGCGCAATCTCGAACTCTTCCTCCTCCACTTGGTCTGTCTTCCAGGCCCGAATCGCCCAGATGAAGAAACCTATTATAAAGAAGGCACTGGGGGCCAGAAGGAACATTCCGTTAGGTTCATACCAACCGCCGTTAGCAACAGTCGGGATAATTTCCATCCCAAATAATGTTCCAGCTCCCAAGGGCTCTCTTACAAGCGCGACGCCTATCAAAATCACACTGTATCCCAGCGCATTTCCAAAACCATCCAGCGTGGACATCCAAGGCCCGTTTTGCATCGCGAATGCCTCAGCCCGGCCCATGACGATACAGTTTGTAATGATCAAAGATACAAAAACCGAAAGCTGCTTTGAAATATCATACGCAACCGCCTGAAGCACCTGATCTACGACAATGACGAGAGAGGCTATGATTGTCATCTGTACGATAATGCGAATGTTAGTGGGAATGTAATTTCTTACAAGTGAGACCGCTAAATTAGACATGGTCGTCACGAACAAGACGGCTAAACACATAACCGTCGTTGTAGACATACTAATCGTTACTGCAAGTGCTGAGCAGATCCCTAAAACCTGCAAAGCAATCGGGTTATTGTTAAAAATAGGATCAATTAGCACTTCTGTTTGACTTGCCATACCTATCTCGCCGCAGCGAGCTCCCCCGCGTTTTTCTCTCGTAGTTTTTGTATCAGAGGACCAAAACCCAGATCCCCCGCCCAAAAGTTAATCATGTTTTCGACCCCTTTCGTCGTGAAGGTCGCGCCAGATAGAGCATCCACCTCGTAGGCGGCTTCGGTAGAACCGGGTGTCGACCTTTGCTTCACCAAGCGCACGGAGGGTTCTCCCTGCGCGAAAAGAGATACGCCCTGCCAGCTCTTCTTCCACTTAGAATTATCCACCTCCCCACCCAGCCCCGGTGTTTCCTTGTGCTGATAAAAGCCAAGACCAGATATAGTCTGTAGATTACCCTCAAGGGCCAAGTATCCGTAGAGGGTTCCCCATAAGCCGTATCCCCTCACTGGAATAACCAGTTTGTCGAGCACTCCATTTTTCATCTTGATATATGCCAGAGAGGTGTTCTCGAGCCGCCTCAAGGTAGCAATATCGTCGTCGGTAGATAAAGCTACGGATACGCTGGGGTCTCTCGCCGCTTTGATAGGGTCGTAAGTTGCCACATCAACAGATTCAACAAACTCACCCGTCTTTAAGTCTATTGCTCTGACCTGGAATTCCGCGAAAAGTTCTTCTATAGACTCCCCCTGAGATCCAACGTCACTGCCTTCCACCAAAAGCCCTGCGGAAGTGAGGATATTTTTTTTGATGTCCAACTCTTTGTTGTACTTTTGAATTGGTTTTAGAAAGGCTGCCATACCAGAAACAACAACGGAGCAAACCAGACAAAGCAAGAACGCTACAATGAACGTATTTTTCAGGCTATCACGATTGTAGGTGTTTTCTTCCTCAGCCACGCGCCAGCCTCCTTTTTATGTTCGCCTGCATCACATAATCGTCAAAAAGTGGGGCGAACAAATTACCAAACAAAATCGCGAGCATCATCCCTTCAGGAAAAGCTGGGTTGACGACTCTTATCAACACGCACATAAAACCAATCAGCAACCCATAATATATTCGGCCGTTGTTGGTCATCGCAGCAGATACCGGATCCGTTGCCATAAAAACCATTCCAAACGCGAACCCGCCGAGGACCAAGTGCCAATACCAAGGCATTTCAAACATGGGATTGCTATCGGAGCCTATTAGATTGAATAAGGTTGCGGTTAAAACCATTCCCGCAAAAACGCCTGCCATGACTCTCCACGAGGCGATTCTAGTTGCACACAACAAGGCCGCTGCAATGAGAATCGCTAGCGTTGAAGTCTCTCCTATTGATCCTGGCATCAGCCCAATAAAGGCAGACATCCAATCCACTCCATAATCTAGACCTATAGCCGCATTTCCCAGAGGAGTAGCCTGACTAACCCCATCTACTGCTACCCATACTTGATCTCCCGACATTTGAGCCGGGTAGGCAAAATAAAGAAATGCTCTTCCAGTCAAAGCGGGGTTTAAAAAGTTTTTCCCTATTCCCCCAAAAACTTCTTTTGCGACAATTACACCAAACAAAACACCGACCGCCGCCATCCAATATGGAATCGTAGGAGGAAGAGAGAGTGTAAAGAGGATTGAGGTGACAAAGTAACCCTCGCCTATTTCATGCCCTCTTTTTGTTGCGAATAACCATTCCGCCGCAATCCCTACTACAAAAACCCACGCATAAAGAGGGAGAAAATGACCAAGCCCGTAAATTAGGCAATTCCAGATACTTTTTGGATCGGTCGTAATGAGCAAGTTTAGGAAAATACTCTGCCAACCTTCTATTTCTGTTTTGCCTACCTCTGCCATTGCAGTTAAGGCATTAAGGCCCCAAACATAACTTCCGACAAAAACGGGGATAAACGCACAAACCCAAACCGTTAGCATGATTCGTTTATTGTCCATGCCATCTCTAACGTGACTACTTCCCCCAGTTACAAATCCTGGCGTGTACAAAGCCGTGTCTACCGCCTCGTAAGCTGGATAAGCAAAACGTAGCTTGCCGCCCTCCTCAAAATGAGGCGCGATTTCGTCCATAAATGATCTTAGACCCATATACGTTTTATCCTTCCTTCTCAATATTTGTCAGTAACTCTCGCAGCACGGGGCCGTATTCGTGTTTCCCCGGGCACGCATAAGTACAAAGTGATATGTCCTCTTCATCCAACTCTAGGCAACCCAACTCGATTGCCTTTTCAACATCACCAACAACGAGGCTCTTCATCAAAGGAGTAGCCAAGATGTCCATGGGCATCACCTGGTCAAACATTCCTATCGGCACGATCGCTCGTGGGCTTCCCATAGCGGTGGTAAAGTCCACATCCTTCTCCCCTAACCACTTGGAGATATAAGTCGGAAATACCGAATGTTGCTTGAAGCCAGGGCGGAACCAGCCGATCAACTTTCGCTCTCTGTTTTCCGGCAGGATAGAGACCTGAAGATGGTACCTGCCCAAAAAGGGGGCTCCCTCTCCAGCAGCTCTCCCCGACAGCACCGAGCCGGAGATCAATCGCTGTTCTCCGTCGAGCAACTCGCCATCCGTGAGTTCACTTAAGCTTGCGCCGAGGTAAGTCCTCAACACTTTTGGCTCCTTCGCTCCAGGACCCGCTAGGGAGATGACCCGTTCAGATTCTATACGATCCGTTAAGAACAAGTAGCCGATAGCAATTACGTCTTGGTAACCCAAATACCAAACCGTTTTGCTCGCGCTGACAGGATCGACGAAATGTATATGAGTGCCGGGCAGTCCGGCCGGATGGATTCCCTCAAACTGGTGGCTCACGACAGAGGTTTGATCGTCCAACTTATCCAACAATTTCGAACCAGGCGCCAAACATAAATTTACATTTCCCTCGGTTAGCAAGGAAAGGACGTGCAGTCCAGCCTTAAGATTATCTAACCTGGCGAGCAATATCGGCTCTGGGTCGGTTGCCAATGGATTAGTATCTATAGCAGTAACAAAAATAGAACTTGGCTTCGTTTTTGGGTCAGGCACCCTCGAAAAAGGTCTCGTTCGGAGCGCTGTCCAAAGTCCCGATTCAAGCAATTTGTCTTTCGCCGCTTCTTCAGAGAGCGCACCTAGATCCTCCAGCGACCTCAGTCTTTCCGCTTTGGAAGTGTAATCCTGCGCCACATCAATTATGACTCCGAGAAGAGCTCTTTTCGCTCCCCTACGAATTTCAGCTACTTGACCGTCAACAGGAGATGTATACCGCACGCCATCGGTTTTTTTGTCAGTGAATAAAAGGCTTCCTGCCGAGACTTGGTCGCCCTCTTGGACGAACATAGTCGGTTTCATGCCGAGAAAGTCTGGCCCTAAAACCGCTATCTGTCTGGTGGGTCGGGGAACGATGGGCGTCTGGGCCGCCGCGCCTTTTATCGGCAGATTGAGACCCTTCTTTATCTTGATATGGCTACCTAAAACCATACCTTTGGTGCCCAAAATTGTTGAATCTATACACGGGGGTCGTCTTAACTTGAATCTTAGAAATTAACCACCAATTGACAGGTCGAAAGTATAAGTGTCTAACGGTTCCTTGCCAATAAAATTGGGTCCTTTGACACGAAAATATCTGGGCCTCTACTAAGACAAGCGAGAAATTGTGCCTACCCGGCGCTGACGATCTCCGGATGAATAATCGGCTGTATCAGGTTACCAGCGTTGACATCGAAATCTACCAGATCCCATGCATCTTCACACCTCAACAAGGCTCTTGCTAGCTTGTTATTCAAAGAGTGGCCAGACGCGTATCCTTCAAATTCTCCCAGTATCGGTTTGCCCAGAAGATATAGGTCACCTATTGCATCTAGAAGCTTGTGTCTCACGAATTCATCATCAAAACGCAATCCCTCGGGGTTCACTACTCCGTCAATTGTAACACCAACGGCGTTCTCTAAACTTGATCCTAAGCATTTGTTAATGGCTTGCGCCTGCGACAATTCTTCCATTAAGCCGAAGCTTCGAGCACCTCCAACGGACTCGACGAACGAGACGCTGGAAAAATCTAAAGAAACGCTCTTGGGAAAGCTCGCGTAGGCCTGATGATTGGAGACAAAAGTATAAGATCCCTTGAAACCTGCATATGGCTTTAGGGAGGCATGGCCATCACCCTGGGTAACCCTGACCTCACGTTTGATTCTAATGAATTGCTTCCTGCCCTTCTGCTCAACAATGCCGGCAGAAACAATCAAATCCATGAACGGCGCTGCGCTGCCATCGAGTATTGGGACTTCGTGGGCAGACAACTCGATGATGATGTTATCGATACCCATCCCCCATAGTGCAGCCATGAGATGTTCCACCGTAGCCACTTGCAAGGAGCTGTCACCAATAGAAGTCGACAGCATCGTATCAGATACGTTCTCCGCATGTGCTTGGATCGGATTCATTTCTGGCAAGTCGGACCGAACAAAGCGTATACCGCTATTTTCTTCAGCCGGACGCAGAGTGAGCCGAACTTTTTCGGCAGAGTGGACTCCGACTCCTATCGCATGGACCGCTTTAGCTATCGTTCTTTGATTCAACATCTTATAACTTGTTTGTTTTTAAGCCCCTCTTGGCTGGGGCTGAGCGCCGGAATTGTATATCCGAATCACTAAAAAATGAAGAAATACTGAAGAAAAACATCGGTAAAAATGAAACTGGTTTAATCAATATGTTTCAAATTGTTTCACTCATTCTCTAGAATTCTTCTAAGATGCTTGGCACGTTAAGACATTTCGAACCCAATAGTTCAGAAAAGCTTTGTAGATATGAAAATCAAAACTCGACCCAATAGTCGTTTCTGCGTCGCTCCAATGATGGCTTGGACGGATAAACACTGTCGATATTTGCATCGGTTATATAGCCCTAACGCTTTACTTTTCACTGAAATGGTTACGACAGGCGCAATTTTGTATGGCCAAGACGATCGTTTGGCCTTCAATACCGAAGAACACGCCATCGCACTTCAACTCGGCGGTAATGACCCGAACGAACTATCAAAATGCTGTGTCATTGCAGAGGATTACGGTTACGACGAGATTAATCTAAATGTTGGGTGCCCGTCAGACAGAGTTCAATCTGGCTCTTTTGGCGCATCTCTTATGCTGCAGCCTGAACTTGTGGCCGAATGCGTCAAAGCCATGAGTGAAGTTACAAACCTGCTCATTTCAGTAAAATGTCGAATAGGAGTTGAGAAAGGGACCTCAGAAAATCTCTATACCGAAGAAAGGTTCCAAGATTTTATGACATCATTATATCAGGCCGGTTGCGATCGAGTTTATCTGCATGCCAGGAAAGCGATTCTCGGGAGTTTAACACCTGCGCAGAACCGGGCGATCCCACCCTTAAATTATTCGATGGGTAGCAAAATCAAAGAGCTTTTCCCCGACCTTGAACTCATTATCAATGGAGGCATTCAATCTGTTGAAACCGCAAAAAGTATGCTCAATTGGGCCGACGGGGTCATGCTAGGCCGCGCCGCTTACCACCAGCCGAGAATTCTGTCGGAAATAGATAACGAGCTCTGTGGAACAACAATAAGTGATGAGAAGAGCATCGTTAGTAAATATGCGCGATACGCTGAAGATCAAGTCATGAAAGGCACTAAATTAAGAGATTTGACCAAGCCCCTTCTCCATGCTTTTCACGGCAAAAAGGGCGCTAGAAAGTTTCGACAAATACTTAGCGATAATATAGCCCTATCTAATAATGATTTCGCTTTGATTAATAAAGCAATCGAACAAATCGAGGTATAGCGTGTTTCAAAAAATAAAAGCGTATCTATTCAAAGCTTCTAGCGACCTCGAAGAGGAAAATGAGCTGGACATACCGCTGGCGGCAGCTACCTTAATGATGGAGGTGAGTTGGGCCGACCACACAATTAGCGATGAGGAGATGGAGGTCAGTGCAAAGAAACTCTCTGAGATTTTCAGTTTAGATGATCATCAAGCTAACGCGCTCTTAGAAGAGGGAAAAGTTCTGGTCAACGAAAGTGTTGGACTGCAGCAATTTACTTCTTTGCTCAACGAAAACCTTGCAGCAGACCAGAAGTTTTCAATAATATTGGCTCTCTGGGAGGTTGCAAGGAAAGATGATTCGATTGACGCTCTGGAGGAACACCAGATACGGAATATCTCAGAACTCTTGTACGTCCCGCATAGCAAATTTATTGAAGCTAAACTTTCCGCTAAGAAACCGCAGGCGTAGAGTGAAAACGGGGTTCTAACCGCCAAAAAGGGACAACGATTTGAACGCAGAAACCCAAAATTATCTCAGCGACGATCTGCTTCGAGTAAAACTAAACGTGCAGCTGGCCGTGTCATGCCTGCTATTGTCCCTCGCAAGGGCGGATAACGAAATAACGGATAAAGAAAACAAAAAAATCTTCGAAATGTTGAACGATTTATTTGGTATGTCCGAAGAGGAGCTCCAGCCAATCCTCAAGAAAGGAAACGAAGTGTTAGATTTGAACCCTGGGTTGAGTTTTTTTACCGAGTTTCTTAATCAGAAGCTGAATGCGGACGAGCGATTCGTCATCGTTCGAGTGCTCTGGCAGGTTGCGCAGGCGGACGACGATGCCGACCGATATGAGGAACACGAGGTCAGGAACATTGCGGTTCTTTTTAAGATCCCGTATGAGAAACTCGTAGCATCAAATATTGTTTCCAAAGTGCAGTTCGTTGAGGACATTTTGCGCGAAGATGGAAGCTCTGGCGGATACGTGAACAGGCCGCTGGCCACAGCCATTCTGTTCATGGAGTTAGTCAAATCGGATGGTAAGATTGACCCGCAAGAGATAGAGGCGGGCAAAGCACATCTCGTCCACCTTTTTGAGATCGACGAAGAAGCCGCGGCAGAAAATATGTCAAAGGCGGAAAAGTTGGTTACACAATCTGGCGGCTTACATTCTTTCACCAGCTTTTTGAACGAGAACATGGATGATCAGGATAAATTTCAATTGATACAGGGGCTGTGGAAGATCGCCAAAGCGGACGGCGAAATTGACCGATATGAAGAGTTCGATATCTCCGAAATAGCCTCACTCTTGATGGTTCCGAAAGAGAGTGTAGAAAAAGCCAAGACAATTTAGACAAAAAATGTCCGCCTAAAGTAAGCCCGCTCTCCTTTCTTCCACTAGCATTAGTTCTGAAACTTTTTTCTGCGAAACTTTCCAAGATGCTGCTTCGCTCTCCCGTCCAGCCGCGTCATCAAACCTCCGCTCGCCCCCCTCACAGAAAGTTCGCAATCGTAACTCCTCCATAAACATCCTCAAAGTATCGAAGGCCATCCCACGTTCGGGCGAAGAAAGCACCAGATGATCGAATCTAGCCTGCAGGCCCTGCAAACCCTCAAATATCTTTCGGTCCTTCAAGACCCTTCCCTCGAGGCGCTCAATTCGATATTGCACGCCATAGAGGTACCTTGGGATCGCAAGGAGATAGCGGCGGGGAGCGTTCGTCAATAAGTTGGGAGGCATGAGCCTCTCGACGTGCGAGACTAAGTCTCTTTTGGTTTCCTGTAGCGTCGGAGAATCGAGCCGATCAATAAAAGACATAATCTCGTGACGCAGTCGAAGACTTGTCTCAAAAGAAGCAAAGACGGCGTCAAATATTGGCAACAGATCGCCTTTCCTGTCTTGTAGTCTCTTCTCGAAGGACCGCCTGTTGGTAGGCAACTCTTGATCTTCGAAAAAGCAGAACCAGCTTGTCGCTAGGCTGAGGAGGTCCTGAAGATCACCAACGCTGCCCAATGTAGAATAGTAGAGGCTTGCCGATTTATTCGCTTTTACAAGACGGTTCATCTTGTCCGTTCGGGATTCAAGGTAATTTAGGGCGAGGTAGGAAAAAGCTCTCCGGATTTCTCGATCTCTCTCGACTCTGTCATCGAATAGCACAAGATTTAATGATTCCACTCTGGAAACCAGACCAGGGAAAAACAATTTTGGTCCAACATCCGCCTGAACTAGCAATTGGTCCTCAAGCTTTCTGTCGGGGAAGCGCGTAAGGCCGAACTCCTCAAAATTACTTGCCTCCCGCAGGACCCTCTCGCTCTCCCGATCGCTATTTTTGGTTGAGTGCAGCGAGTCCCGGACTTCCTGTAGATCTTTCCCGAAACAAATTTCATTGTTTTTTTCATCTAACACCCTGACCGCCGTCCTGAGCTCAGAACCCACCCTGTTCTGATCAAAGCTAGAGTCAGCTAAATGCCATCCAAACAAATCGTTGATAATTTCAACCACGGCGCCAATAAACCTTCCTCTTCGATACATTTTTCGAGAATGCATCTGCGATATCAGCATATCGACACTTTCTTCCATAGGCTGCAACTTCCGCCTAAACTCTCGTGGCAGACTTCTCAACAACGACTCGAGTGTTGGCGACAAGAACGCCGGTATTGGCCAATTCAGATCTTCATCAGAAACAGCCGACAAAAGACCGATTGGCACCTCCATAGTGACTCCATCATCTGATTCTCCAGGCGCGAACCGATACCTTAAAGCAAAACTTATTCCGCCCGTGACGAAATGGTTCGGAAACAAATCTGCGGAGGGGAACCCGCCCAAATTAGTCAGAACATCTTGTCGATCTAAATAAAGCTCACGAAGAACGTTTGGTTCGATTTCATCCAACCACCGCGCAAGTTGCGACTCGCTGATTATCTCCTCTGGAATTTTTGAAGCATAAAACTTGAGTAAGTCAGACTCATTGACGCCCTTTCCACCCATCCTGGTTTTATCTTCTATTCTTTGAACCTCCTCTAATAACTTTTTATTCTCAAGGACGAAACTGCGGACTTTTAGTAATTCACCGGCAACCATGGCATCAAGAAAAATCTCCCTGCACAGTCTAGGATCTTTATTAGCGAGGGGTTTTCGTCTCTTTTCAACTAATAACAAACCGTAAAGAGATATAGACTGGTAAGCCATAACCTCGCCTCTTTTTTTGCTCCAATGCGGATCCTCGAACCGTTCCCTTTGCAAATGCCTCGAACACTGCTCTACCCACGAAGTTCGAATCGAAGCGGCGTCTCGCGCGTATATCCGGCTAGTCTCTATGATTTCGGTGGAAACTATCCACGCATGCTTTTTTTTAAACAATCCGGATCCTGGAAAAATCATGAGAGACTGATTTCTGGCTCCTTGATATTGTGTTCTGTCTTTTAATCTGGCCAGATTCGAGAGATTCCCAATTATTATGGGGATGTGAACAGCCTTGTAACTCGCTTTATCCGTATTAGCTTGTAGGCCTAATTTTTTACAGATTCGAGCCAGCTGGTCTCTGGTTTCTGACCACTCTGCCGTGCGCCGAAAACTCAAAAAATTCTTTTTAAGAGTCTTCTTAAAAGACGACTTGGATTCTTCGCGCTTCGCTTTTTCTATCCAGTCCCACATCTTGAGGATTGTTAGGAAATCTGATCTCGCGTCCACGAATTTTTGATGAGCCTCATCTGCTTTGTGAGCATGCTCGATCGGCCTTTCTCTTATGTCTTGCAATGACAAAAAGGAAACCAAGGTCAGGAGTTCAGTGAGACTCCCAAAATCAGGGGCCGAGATAAGACTTGCCGCCAACCGCGGGTCCAGTGGGAAGCGTGCAATTTTGCGCCCCAACTTGGTCAATTCCTTTCGCTTGGTCGCCCGTAGCTCTGTGAGAAGCCTCTCTGCACTATCTAATGCAGCTTTTTCAGGCGGGTCAATAAACGCAAAATTTTGCGGCTCCCCTAGACCCAGGAATCTCATTTGAATCAAGACAGAAGCCAGGTTAACTCTCATGATTTCCGGATCTGGGAAAAGGGGTTTGTTCTGGTAGACCTCCTCTGTATACAACCGGTAGCAAATTCCCGGTCCCAACCTTCCACAACGGCCAGCTCTCTGGTCGGCACTTGCTTGACTGATTTCCTCAGTGACTAAACGCTGTATTTTTGACCTCTGACTAAAGCGATTAACTCGCGCCAAACCGAGATCGATCACGAAACCAATACCGGGAACTGTGACTGACGTTTCCGCAATATTAGTGGTCAAAATCAATCTTCGCTTTGAGCCCTTTCGCTCGAAAACTCTGAGCTGATCCGATTGAGACAATCTCGAATAAAGCGCTAGTACCTCTAACTGCCCCGCAAAACGTTTGCGAAGAAATTCAACGGCGTCGGAAATCTCCCTCGCACCAGGAAAAAAAACAAGAATATCTGGCGCTAATTTACTCTCTTGTTTTTCTATCTCTTTTACCACGTCGACTATTTGCTCCAGCAACTCTTCCTTCGGCTCACGGTACTGGATCGAGATAGGATAACTGCGGCCAGCCACGTCAATTATCGGCGCACCATCAAAAAACCTGGAGAATTGCTCACCTGAGATGGTAGCGCTGGTAACAACGACCCTGAATTCTGGACGACGTTTGATTATCTCTTTTACGTATCCAAGCAATAAATCGATATTGAGTGAGCGCTCATGAGCCTCATCAATGATCAATCCTGAATATTTATCTAAGTATCTATCTGTTCGGAGCTCATTGAGCAAAAGCCCATCAGTAACTAACTTCAGAAGAGCGCCAGAACTAGAGCGATCATCAAACCTAATGGAATAACCAATCTCCTTGCCAAGATTGGCCCCGGTTTCTTGCGCAATGCGCTTGGCAATGCTGATTGCGGCTATTCTTCTAGGTTGAGTATGAGCAATGGCACCGTTGGAACCAATCCCTGTCTGTATAAGTATCTTAGGCAGCTGGGTGGTCTTTCCTGACCCTGTTTCTCCAACAACAATGAGCACTTGGTTCGAGCGAAGAAGCTTGACGATATTTTCTTTTTCCCGTGCGATGGGGAGCTCAGAGTTGACTCTCAAATTGAGCTTAGAAGGATCTTTTTGATTCTCTGTAGAGGTTGATTGAGATAGCAGATTTTTGTCCCGGGCTTTTAATCCTAGAAAGCACCATCACCAGTGATAGTGTCGATGAGTGGGATTGATTACTTTGAGAGTTCCCCCATTCCCTCCTCGAGACCCTTTATAGTAAGGGGATACATACTTCCACCAACCAATTCCTGAGTCATCATTACCGAAGACGAGTACTCCCAAGTCTCCTGTGGGGTGGGATTTAGCCATATTACTTTGTCGTAAATCTCTTGAAACCTCGCCATCCATGCAGCCCCAGGCTCCTCGTTCCAGTGCTCAACGCTCCCACCAGCATGAGTAATTTCGTATGGCGCCATCGTCGCATCACCGACAAATACGACTTTGTAGTCATGCGGATATTTGTTAAGAATCTCTAAAGTAGACAATCTCTCCGCCATCCGTCGCCGATTATCTTTCCAGACTGACTCATAGACAAAGTTATGAAAATAGAAGCTCTCCAAATTTTTAAACTCAGTTCGCGAAGCAGAAAAAAGCTCTTCACAAATTTTGACGTGGGCGTCCATCGACCCCCCGATGTCCAGGAACAAGAGCACCTTGACCGTATTTCTTCTCTCGGGCCGCATCTTGATATCCAACATTCCGCCATTGTGAGCTGTAGAGCGAATTGTGTTGTCTAGGTCGAGCTCATCCTCAGCACCTGTTCGGGCAAATTTACGCAGCCTCCTTAGGGCCATTTTGATATTTCGAGTTCCGAGCTCGACAGAGTCATCTAGATTTTTGTACTGCCTCTGGTCCCAAACCTTCTTGGCCTTTTTCTTTTTACCCTTACCAACTCCCCCAGGGCCGTTTTGACCTTCCTTGTCGGCGTTACCTTCATCGCCATCCTTTCCTTCTTCACCCTTTTTTGCTTCAGCCTTTTCTGCTTCTTCTTTTGCTTTTTTGAAGGCCTCGATTAATTTCTCTAGACCACCAAGTGACTCGATTTGCTTCAAATCTTCTTCGCTCAGAGATTTCTCGAATTCACGCCTAAGCCATTCATCTGGAATCAGACTCTCCAACATACCATGAAGATCCTCCAGCCCCTTAAAATAGGCCCCAAACGCCCGGTCGAATTTGTCATAATTCTTTTCGTCTTTTACCAGGGCGGTGCGGCTTAGCAGGTAAAAGTCGTCGACGTTCGCGTATACAACACCATTTTTTATCGCTGAAATCAGATCCATTAACTCCCTGATGGTTACCGGAAGCTTGTACTTACGAAGGGTGAGAAAAAAATTGATTAACACCTTTTAGCCCCTACTGTCCCGCCTGTTCATAAACGCCAGCCTTTCGAGCAAGTGAACATCCTGTTCATTCTTAACGAGCGCACCATAAAGAGGAGGAATGGCCTTGCTAGCATCTCGATTTGTCAGGATCTCATCAGGGATATCGTCCGCCATCAGGAGTTTCAACCAATCGATCAACTCTGAGGTAGAAGGTTTTTTCTTGAGACCAGGAACTTTTCTTACGTCGAAGAATATCTCCATCGCCTCTTTGACCAAATCTTTCTTAATTTCGGGGAAGTGAACATCCACGATTTGCTGCATCGTCTCCCTGTCTGGGAAATTGATGAAGTGAAAAAAGCACCGACGCAAAAAGGCATCCGGCAATTCTTTCTCGTTGTTGGAGGTAATTATAACCACCGGTCTTTGCTTGGCTTTCACAGTTTGACCTAGCTCATAGACGAAAAACTCCATCCGGTCGATTTCTTGCAGCAAATCATTCGGGAACTCAATATCCGCCTTGTCGATCTCATCTATGAGAAGAACCACCCTTTCCTCTGCTTCGAACGCCTCCCAGAGCTTTCCCTTCTTTATGTAATTCTTAATGTCATTAACCCGATCATCGCCGAGTTGGGAATCTCTCAACCTCGAAACCGCATCGTATTCATAAAGACCATTGAGCGCTTTTGTTGTGGATTTAATATGCCACTCCAAAAGCGGTGCTCCGAGAGACTTCGCTACCTCTACCGCCAACATCGTCTTGCCCGTTCCTGGTTCGCCTTTTATCAATAATGGACGTTCGAGCTTCACTGCCGCATCAACAGCCATGCTGAGTTCGTCTGTCGATATATAAGACTCCGTGCTATCAAAGATCATCAATTTTTCCTTTCACCCAAAAGAAGATTCCGCTCGTTGAGCGTTCCCGTACTTTAAAGACCAGCTGTTCCGCATGCAACCACGTGAGTGATCTATTTAAACTATTCAGTCGGATGGGTTCCTCAATTTGTATCCGAGAAATCTATCAACGACTTTGAAAATCAAAAAGAGAAATAGTAAAAGAGTGGAAATACTGATGGTCAAAGTCCAAAAAGCTTCTTCAGGACTGCCTTGAGTCTGAAAAAAATTCTCAAATATCACCACCACGAACGCTGGGGCCAACTGCCCCTCATGAGCTGGTAACGGGGCAGGAGTGACAAAAAAACATGTAAGTGCCGCGGCAAGGTATAAGCCGAACCTTTTTACTTTTGAACGCCGCTTGTCAGAAGAATTCCTGAAGCAAAGAACCACCAAATAGTAGAAGCACGAACCTCCCAGTAAACCGCCAGCAGCGATCAAAGTCCATGCTGTAGTTGGATCAATCAACTTTTAATCGCCTATTCAATCGCCTATTTGATTTTGCCTATTCAAAAAGAAACCCAACGTATAACCATCTCTTCCTGCAAATCTTTATCCACTGTTTTTTCGGATTGCACCTTGCCTCGAACAGCTATACCCGCCTCGAATACTGTGGCCACCGAGCCGCTTACAAGTGGGTGCCACCAAGCCAACTCGCGTCCTTCGTAGATAGTACGATAGGCGCAAGATCGTGGGAGCCAATTTAGATCCTTCAAATCGCTCGCTGAAAAACGAATACAGTCCTCTACCAACTCATGCCGATAGCTATAATTTGTACATCGGCAAGATTGCATGTCCAAGTGCTCGCAAACGAGATTTGTGTAATGGACCTCGTTAGTCTCTTCGTCTTCGAGCTTTATCATGCAACATCTACCGCATCCGTCACAAAGGCTCTCCCACTCCTCAGTGGTCATTTCTCCGAGAGTTTTGTCTTTCCAGAAGTTTTCCATTTACCTGCTATTTATTCCTTCCGCCCCTCATGAACGATCGGAGGCAGTTGGAGATAAAAACCATTCTCTTCAAGTGCACTTAAAACCTTCAAAGGGTCTGCTCTTGCGAGGCTCCTCTGTTCATCAATCGTCAAGTCCATCACAAAAATTGGTGTCCCGAAGGAATGCCGTAACTCCATGGGCAACGACTCGAACTCGCTATCTGCCCTAATATATAAATAGAAGTCATTTTTTTTGGCACTTTTGAATACTATTGTATCTACACTTGGCATGAGGGGACCTCAGGCTGCATGCTCAAAATGATCAGATAGCATCCGAGCAAATTCATTCCCGACGATCTCTTTCCTCCAACCTAAAAAAATCTCACTGAGATGACCGTTTTCATCAAAACTCCTTATACATTGCTCTAGATCTCTCTTGCGGCCAAGTAGCTCTGGCGCCATCGACATGGTGCGGGCTTTTTCATGAGCAAATGTTTGTATTTTTTTTAAAAACTTTCTGTCCCCAGGTACCAACGGACTCGCTGGCCTTTCTTTCGGGGTACGCAATTTGTACCCCTCAAGCATGCTTTGCAGCACTTTGATAGAATTATGCGCGACTCGAGAGCGGATCACCGCAGCGATTTCTTCAAATCCTAAAAGTTCCCCACGCGATAATTCCAGCAGATCGCTATCCGATGCAACTCTCACTCTGGGCAGATCCAGTTTTCGAGCAAGCTCTTCTCGCCACTGACATGCAGTCTGCAGGTATGACAAATTCCTATCTGTCAAATTCGAGGTCCCTTTCAGTCGTAGATAATAATTTTCGGGAGAAAACTCGTCTGGCGTTTCTCTCTGAGCCATCTCTTCGACAAACCAGCCTAACTTATTAGAGATACGAAGGTCCTCTTGGAGCGAGGAGAATACGTCAAGCAAGTAAAAGACATCTTCGGCCGCATATTTTTCTTGATTGACAGTTAGCGGCCTACCTAGCCAATCGGAACGGGTTTCAGATTTTTCAAGAGTTACTCCTGTCCGTTTCGAAACCAGCCCGGAGTAGCTGATACTGAAGTCGCCATCTAGGAATGCATTGGCTAACTGGCAGTCGAATATATTTTTAGGGACGATTCCGAACATGTCTCGAAAAATCTCAAGATCCTCCTGGCTCGCATGCATAATTTTTGTCAGCTCTTCGGAGACCAATGCGTCAATAAAAGGACCCCAATTTTTTACTTTTTGGGGATCTATGAGAGAAACTCTCGAATTAGAGCAAACTTGCACAAGACCGATCTTGGCATAAAAGGTATTCGTTCTCACGAATTCGGTATCAACTCCTATCTCACTATCAAAGGAGGAGACTAGACGCGCTAATCCCTTGTCGTCATCAATCCAGTCTAGTGAGATCACGCCTTCTCGCAATCGCATGGCTTAGAGTTCCACCATCCGTATACTCGATTTCACCACCAAGCGGTACCCCGTGAGCTATTCTCGAAATTAGTCCCACCTTATCTTGCAGAATGCCAGCAATATAGGTTGCAGTAGCCTCTCCCTCCATTGTTGGATTTGTAGCAATCACGACTTCCTTGAGAGATTCTGAACAAACAAGAGTTTCGAGCCGATCGATCTCCAACTCCTTAGGTCCAATTCCCTCAATTGGTGAGAGACGGCCATTCAGTACAAAATAAGTTCCTTTAAAACCGCCAGCAAAATCTATTGCTAAGACATCAGCGGGCGATTCGACAACACACAATAACGATCGGTCTCTTCGCCCATCAGTACAAATCTGACAGATCTCAAGCTCCGTCAGGTTTCTGCATCTTTGACATCTACCGACTTTTTCAATGGCTTCCCGCAATGCGTTACTTAAACGCTTGCCACCTTTTTGGTCTCTTTGCAGAACCTGCAAAGCTATGCGCTGTGCACTCTTGGGTCCTACTCCTGGCAAAACTTGCAGGGAGGAGATCAACTCGTCTATTAGACCCACTAGAAAGGCATCTTACCTAAAGGGAAACCTAAACCACCAAGCAAACCGCCTCCAATGCTTTTCATTTTTTCTGTTTTGGTGGTCTCAAGCTTATCGATCGCGTCATTCACTGCTCCGGCCAACAATTCCTCTATCACTCTTTTTTCCTCGCTCAATATGTCCGGATCCAAAGTTACTCCCCTGACTTTTGAATCCCCGCTGACTGATACTTTGACCAGCCCAGCTCCACTTTCCCCTTCCACAGAAATACCTTTAATTTCATCTTGTATCTTAGACAAAGACTCTTGCAGCGCTTTCGCTTGATTCATCATGTCACCAAAGTCCTTCATGTTTTATTCCTTTATTTTAACGCTTGGCGATATGCTCATTTAATTACCACGTGATCTATCGAGGCATTGAACTCGGAGATTAAGGATTCCATAGTGGAGTCTCGGGATAATGTCTCTTTACTCTTTTTGATTTTTTCTTCGCGTAGTCTTAATTTTCTTTTGCGAGGACTTTCCGAACCTAAAACGCCGGTTTGCGCAGTAAGCTTCACGTTTTCTCCTAACGAACTTTTGAAAAGAAGTTCCAATTTTTGCAGGAGGGAATCAGTAATCAATTTCTCGTAGTCTTTCTCAACTAACAAATCAACATTTGGCAGAGTAAACTTTATTGCGACAGAATTCTCAATGATTGCCTTAGTGACACCCTCAAGGTTTAGAGTTTCGACAAAGGCTACCCATCTGGACAACAAAACATCATCAACAAAGATTGGGACGCCGTCCTCAGTCGAAGCCATTGGTGAAGAGATATCTGTAACTGAGGGCTTTTTAACCTCGACATCTTTTGTGTCTCGGTCTGTACTCGGTTCTCCGGTAAGTCTTGTATTAGTTTTTTTTTTCTCCCGAGGTAGCAGTGTCTCCTGCTGGTCACAGGAGAAAGCTAGTAACCGCATTAGGGTCATCTCGAAACCCACTTTATGATCAGGAGCAATATCAATATCTCTAAGCCCAAGAAGCGCAATTTGATAGAAAAGTTGGAGTTCTTCTCTCGAAAACGCCTGACCTTCCTCACCCAAAAATGCTGCAACCGAGTAATGATGGAACCTTTCAACGATGCCGTTGAGCACCTCGAAATAACTTATATTCCTTTCATAGAACTGTTCCGATAACAGAAGCAGATCTTGAGCTGATCCTTTCTCGAGAGCCAGTATCACCGAACTAATCTCATCCTCCTCGACCAAACCAAGCATCTCAACCACCGAATTTTTCTTAACAGAACCCTCACCATAACTTATGCACTGGTCGACCAAAGTCAGGGCGTCTCTCATACTCCCTCTAGCGTTCTTTGCTATCAGCTCTAGCCCTTCATCCTCGAACTCAACTTCCTCGTTTTTTAAAACATCTTTTAGGTAGTCTGATATCCCTTTAGACGTGATGTTCCTAAGTTGAAATTGCAAACATCGTGATAGAACTGTTACTGGGACCTTCTTAGGATCAGTAGTTGCGAGGAGAAATTTCACATGATCGGGGGGCTCTTCGAGAGTCTTGAGTAAGGCATTAAAGCTCGCGGTAGATAGCATATGAACTTCGTCTATTAAATAAACTTTAAAGCGGCCACGAGTTGGTAGATATTGAACATTCTCAAGCAATTCTCGCGTATCTTCGACTCCAGTGCGGGAGGCGGCATCCACCTCAAGCAGATCAATAAACCTGTTCTGGCTTACCTCCTCACAAATAGAGCAAACGCCACAGGGATCCGATGAAACACCTGACTCACAATTCAGACTTTTCGCTAGAATTCTCCCTATGGTGGTTTTACCAACACCTCTAGTACCTGTGAAAAGGTAGGCATGATGGAGTCTGCCGTTATCTAGCGCATGCGTGAGTGACCTAACAACATGATCCTGACCAACGAGTTCAGAAAATTTCTTAGGTCTTAGTTTTCTCGCTAGCACTTCATAGCTCATAGGTTAATATCCTACCAGTGTTTGCCCCAATAACAGCAAATTCTCAATCTTATGGCCGATTTTTCTTCTCTTTTTAAAACAAAAGATTTTCTTGTGATAGGCCATAGGGGCGCTGCTGGACTGGAAGCGGAGAACACCCTTTCGAGCTTTCAAAAAGCAATAGATCTGGATTGCCAAGCGGTGGAGCTAGACGTTCAGGTAGCCCGAGATAACAAGGGAAAGCTCCAGTCGTTAATCCTCCACGACGAGAGGCTTGATCGCACCACAGACGGCCAAGGCTCAATTAGGGATTTACGGTTCGAGGAAATTCGCGATTTTCAGTGTGCAAACGGAGAGAAAGTGCCGACACTAAATGAAGCTTTGGAGCTTATCTCGGCAACTGCTCAGAAAAGGATCGGGGTTAACATTGAGCTAAAAGGAGTTGGGACGGCTGAACTTGTTTCGGTGGAGCTCGAAAGATTCAGTGATCTGCCAATTCTCGTCTCTTCATTCAATCACGCTGAGCTCAGTGCTTTTAAGAATTTCGCTCCGAGCACCCAAGTAGCGCCCTTGTTCCAATCTTGGGAGAGCGGAATTGTAAGCAAGAGCAAGAGATTTGAGTCGGGTTTCTGCAACATTTCAAAAAGTATCGCCTCAAGTGAACGAATACGAGAGCTTGTCTCCAATCAACTCAGGCCGTTAGTCTACACAGTCAATGAAATGGACACGGCAAATCAATTAAAAAAAAATAGAATTTCAGGAATATTCACAGACCGACCTGATTTAATCGTACATGACTTACGTTAGCCCAAAGAAAATATTTCCCTCTACTAGAGATTAGAGTGATTATTCCGACTACAATGTACAGTGTGGAGAGGTGGCCGAGCGGCTGAAGGCGCTCCCCTGCTAAGGGAGTATAGGTTAATACCCTATCGAGGGTTCGAATCCCTCTCTCTCCGCCACTTTGAATCTTGCGGTCGCTCAGGCATGTTTCTTCTTAATTTCATCTGATATCTTCTCGGCCACCATGATGACTGTTGCGTTAAGGTTGCAGTTTACAATCTGAGGGAAAATTGAGGCATCTGCTATGCGCAAACTGTCTAGTCCGTACACGAGACCTTTAGGATCCACAACGGATTGTTCATCAGATCCCATCCTGCAGGTGCCACATGGATGATAGGCACTTTCGCATTGGGAACGAATGAATTCGTCTAATTCGGAATCACTCTGGACTATGCCACCTGGACTGATTTCATCTCCTCGAAATTCATCAAAAGCATTCTGAGAGAAAATCTCGCGGGCTTGCCGAATAGCAGAACGAAAGACTACCCAATCCTCGGGATCACGCATATAACCAAAATTAAGCCTGGGAGTATCGAGAGGATTCGAAGTCCTCAATGTCACGCGACCCCTACTTTTTGATTGCATTGGTCCGATGTGCACCTGAAAGCCGTGCTCCTTAATCTGCACTGAACCATCATAGGTCATCGCTGCGGGTAAGAAATGAAACTGAATATCCGGCGCGTCTTTTGACTGGTCACTTTTGATAAACCCTCCCACTTCAAAATGATTAGTTGACCCCAGGCCAGACTTATTAAAGAACCATTGGGCACCTATTCTCGTCTTACCAAGCGGCCCCATAAACTTACTCAGACTCACGGGTTTGGTGCAAGCCTGCTGGAGATATACCTCAAGGTGATCCATTAAATTAGCACCAACACCACGCAAATCTGCTGTGACAGGGATATTCAGCTCGGCCAAATGATCCCCGGGACCTATCCCCGAGAGCATCAATAGTGTTGGAGTATTTATCGCTCCAGCAGATAGGATTACCTCGGAAGTTGCCACGAAGCTCATGGATTTGCCCCGGTGGATCAGATCAACGCCGGTCGCTTTATTATTATTGAAATTTATTCGGGTAACTTGTGCGTTTTTCACAATAGTGAGATTCGGCGGGTGGGGGCGCAAATAAGAGCGACTGGCTGATGCTCGAACACCATTACCCACCGTCATCGGCAATGGACCAAAACCCTCTTGAACACCGTCATTTAAGTCCTCACGCTGCGGATAACCCGCCTGTTCAGTTGCCTCCAGAAACGTCTTATATAATGGATTCGCCATTGCGCCATTTGTTGTATGCAGAGGACCATTATCACCCTGGGTTGCAGAACCAATGAACCCATTCATGGTCTGAGCCTTCTTGAAATAAGGCAGTACAGCCTCGTAGCCCCAATTCGTGGCTCCAAGTTTCTCCCAATCATCGTAGTTAGAGGGGTGCCCTCTTACATAAACCATCCCGTTTATTGATGAAGAACCTCCCAATACTCGCCCCCTTGGACAGGATATCTTTCTATCATTTAACTCCCCCTCAGGTTCAGTCTCATAGCACCAATCAAAGAGCCTATTTCCAATGGGCATATAGAACGCGCTTGGCATTCGCAGGCGAAATTTTTTGTCACTTCCACCAGCCTCAATCAAAATGACTCTAGCCTCTTTAATCTCAGCTAATCTGCTCGCGATTACACAACCCGCAGATCCTGCCCCCACAACAATAAAATCTGCGTTGGTCGCGTACTTTTCTCTCAAGTGCTCACCTCGACGCGGATTAACTAAAGCTAGTCATAGAAGGGAACGTCTTTGTCCTCAAAATAAATATTCATTAACGAGTATCTATTTCCCATTCCCTCGGGGATTTCTTCCCTACCATGCCAACTTTTATCGCCAACCACGAAGGCGTAGCCTGAATTAGGTAAAAACGAAAATGTCTCCAAATGCTCAAACTCGGGACGTTGAATCTTAGAAATCTTGTTGAGCTCCCTATTAATGCGCCCCTTAAACGAGCGGGTATATAAACTGGTGCCGAAAGACTCTTGTTTCGCATCCGTCGGAAGATACATTTGTGTAGTCACCAATTTGGTTCGCACATCTTTATGGGGTCGAATTTTATAGCCGGAGGCATCGCAAAATAATCCTGACTTAGGGAACGCAACGATATCCTCTGCTTTCTTTTTCCCCTTTCTCTCTTGAATACCCGGGAGAAGCAATTGAAAAAACTTTCTCCCAATTCTCTCGTCGTCTAACACTTCTTTGATCAGTGAAAAGAATTCCCGATCGCTTTCTGACATCCGGCCTAAATAAACTTCGTTAAATGGGATGACCTGCCGAGTGCTACTACCATCCTTCCTCATCGCATCCTTGTGCTTGAGATTTTTATAACCGGACACAGACTCCATGGCTTTAGTCAGATGGGAGTAGACATCTGATGGAAACAGATCTGTCGCAAACAAATAACAAAATGGTTGATGTTTTACATCAGACGCATCTAACGCTTTTAAATAATGGCCAACCAAATAGTCTAGGGTCCATGTATCGTTCAAGCTATTTGTCCTTTTCTGCTCTGAAGCTGTCATCAAAGATTAAACTCCTCGTGAAGGGAGCGCACTGCCAGCTCCGTATACTTTTCGTCGACCACAACAGATATTTTAATCTCTGATGTTGAAATCATCTGAATATTGATACCTTCCTTGGCCAAAGCCTCAAACACTCTCGATGCGACTCCAGCATGAGACCTCATCCCTACTCCCACAACCGAAACCTTAGAAATTTGCGGATCCCCGCTCACTTTACGAGCACCAATCTCCTCAGAGACTGTGCCCAATAACGCTAGTGCCTCATCAAAATCGGGCCGTTTTACAGTGAAAGTGAAATCCGTCAGCCCATCAGCTGAAGTATTCTGCACAATCATATCAACATCGATATTGGCCGCACTGACCGGACTGATAATCTTGGACGCTACGCCAGGAATATCAGCTACCCCTTCTATCGTGATTTTCGCTTCATCAGCAGCGTGCGCAATTCCAGAAACTACTGCTCCTTCCATATCATCTCCGTCGAAAGATATAAGTGTACCCTGACCTCCTTCGAAGGTGGACACAACACGCAATGGCACCTTATGCCTTCCAGCCAATTCTACCGATCTAGGATGCAGAACCTTCGAACCCAGACTCGCGAGCTCAAGCATTTCCTCAAAGGTAATCTGATCCAACCTATTTGCTTTTTTTATAATCCTAGGGTCAGCTGTGTATACTCCATCTACATCAGTGCAAATCTCGCACTCGTCAGCGTCCAACGCAGCGGCGACGGCGACAGCTGAGGTATCGGACCCACCGCGCCCTAACGTTGTGATAAGACCATCAGCAGTGACGCCCTGAAAACCTGCTACAACTGGAACTATTCCATCAGCAATCGCCTCCTTTAGGGATTTACTCTCAATCTCAACTATTCTTGCTTTGCCAAACTCTCCATTAGTTCGCAATGGAATCTGATCCGCCAAAAAAGACTTCGCAGTGACACCGACTTTTTCTAGAGCCAAACTCACTAAGGCAATACTGACTTGTTCACCAGAGGAGTAAAGCACATCTAATTCTCTGTGATTAAACTGGGGGCCCCAAATCTCCTCGCCCAAGGCGACTAGTCGATTCGTCTCCCCAGACATTGCAGATACGACAACGACGACTTTATCTCCCTTCTCTACATAACCTTTTACTCTCTGCGCCACACCCAGGATTCGCTCGGGACTCCCTACACTTGTCCCACCATATTTCTGAACGATGAGTCTGCCCACTAGATCACGGACTCCTTCAGAGTCTGCTCCACCCCCCTAATTAACTCAGGGATCGCGTCCAATTTATCACCACCACCGGCTCTTGCCATATCAGGACGACCTCCACCCTTAGCACCAATTATCGGCGCATGCTGCTTAACCAAATCACCGGCTGAGATTTTATCCACTAAGTCCTTACTCACGACAGTCACTAGCCCCGCTGATTGATCACTTTGGTGCACGATCAAGAAGACATACTTTTCGTTGTATTTCGATTTCAGACTGTCTAATAGTTTGAGAGCTAAATCTGAGTCTCCCTCAATTTTGCCACCCAAGTAGCTAACCTCGCCCACCTTGGTGATCCCCTTTTCGAGTTCACCGATACTATCCGCAGCCAATCTCTGAGAAATACCACTCATTTCTTTCACTAAACGCTTGTTTTCCTCGACTAGTTGCTCAACTCTTTCTTCGATACGGGAGGGATCAGTTTTAAGGTATTCACTGATTTTTAGAAGCTTGCCCTGCTCAATCTGGCTTTCATTAATCGCCTGAGCGCCTGTTAACGCCTCGATTCGTCTAACTCCTGAGGCCACGCCGGTCTCACTTATTATCTTAAACTCCCCGATTTCGCCTGTCTGCGCAACGTGGGTTCCCCCACATAGTTCTGCTGAAAAATCTCCACCCATGCGTACCACTCTCACTTCCTCAGCATATTTCTCTCCGAAAAAAGCGAGAGCTCCACTTTTAATCGCCTGCTCATAGGGCATCACCGTGACATCTACAGATGTGTTCATTCTTACTTGCTGCCCAACGACTTTTTCTATTTCTATGAGCTCTTCTCGATTTAGAGAACCCTCATGTGAAAAATCAAAACGAAGTCTCTCTTCAGCCACCAACGAGCCTTTCTGCTGTACATGGGAACCCAACAGCTCACGCAAGGCCGAGTGCATCAAATGAGTCGCAGAGTGACTTCCACTGAGTCTACGTCTTCGATCCACATCGATTTTACCCTCGAGAACTACTCCAATTTCGACCATACCTTTGACTACAGAGCCGATGTGAAGGGTTTGAACACCACTCTTTTGGGTATCTTCCACTCGAAAGACAAAATCTGAATTTGACAAAAGACCCTGGTCGCCAAGCTGACCGCCCGACTCCGCATAAAACACGGTTTTATCAGCAACGACGACGCCTCGTCCCTCGCTCAGAGATTCGACAGGCTCTCCATCCAGATCAAAGAGAGCAAGAACTTCCATATTGGCCTGGGTGTTTTCGTAACCGAGAAACTCCACAGGACTAGAAACCGTTATTTTCTGACCCAAATTGGCACTAAACCCTGCCGACGCCCTCCCTTTCTCACGCTGTGCCTCCATCGCGCGATCGAAACCAGCCTCATCAAGATTACGGTCTAATTCCCTAAGCACATCTTTCGTGAGATCTAGCGGAAAACCGTAGGTATCGTATAACTTAAACGCTGTTTCCCCTGGCAAATCCTTCGATCCTATTTTTCCAAGCTCGCCCTTTAACAGAATCATGCCCTGATTGAGCGTTTCTCCAAACCGATGCTCTTCTTCCTCAATCGCTTGAACGATTTCCTTTTCTTTGTCCACGAGAATCGGGTAGGCATCGCCCATTTCTTGAACTAACGGGTTTACCAAATTAAAAAGAAATGGTTCCTTCAATCCTAATTTATGCGCGTGACGCAAGGCTCGCCGCATGATCCTTCTCAAAACGTAGGAGCGATCCTCGTTACCTGGTTTGATCCCATCAGCAATAAGGAATGCTGTGCTTCTGAGATGATCGGCAATGACCCGAACGGAGGAAGACGACAAGGCGTCACGCTCCGATTTGCCCAACATCTCACCAATGGGTCGTATCAAATTTTGGAATAGATCAATTTCGTAATTACTTTGAACTCCCTGCAAAATAGCCGCCATTCGCTCTAACCCCATCCCCGTATCCACACCGGGGCTCGGGAGGGGTTCCAGGTGACCATCTGCGGAGCGATCAAACTGAGGGAAGACCAAGTTCCAAAACTCTATATATCGGTCTCCGTCTTCATCAGGTGATCCCGGAGGCCCACCGTGGACTGATTCCCCATGATCGTAAAAGAGCTCAGTACACGGTCCACATGGCCCTGTATCACCCATCGTCCAAAAATTTTCTTCCAGCTGAATAATTCTTGAATCGTCTATACCAATCTTTTTTTTCCAGATATCTGCACTTTCAGCATCCGAGGGGTGAACAGTCACGATCACCTTCTCTTGCGGTATTTTCATGACTTCATTTGTAAAAGACCAAGCCATCTCAATGGTCTCTTCCTTGAAGTAATCACCAAAACTAAAATTCCCCATCATCTCGAAAAACGTATGGTGACGAGCCGTATAGCCAACATTTTCTAAATCATTATGCTTCCCACCTGCCCTGACACACCGCTGTGCGGATGTTGCTCTTGAATAACCAGGATCAGACTTCCCCAGAAGCGGGTCTTTGAATTGGTTCATTCCAGCGTTGGTAAAAAGCAGAGTGGGGTCATCGAATGGCACTAAGGAGCTTGAAAGGACCACCTTGTGACCTCGATTTTCAAAAAAAGACAAGAAAGCTTCTCTAAGTTCGACGGTTTTCATGACAGTTTGGCCAGACTACGTACTCCTATTATAAAGCTATTTTAGGAGAGATGAATTAGCCTCATGAAGAATGGTGCTCAGGCAATCAGCTAGACTTTTTAATAGTTCTCCAGGGCTCTTAGAATCTGAGCAACATCAAAGCCCTTCCGTTCAAGTGAGCTGACGATTTTGCCTTTAACAGCCGGGTCTTCAAGTGTCTCTGCTGTGCATCTCTCCGACCGAGAATATCCAAGTTTTGATAGCTTGTTGTCGATTCCCTCTCGTAATATGCAAGGCCATTTGTCGCTGAATTGATTTAGCGCTTTCTCGATGAGCGCCCTGTCAACTCCCTTAGCGCGAAGCTCCCTGGCAATGTAAAGAGGGCCAAACCCACGACGAACCCTGGATCGACAACACGCTTCCGAAAATCTTTCGTCAGAACAATAGCCACCACTGACTAGTTCTGAAATAACTTTTTGTGATAACGCCGTGGAAGCTTTTTTTTTAGCTTGTTGAGCAGCTCAATTTCAGAATGTTCCCGATTACCAAGCAGTCGCAAGCCAAGCGCATAAACAGCGAGGTATTCTTCCTTTGTCTCCCGCAAAAAGTAACCCCTCTTAAACTAAATTGAATACATGGAGCCTTTGTATCAACTCAAGCCTTCCTCAGATGGTTCTGGTATCAAAACCTCCGCAGCCAGCTCATCACTATCCACTCGTGGTAAAAGTTGCTTCCTAATTTCCTCTTCTATTTCAACTTTAAGTTGAGGGTTATCGTCCAGATATTCAGATGCATTCTTTCTACCTTGTCCTATACGGTCACCTTTATGGGAGTACCACGCCCCTGCCTTCTCGACGATACCTTGCTGTACTCCGAGCTCCAAAATCTCACCCGTTCTGTGGATACCTCCTCCGTACAAGATCTGAAATTCAGTTTGCCTAAAAGGAGGCGCGACTTTATTTTTCACCACTTTCACCCGGGTCTCGTTGCCAACGACTTCATCGCCCTCTTTCACGGCACCAATTCTCCTTATATCAAGTCGTACTGAGGAGTAGAACTTCAGCGCATTACCACCCGTCGTGGTTTCGGGAGAGCCGAACATCACACCGATTTTCATTCGGATTTGATTGATAAAAATCACCATGGTGTTGGATTGTTTTATGTTGCCAGTCATTTTTCTCAACGCTTGACTCATAAGCCGAGCCTGCAGTCCGACATGGGAGTCCCCCATATCGCCCTCGATTTCCGCTCTGGGCGTTAGCGCCGCAACTGAATCGACAACGATGACATCAACTGCTGCCGATCGAACCAACATATCGCAAATTTCCAACGCCTGTTCACCTGTATCAGGCTGAGAGACAAGTAGATCATCCGTATCTACTCCCAGCACTTGCGCGTATAACGGGTCGAGCGCGTGCTCAGCATCAATGAATGCGCAGGTACCTCCGACTTTCTGAGCCTCGGCAATCACTTGGAGCGTAAGCGTTGTTTTGCCAGATGATTCGGGTCCATAAATTTCTACGACCCTTCCTTTCGGCAGGCCGCCTATCCCTAACGCAACATCTAGGCCTAAAGATCCCGTAGAGATAGAGGGGATGGCAACTTGCTCCTCATCTCCTAGTCTCATCATTGAGCCCTTTCCGAATTGACGCTCTATTTGAGCTAGAGCCGCAGACAAGGCTCTTTCTTTCTCGGGATTGCTCTCTTTCTTTTCTATCGCTACTTCAGGGGATCCATTCTTATCCGACATATCTCATCCTCACTTCGTCTCTCAAGATAACAAAGCCACTTTGACTTCATTAAAGATTATTACTGTATATATAATCAGTACTCTATGCAAACAAATTTTCTGCGAAAAAGCTTTTTTCATGAAACAAATGTCGAGTCTTTCAAATTTGCTGCAATATAATTAATCGGACCGCTAATAAATTAGAAGGAACCGTGTCAGAGAAGGCTAATACAGGCGCTCAACATACCCCGATGATAGCTCAATACCTGGATTTGAAGGCGAATCATCCGGAAGAGCTACTTTTCTATCGGATGGGCGACTTCTATGAGCTATTTTTCGAGGATGCTGTAACGGCATCAAGAACAATGGATGTCACGCTAACGGCTCGGGGACAGAGTGGGGGCAACCCGGTTCCGATGTGCGGTGTTCCCTACCATTC
This sequence comes from K189A clade bacterium, assembly GCA_902631405.1. GTDB lineage: Bacteria > Pseudomonadota > Gammaproteobacteria > Pseudomonadales > Azotimanducaceae > UBA4421. The sequence goes on along the minus strand of CACOYI010000006.1, from coordinate 28,528 downwards.
GGCAGACACTTATCTAACAAGATTACTGGACGCTGGTTATTCAATTGCGATATGCGAGCAAATCGGCGACCCGAACTCAACAAAGGGACCTGTACAAAGAGAAGTCCAGCGCGTATTAACGCCGGGCACGCTAGTCGAGGAGGCGCTGGTTCGGAATAATCAGATTAGCACTTTCGTCGCGGCGAACTGCGTCGGCGAGCGATACTGCACCGCACTAATAGATCTTACTGGTGGCACTCTAGAAATAGGCCTTGCAGATACCTTGGAAGAGTTCCAGGAGCGAATAGAGGAGATCAAACCCTCCGAACTGCTTATTCCAGCAGACCAGGAACATTTGTTTCCCTCCCCCACAGAGCTTACGTCAATTGTAAAGCCACTCCCCAGTGATTTTTTCGAAAGCATGACATTTGAGTCTATCGAATTTAACAATCTGAAAGATGTGATTCCCAAGGACCTGATAATAGAACCCCAAATTTGGCATGGTGCGGCTGGCGCAGGGTTGAATTTTCTGAAAAAAGCTCAAAGGAATGGGATCGCTGCTCTTCGTATATTCCAGATATACGACCCGAAGCAGAGACTTAGAATTGACAGGCAGTCCCGCCGCAACCTGGAAATAGATATTCGCAATACCGGTGCAACCGACCACACGCTTTTTTCCTTAATGGATACGACCGTTACCAGTATGGGATCTCGCCTTCTGAAAAAATGGCTTAATGACCCGATAGTGGACGTGATCGAGCTAGATAGCCGCCTCGATTGGTTAGAATCAGCTATAGAGAGCAATCAATCTTTCCCAATCAGAAAAGAGCTTGAGCCGTTATCGGACCTCGAAAGAATATGCAGCCGGATAGAACTTGGAGCGGCCACCCCCAGAGACCTCGCGAGGCTTCGAGACGACATCCCCTGTTTCTCGAAGATAAAAGCGGTCGCTGGACAAATTCAATCCAGTCTTTCCAAAAACCTCCTGGATAGCCTTAATAATTTTGATCCGCTCTATCAAAGACTCGAGGAGGCACTTGTCGAGGACCCGCCTCCACATCTGAGGGAGGGAGGTGTTTTTGCTCAGGGATACGATCTAACTTTGGATCAACTGCGTGCCCTTAATTCGGACTCAGGGACTTGGTTAAGAGATTTAGAGCTGCAAGAACGTGAGAGAACAGGCATTCAAACACTCAAGGTGGGTTATAACCGGATTCACGGGTACTACATTGAAACAAGTAGGAGCAGCGTCATAGAGGTTCCGGCGGATTATGTAAGGCGGCAAACCCTGAAACATTCGGAACGGTTCATCACGAGCGAGCTTAAAGAGTTCGAAGAAAACGCAATGAGAAGCCAACAAAAGGCTTTGGTGTTAGAAAAAACATTGTTCGGAGATCTCCTCATTTTCGTAAAAAACTATGCGACTCAGCTTAGGTCTGCGGCTCGTTCTTTGTCGTCGATCGACGTCCTATCCTGTCTCGCGGAACGATCTCAGACATTGCGATTTTCTCGACCACGTTTCAAAGAAGAGGTTGGCGTTGACATCAAGGAGGGCTGGCATCCAGTTGTAAAGGAAGCCTCAAAAGAGGCTTTTATTGCTAATGACCTTGAATTGGATGAACGGCGCGCAATGGCAGTGATCACCGGTCCCAATATGGGTGGGAAGTCGACCTTTATGCGGCAAAACGCCCTCATATGTCTACTTGCTCATTGCGGTAGCTACGTGCCTGCAAAGGAGGCTCACATCGGCCCCCTTGATAGAATTTTCACTCGTATTGGAGCTAGCGATGACCTAACGACGGGAAGATCAACGTTCATGGTTGAAATGACCGAAACCGCACACATCTTGAAAAATTGCACGAACAAAAGCCTGGTTCTAATGGACGAAATAGGTCGGGGAACCAGCACTTATGACGGAGTGGCGTTAGCTTGGGCTTGCGCCAACTACATCGCGGAAGTCAAAAAATCATTGACACTATTTGCGACACACTATTTCGAACTGACTGAATTACCGCAATACGTTGCAGCTGCGCATAACCTCCATTTGAAAGCGAGAGAGCACAACGGAAAAGTTGTTTTCCTTTATCAAGTTTTGGAGGGTCCAGCAAACCAAAGTTACGGAGTACAGGTAGCGAAACTCGCCGGCATACCCGAAGAGGTTTTGGAAACAGCAAAACAAAGACTCAATTTTTTAGAAGAACATTCAAACAGTTCTCCGCAATCTGATCTGTTTAATTCAGCGAAGGAGAGAAAATCTAGCGTCGCCAACGATTCCATCATTGAGAAATTGAAGGAGATTGATATCAATTCTACTAGTCCAATCGAAGCCCTCCAATTACTTCACGAGCTACAATCCAGATTAGAGACAGATGAATCAATTTAAATTCCGAAATACTCTAATTCTTAGGAAGTAATCCATTGCCATTTATCGTCGGAGAGGACTGCATCAAATGCAAACACACGGACTGCGTGGAGGTGTGTCCAGTTGATTGCTTCTACGAGGGACCAAACTTCCTCGTTATCCATCCAGACGAATGCATTGATTGCGCTCTTTGCGAGCCGGAGTGTCCAGTAGACGCAATATTTTCTGATGACGAAGTTCCAGAAGACCAAATCAAGTTTATAGAGTTAAATGCCGAGCTCGCAGAACAATGGCCCAACATCACTGAAAAGAAAGACCCTCCCCACGACCACGAGGAATGGGCAGGGAAACCTAACAAGTTTGAGCTTCTCGAGCGATAGCTAGATTGAACTAGCTTACCTTCTTAGGCAGGACCTGTTCCGGGTTGACTGGTTGACCGTTCCTACGCAACTCGAAATGAAAGACTTCCTTTTTCGTACTGATGGGAAGGATCTCCCCAAGAATGTCATTGACCGTAACATTCCTCTGTTCTCTCGTGATTATCCTACCATTGAAACTATAGGCGCTAAGTAGACTCTCAGAATGTTTAACGATAATGAGTCTCTCAAAGCCGGCAATACCATTGCCGGCATAGACGACCGTCCCTTGACCCGCACTGACAATTTGCTGTTTTTTCTTGATATTAAAATCCAGGCCTTTATTTCCCGAGCCAAATCTCGAAGCGGGAGGCAATTTAACAGGCCAAGACCATGTATCGAATTTTCCCTGTTCCGATTTTTTAGGAGCTCTCGCAACTCGAGCAGTTCTCACTGAGGCCGCCGAAGCCTCTCGCGTAGTTTTTTTATCTTCGCTCGATCTATTCTTTTTGGTCTGCTGCGACTTCGTCGCCTTGGCATCTTTGGGCCGACTATTTTCTGCGACAGATCTTTCCAGCTGCGTACTCATGCTCGCATTCCTTGCCACAAAAACGGTTCTAAGCACCTGACCTTCATATATATTGTAGGGCGCCTCGAGTTTATTTAGGCTCGCGAGGTCTCTGAAATCGACTCCGAGCCGCCAAGATATAGAGTACAAAGTGTCACCTTGACGAACGGCATAGGACCCCGCGTCGCTTCGGATTATAGGCGAGCGTTCTAAAACTAAAGGAACGCCTAGTGGCATGCACGCCGCCACAAGAAAAAGCATCGTCAAACCAAATAAGAAAGCTATTTTCTTCTGTTTATCAACCATAGACTTCCGATCCCGAGAAAGGCAAAAACTAGCACCACCGATAAATAGGGTGATTGTCCTGTCAATACTTCATATTGGTTTGGCCCGAGCAAACCCAAGCCAGAGCCTACTCCATCCGGATGCTCCGCTTGCCAAGGCCAAAGGCGAACGAGTGACATCAACATAAAACCGACCACGAAAGAAATAAATCGGTCCGCATGTTTCGTATATGCCCAGTCTACGGCTCTTACAAAAAAGAAAATTCCAAATACACATCCAAGAGAAAATATAGTTAGTGTTGATAGCTCAAAGCTCGCTATCGCCCCAATTATTGTTGGATAAAGCCCTAATACGAGCAAAATATAACTCCCAGAAAATCCAGGCAAAATCCATGCGCTTATGGCCAATGCACCACCGAAGAAGATCATCATATCGGTGGCAGTAGAATTCTCGGCTGGCACTAACCAAAGACTTCCCATTCCCAAAATAATACCACCGAGAAGGATCGGGATATGACGTGTGATTTCCACCTCTTTAACGATTTTGTTCAGCGCAACTACCATCACCGCCAGAAAAAGAGACCAGACCGCAGGGCGAAAATGTATCAATGAATATTGGATGAGGTTAGCTAAGGACAAAACCGCCACAAACATTCCCAGACCCAGTGGCAACAAAAACCGAATATTATGCCTCTGCCAAAAAAGCCTGGGCCTCAATAAATTTTTGAATGACGAAATATTAAAAGAGGCCAAAGAAGAAATAAGCTCTCGATATATATTAGTAATGAAAGCGACCGTACCACCCGAGATACCAGGAACCAACTCTGCCACACCCATCGCAAAACCACGCCACAGGATCTCCCAGAAGCCAAAGGTTATTTGCTCCTCTTCCGACTTATATCTAGACGCATCCATCTATTGAAAACAGTCCATTCGAACTTCCGCGATTAAAGAATATGGCATTCGCTGATAATCCGATATCGGCTTGTTAGGTTTTACCCGATACCAGAGGAACGAATCTCACCTTTTCAACATTACGTTCGACTAATCCGTTTTCTGATTTATCAATAATTTTGAGATCCTGGTTTAGGTCCAAACCGACCGGGGCCACTATCCTACCGCCGTCTGCTAATTGATCGAGCAAAACCTGCGGGATCTCTTTCGGCGCCGCTGTAACGAGAATACCGTCATAAGGTGCATGCCTTTCTAGTCCTTCAAAACCGTCTGAGTGGTAGATGGTCGCATTATCAATAGAGAGGGTGCGAAGGCGTTGGCGAGCCTTCTTGACCAGGTCTGAAATTCTCTCGACGCTGTACAGCTGATCACAAAACTTTGATAAAACCGCCGTTTGATACCCAGAACCAGTGCCAACCTCTAAAACAACTCTCGGCTTTACTTCCAGTAAAATTTGGGTCATCAGCGCCACAATGAAGGGTTGCGAAAGGGTTTGGTTAAAACCGATTGGCAGTGAGGTGTCCTCATAAGCCCTTTGTGCCATAGCCTCATCAACAAATATGTGACGGGGCACTTCGTTTATCGCTGCCAAAACAGATGGTTCTGTGATCCCTTGCACTCTCAGACGCTCCACAAGACGGCTCCTAGTCCGTTGAGAGGTCATTCCTATACCTTTTAGATCAGTCATTATTCTGTTCTATCTATACGACTTGATTATGGAGGTTTTCGACGGCGCCTAATTTTTTTCGCTAGGGTCCAAACGCGTTTCGGCATAAATGTAAAGTTCCCCTCTCTTTATCATTCCGAGTTCCGAGCGGGCTAATCTCTCATAAGAATTCACATTGTCCTTCAAACTCGAGATTTGTGATCTGAGAGTGCGATTGGTTGCGCGCAAATCTTCTAGCGAATTTCTTTTCTTTTCCAATTCAACAACAACAATATGTCTTTTGAATACCCCTGATTCGCCGAACCATACTTTGTACTGTAGACCGGCGAGCAAAAAAATTAGGGCCCCTATCGAGAGTCTAATAACTCTTGGGTAAGACTTGATCTGAAACATCGATTTTAACTCTGCCTCGCGATAGCGCTTCTGCCCGCATAATCTATCTGTCTGGAACCTTCCGATTCAATCCGAATTAACTGGTTATATTTCGCAACCCTATCGCTTCGACAGAGTGAACCAGTTTTGATCTGACCGGCTCCTGTTCCGACCGCCAGGTCCGCTATAGAAGTATCCTCGGTTTCGCCAGACCTATGCGAGATGATGCATGTATAACCTGCACTTTTAGCTAGGGCGATAGCATCCAATGTCTCTGTCAACGTGCCGATTTGATTAAGTTTAATCAACACGGAATTCCCAACCCCCTCTTGAATACCTCTACGTATAATTTCACTGTTGGTCACGAACAAATCGTCGCCCACCAACTGAACAGTCTGTCCCACTCTCTCCGTCAGGTCTTTCCAACCATTCCAATCAGACTCATCGAGTCCATCCTCTATTGACACAATTTGATGGCGGCTGACCAGATCACTCAAATAATCAATCATTCCCGAACTATCTAGCAGTTTCCCTTCACCCGAGAGCGAATACTTGCCCTTCTCGTAAAACTCGGTCGACGCACAATCCAGTGCAAGCGTAATGTCTTCGCCCATCGAGTAGCCCGCGCTCTCCACTGCCTGCCCAATAATATCTAGAGCGTTTTCGCTAGAATCGATGTTCGGAGCAAATCCTCCCTCATCCCCCACTGCCGTTGAAAGCCCACAATCGGTTAGGAGTTTCTTTAGTGATTGAAATATTTCTGCCCCACAACGCAAGGCCTCAGAAAAAGATCGAGCCGATACCGGCTGAATCATGAATTCTTGAATATCAATATTATTATCTGCGTGTGCGCCGCCATTTATGATATTCATCATTGGAACCGGCATCTTCATTTGCGGCCCCCCTGCGAGTTCATTCAAATACAAAAAGAAGGGAATACCTTTCGTCGCTGCTGTAGCTTTCGCCACCGCCAACGAAACAGCAAGTAGAGAATTTGCCCCTAGCCTTTCTTTATTCTCAGTCCCATCAAGATCTAATAAAATTTGATCTAGCTCTTTTTGGCTTAATATTTTACGAGCTGAAATAGCTTCACCGATTTCTCCATCAACAAATGCTACTGCCTTGGTGACTCCTTTTCCGGAATAGCGGCCTGAATCATGATCTCGCAATTCTAGAGCTTCTCTCGAGCCGGTCGATGCACCAGATGGGGCAGCGGCGCGACCTATAGCTCCTTCTTCTGTCACAACCTCGACCTCAACGGTCGGATTGCCTCTGGAGTCTAGAATTTCCCTACCAATTACACTTTTGATGTTAATCAACGTTTACGCCTCATTTTTGGTCGCTGGTTCGCTTTTTCGAAAGTTTAGTCCTCGATGGTTATAAAGACTCATGCTTAATTACGCTGTCAATGGAAAGGACAGTCTGCATCAGGCTCTCCATTTTTTTTAAAGGCCAAGAGTTGGGACCGTCCGATAAAGCGTGGTCGGGATCTGGATGGCACTCAACGAACAAACCGGAGATTCCAACCGCTACCGCGGCCCTAGCCAAAACTGGCACCATTTCTCTTTGCCCTCCCGATGCCTGACCCAAACCACCGGGCATCTGCACCGAATGGGTGGCATCGAATATCACAGGGCACCCTGTTTCTTTCATAACCTCCAGTGAACGCATATCTGAAACAAGATTATTGTAACCAAAACTAAAGCCTCGCTCGCAGACCATTATCTTCTCGTTTCCGCAGGCGCTCGCTTTTTTCACAACATTTTTCATTTCTGACGGAGCCAAAAATTGTCCTTTCTTTATATTCACCGGGATGCCTTGAGAACAAACCTTTGTTATGAAGTTTGTCTGTCTGCACAAAAACGCCGGAGTTTGAAGAACATCTACCACACTAGCCACTTCATCAACGGGGGTGTCTTCATGTACATCCGTAAGTACAGGGAGCTCAAATTGGGATTTCACTTTCGCTAGGATTTCTAGACCTTCATGTAGCCCTGGCCCTCTAAAGCTGTCGATGGACGACCGGTTAGCTTTGTCGAATGAACTCTTGAAAATAAGAAACACACCAAGCTTCTCCGATAACCGTTTTAGAAAATCAGCCATCTCAAAAATAAGTTTTTCAGACTCAATCACGCAAGGACCAGCGATCACAAATATTCTCGAATCTTGGTTATTTATCTCTTTTGATAGAAGGAGCATGTTTATCCAAATAAAACTAACTGTTCTCCGCCTGTTTTTTCAAACCAGCTTCAACAAAACCACTAAACAACGGATGACCATTCCTTGGTGAAGAAGTAAATTCGGGGTGAAACTGACATCCGACGAACCAAGGATGATCGTCGATTTCGACAACCTCCACCAGCGTCCCATCTTCTGAATGACCTGCCAAAACCAATCCTGCGCTCACCAACTGCGAAGCATAGTTGTTGTTAAACTCGTATCGATGACGGTGACGTTCATTTACCGTTTCCTCCCCGTAAAGATGGCGCGATAAAGAACCGCTTGCAAGCTTGCAAGCCTGCTCTCCAAGGCGCATCGTTCCCCCGAGATCATCACTCTCTGACCGGGTTTCGATACGACCAGAACTATCTTGCCATTCCGTAATGAGCGCGATCACGGGATGATCTGTTTTTAGATCGATCTCAGTAGAATTGGCTTTCTCAAGACCGGCCAAGTTCCTAGCCACATCAATGACCGCGGCATGCATCCCGTAACAAATCCCGAGATAGGGGACTTTATTTTCCCTCGCAAAACCTGCAGCGGCTATCTTCCCCTCAAATCCCCGTTGTCCAAAACCACCCGGCACCAATATAGCTGAAGCGCCATCCAGCAGCTCTACCCCTTCTCTCTCAATTTTTTCAGCATCTACGTAGTCGATCTCGACTTTCGTTTTACTTTTTATACCCGCGTGCGTTAAGGCCTCTATCAAAGATTTATATGCGTCAAGCAACTCAAGATACTTACCGACGAACGTTATCTTAAGGGAATTTATAGGTTCCATTTGAGCATCCACAACCTGTTTCCAACTGGATAAATCTGCCGGAGGACACTCTATTTGCAGGTATTCGACTACATAATCGTCCAAGCCTTGCTTGTTTAATTCAATAGGTCCTTCATAGATCGAATCAATATCTTTAAGAGGTATCACTGCTCTCTTTTCCACACTAGTGAAAAGCGCTATTTTCTCTCGCTGAGCATCCGATATCGGCGCCTCGGATCTGCATACCAGAATATCGGGCTGAAGGCCTATTGATCTTAATTCTTTAACGGAGTGCTGCGTAGGCTTAGTTTTCACCTCTCCCGCTTTATTCAAAAAAGGAACTAAAGTCAGATGAATCAACACCTGTCTCGCTCGGCCAAGCTCTAATCTGAGCTGCCTTATCGCCTCTAGGAAAGGCTGAGACTCTATATCACCTACGGTACCCCCGGTTTCAACAATCAAAACTTCTGAACCTTCCGCCGCCAACATGACTCTTCGCTTGATTTCATCTGTTATATGAGGAATGACTTGTACGGTGCCTCCCAGGTACTCTCCCTTGCGCTCTTTGCGTATAACTTCTGCATAGACAGAGCCCGTTGTGAAGTTGTTGATCTTCTTCATTCGAGCATTCGAAAACCTTTCGTAATGCCCCAGGTCAAGGTCGGTTTCAGCCCCATCGGCAGTTACAAATACCTCGCCATGCTGAACAGGGCTCATAGTGCCAGGATCCAGGTTGATATAAGGATCCATCTTTAAGACATTGACCTTGATTTTTCTTGACTCTAACTGAGCTGCTAGAGAAGCGGTGAGTATCCCCTTACCTAAAGAAGAAACCACCCCCCCGGTGACGAAGACTAATCTCGACATTGAGAATCCATCAAAAGCTTTTAGCCACTGCTGCGAATATATTGCGGAGCAGACCGATGGACCAAAACGCTAACACGAACCGCTGAATTCGACAATCATGAGGAAGGTTCTTCACGTCGCAGAAAAGGAGAGATACCTGATTGATTGACCTTCTCGTCTCGTCGTGTCTACCCAGCGGTCGTCACGCACCGCGACATTGGGGATAATTACCGGGCCTTGCTCGCAGCTTAACACCGGCCAGTTCTTCCTTCTCCACGGAGGAACATTCTTTTCTGCGAAGAGCATCTTTAAAGATTTTTCTTTGCCCAGGTGTCGCAAACTTCGCACCTCGGAGGAGGGTGAAAGAGAGAGGGATTGAGGACACTCAAAAGCCAAAGCATCCGAGCTTTTATTACAAGATAGTTTTAGCTTACCTGTCGGCAGACGCAGGGAGAAATCCTTCCTGCAATCAAGCAGCAATGTTGGAATTGTCTGCTCATACTGCGAGATATTGTCCTCAACATATATTTTACCGCGCCAAAGGCGCAATTCTAATTGCTCGGAAATTCTCAATTCACCCCTTCCAGCTTCATCGATCTGCCGAACAAATTCCTTTAGTGCCGACCATGTTACTTCAAACCCACCTCGGAACTCGATGTAGTTCCTTAACCAAGTCTGCTTTAGTCGAGACTGCTTCGGCAGTGCGGATAAGGGAATTTCGTTGCCAAATCCCTGAAATAAGTGCCGTAACAAGCCCGCTTGATCGTCAAGCCTCGTCAAAATACCAGCTACAGAATTCATGAATCTCGGCCAGCGAGCCTCAATAACCGGAGATAAAACATTTCGAATATAGTTTCTATCGTAAGATAGATCCTGATTACTCGGATCTTCGATGAACTCAAACTCGACATTCTCAACATACTGTCTGAGTATTTGCTTGTTTAACTCGATAAAGGGCCTGCATATCCTAAGGCCATCTCTTTTGCTCTCCCGAGACATCGGAAATATCCCGCGCCCCTGAAAAAACCGCATTAAAACAGTTTCTACTTGATCATTTAGATGATGGCCAAGGAAAAGAACCCCTTCTTCCTTTATAGTTTCTTTAAAAAAACGATAACGCTTCTCCCTGAATTCACTTTCTAAATTACTGCGAGCAGTTATTTCTAGTTTCTCCACAATCAATTCCACAGAAACCGACTTGCAGATTGTTTCACAATGGGCAGCCCAGTCAGCGGAATGCGAACTATGCCCATGATCAGCATGCAAACAAATCAACTTTTGGCGATCGCCAACGACACGAACCAAAGCCACCAACAACGCTAGTGAATCGATACCTCCACTGAAACCTATAAAGATGGTGGAGGATTTCTGGAGATCAAGCCTTTCAAATTGTCGGCGAACCTCGACTTCTACATTTCGCGTCTCGCGATTCATATGGCTGCTCGTTAATTACTCTTCACGTCGACGTAATTTAATTTCACGTTATCTTGCCCAAAAGCAGATCGTAGTGAAAAGAGCAGGTCATCTGTCAAATCAAAACCCCAATTTTCACCCAAGGAGATAGTAGTCTCATGCAACCCATCATCGTATAGCAGCGAGAGCCGATGCCGACCTTGCGTCACTCCCGCGAAATCTAAATTTTCCTTAAGCGCATCTACGAGGCCGGAACCCCAAGCTTTTTCGTCGACGTGAATCACGACAGAGTGAATGAATTTCTCTCGATACTCGTCGATTGAAATAACGTTCTGGACCCGCGCTACTAAACCGTTCGTAAATCTGTCTGGTTGTATTTCGCACTCAACCAACAAAATATCTCCATCCCTGATAGTTGAGGCACATTTCTCGTAACACTCGGGTGGAACAGAAGCCTCAATAAATGCATGATTATCGCTTAAAGCAAAGAAACATATGGGCTTACCTTGTTTCGATTGCATAAACCTAATATTTGATGCAATTCCACCTATCCACTGCCTTTTTTTGCCACTTTCTAGTTGATCTAATGTCTTTGGGCACAAGCTGCAAATTTCCTCAGTATAAACGTCCATCGGATGACCGCTCAAAAATAATCCCAGAGATTCTTTTTCATTCTGTAGCGTTTTTATAAATGAAAGGACTTGACCAGGACTTTCCGTATACAGCTCCTTATCGGATTCTATACCACCGAATAAATCGACTATTCCCGCCTTGGCATCACGATCAATCTGCTCTGCTGATTTGATTGCTGTCTCTAACTCTTTGTGCAACTCACTTCTGACCTCATTGGTCGCACCGGATTCGGCCCCAAACGAATCCATTGCGCCAGAGTTTATCAGTGCTTCTAGAGCTCTCTTGCCAAGCTTTTTAGCATCTACTCTCAGGCAAAACTCTCCTAAGCTCTTGAAGGAACTTTGGCTCCTTGCTTCTAGTATCATCTCAATTGCGGCCTCCCCGAGCCCCTTAATCGCCCCAAGACCATAGCGAATGTCACCATCGTCCACAGTAAAGTGAAAAGCACTTAGGTTTATAGAGGGCATCAACACCTCTATCTCCAACCCCCGCGCTTCCGAGACAAGAGTGAGAATTCGATCAGTGTTTTGCATCTCAGCAGACAAGTTTGCCGCAAGGAAATGGGCGGGATAAAAAGTCTTCAACCAGGCCGTCTGTACACTAATCAAAGCGTACGTCGCAGAGTGGGACTTGTTGAACGCATATCCGGCGAACTTTTCCATGGAATCAAAAATTTGATTCGCCAAATCACTCGGGATGTCTCTTGCTGACGAGCCCTCCAGGAATTGTTCTCTGACCTTCGCCATCTCTTCCGGTTTTTTCTTACCCATGGCTCGACGCAATAAATCTGCTTGGCCTAGCGAGAAGCCCGCCAGCACTTGAGCAGTTTGCATAACTTGCTCCTGATAGAGCACCACACCATATGTTGACTCAAGCACGGGCTCGAGAAGGGGGTGTGGATACTCAATCTTGGCGCGGCCGTGTTTTCGATCCACATAGTCATCTACCGCACCAGACTGGAGAGGCCCAGGCCTAAACAGAGCGACTAAGGCAATGATATCTTCGATACTATCTGGGAGCAGCCGGCGTATAAGGTCTTTCATTCCACGAGATTCTAATTGGAAGATCCCGACCGTCTTGGCCTCCCGCAATCTCTCGTAAATTTCCGAGTTAGATATATCGATGGATTCGAGAGATACTTTTGGCTGGGTGGTATCCGAACCAAGATCCTGATTTATCAGATCAATTGCCCACTTAATAATGGTGAGTGTTTTCAATCCCAGAAAATCAAATTTCACAAGGCCGGCTTTTTCCACATCATCCTTGTCAAATTGAGACACCGGAGAGGCAGACTCTTCCTCAACGAAAACAGGCACAAAGTCAGTCAAATCTGCAGGTGCGATAACGACTCCACCTGCATGTCTGCCGACGTTTCTCACTACACCCTCCAATTTGAAGGCCATCTCCATAATTTCAGATACGTCGGCATCATGCCTGGCAAAATCAGCTAGTTCTCTATTTTCTGACATCGCTTTTGTAAGGGTCATGCCAACTTCGAACGGAATCATTTTGGAGACCCTGTCTGCCAAGCTGTAGGGCTTTCCTTGCACCCTTGCGACGTCTCTTACTACCGCTTTCGCGGCCATAGTTCCAAATGTGATTATCTGGCTGACTGCTTCAGAACCATACAATTCTGATACATGACGTATTACCTCATCACGTCCGTCCATACAGAAATCAATATCGAAGTCCGGCATGGAGACTCTCTCGGGATTCAGAAACCGCTCAAACAAGAGGCCATAGTGAATAGGATCTAAATTCGTAATTTTAAGCGCGTAGGCGACTAGAGAACCCGAACCAGAGCCTCTACCTGGACCAACTGGAATTTCCCTCGACCTTGACCAAGCGATAAACTCCATCACTATCAGGAAATATCCTGCGAACCCCATTTGATTGATAACTTTCAATTCGTAAGAAAGTCTCGTCTGATATTGTTTGTGTTCTGTAATGTTCTCGTTGGCAAAACGCTCCAACAACCCTTTCTCTGCCTCCGATTCCAGCAGCTGCTCCAGCGAGAAACCTGCGGGCACCGGATAACGGGGCAAGTGATATGTGCCTAGTTTTAACTCAGAGCTGCACCGTATGGCTATCTGTTGGGTGTTTGCAATTGAGGCTGGCAAATCACTAAAGAGATCCATCATTTCCTCATTTGAGCGCAGGTATTGAAATTCTGAATAACGACGCACTCGCCTGCTATCGTTCAGAGTTCTGCCCTCCTGAATACAAACCCGAGCCTCATGAGCTTCGTAATCAGCGCTCTCAGCGAAACAGACATCATTGGTTGCGACCACGGGGATATCTAATTCAACAGCAATCTCAATACTTTCTTTGACGAAGGTTTCTTCGTTAGGCCTGCCTGTCCTGGTGATCTCTATATAGTAGGAGTCTCCAAACTCATTCTTCCAACGTGACGCCAATTCTCTTGCCTTTTGCGTATGCCCGGATTCCAACAAATCCCAAAGATGTCCGGACAAACCTCCAGATAAAACAATGAGACCTGATTTATTTCTAAAAATGGTCTCCTCACAGACTGCACCAAGCTGCTCATCCCCGAGATAGATCTCCGAAACAATTTTTATCAGGTTCTCGTATCCTTCAGTGTTTTTTGCAAGAACAACGATACGACTGTTTTCCGAACGGAGAGCATCGGTTTGCCGGATGCTCACTTCGGCACCTATTAGTGGTTTGATACCATTCGCGATACAAGATTCGTAGAACTTGATCGCTGCAAACATATTATTTCTATCTGTGAGTGCGATTGCCGGCATATTTCCTTCAGCAGCCAACTTGACCAGCTGCTTAATACTCAGCAAACCATCTTGAACAGAATATTCACTGTGAACATGAAGGTGAGGAGTGAAATTATCCATGCAGTGCGCTTATCTTCATCTAACTACCCAAAATAGATGAAACTGGTGCAAAGGTTCGCCTGTGTAAGACGGTCGGACCGAAGCTGTTCAAGGCCATCAAATGTTTTTTCGTCGGATAGCCTTTATTTCGTTCAAACTCATACTGAGGGAAGCTTGCGCTCAACCCTTCCATAATTTTGTCCCGACAAACCTTAGCTATTATTGACGCGGCGCTTATTTCTCGAACCTTATCGTCCCCCTTTACAACAGACCTTGTGGGAAAAGGGAGACGGGGTTTGTTCTTACCATCGACCAAAACCAAACTTGGCGTTATCGCCAGATTAAATATAGCCCGTTGCATTGCCAGATGCGATGCTGCCAGAACATTCATTTCCTCTATCTCTTTTTTCGTAGCAATGCCTATCGACCAAAAAAGCGCTTGATCAAAAATTTCCAATGAAATCTTATCTCTCGCCCTAGCGGACACTTTCTTTGAATCCCTCAAGCCCTCAATATCACGGGCGCTGTCCAACACCACTGCCCCAACCACTAGCGGCCCGGCCAAGGACCCTAATCCAACCTCATCAACCCCAACTTGCAACTACGAAAATGCTCCTTGATGTTCCGAATTTCATCGACAAAAAATCCCCACCACACCATCCTATATCAAGTGAGAACATTAACCGAACTCGAGAGCTAATTTTCTTCTCAAACTAATTTGGTGACTATAAATTAAAAAATTTGACGATCTCAGAAGCGGCTAAGCTTGGTCGACTGGCCCCAGTAGCAAGTTGCCGATGAATTTCTTCAAAATCACTAAAATACCCCTCGACTGCTTTTGATTTTTTGAGTTCCTTCAACAGCGCTTCACTTAAACTTTCAGCAGAAGCATCATCTTGCAAGAACTCTGGCACTATCTCCTTCCCGGAAATGATGTTCGGCAAAGCAACAAAACGCGTATCAACTAAAAAGCGAGCAAAAAAATAACTAAATCGTCCTAACTTGTAGCTTACGACCATAGGCCTCCTATGCAACAGACAATCCAGCGTGCTAGTGCCAGCCTTGGTCAACACTACATCCGAGGCGTACAGGACAGAGGACAACTCTTGCTCGTACAACCTGATGTCTATGCTTGGAAAAGCATTTTTCATAAGTTCTATTTCTTCCTTCGCTCGGGTGTTGGCGCAGGGAATGACAACAACAACTGGAGTGGTGATGCGTTTCGAGAAAGCTATCGCCGATTCTATAAACACTCGAAAAAGCAGATGAATTTCGGATTTCCTGCTTCCAGGGAGCACTGCGAGCACCGTGCTACGCATCGGAAGGCCTAGTCTCTCTCGACTGCGCCCTCTCACCAATTCACTTTTATCGATCTCTATCGCGCTAGCCTTTGGGTGACCTACATAAACGGCGTTCAAATCCGTATTTTTATAAAAGCCAGGCTCGAAAGGAAATAAACAAAGCAACAAATCTACAAATTTACCGATTTTTTTCGCCCTCCCCTTCCTCCACGCATAAACCGAGGGACTGACATAATGAACTATCCGTATCCCTTTTTTCTTTAACCGTTTCTCGATCAAAAAGTTGAAGACGTTAAAATCGATCCCGATAAACAAGTCGATCTTCCGGCTGTCAAAGTCATCCAGTAATTTCTTATACAAGGCCCAAAGTTCGGGCAGCTTAAGCAAAGGTTCCAGAAAGCCATTAACCAAGAATTGGTCTATGCTCGCCAGCGGCTCGAGACCAACATCGATCATCTGCGGGCCGCCTACCCCGATAAACTCAAATTCTCTTTGATCCCCCGAGATCGCATTAAAATCTCTCATCAGGGCGCTTCCTAAATGGTCCCCTGAAATCTCACCAGCGAGAATGCCTATTTTGAGCGGCTTAGGATCCAATCGCTTAGTCTTCTAATGGCTCCGACCCCGAACTATTCCTGATTCTGAGGATTCTATCGATCGGGCAAATTTCTCCACTTCCGAATACTTACTTCGCAATTCTGCAAGCTGATTAAGGGCTTTATTTTTAGTCAGTCCACTTCGGTAAACGATCTTATGGCTTTCTTTTAATGCAGCAAGCGCGTCAGCCGAGAAATCCCTTCTTCTCATACCCTCTAGATTAAGGCCGACGGCTGAAGCGGGGTTTCCCGCCACCGTCATGAAAGCGGGGACATCCTTGGTGACCAGACTCATTGCAGCAATGTGCGTATTTTCTCCAATGCTTCGAAATTGAGGAACACCCGAGTATCCACCAAAATTCGCATAGTCACCGACTACGACGTGGCCGGCTACCGACGCATTATTGGCCATTATTACTTTATCTCCCAGGACGCAGTCATGTCCGACATGCACATAGGCCATGAGCAAGCAATTTTTCCCGACGATCGTACGCCCAGTGCCTCTTCCCATGGTCCCACGATGTATCGTTACTCCCTCTCTGATAACTGTTCCTTCCCCTATTTCCAAACTCGTCGACTCACCATCGTAGGCTAAGGCTGGGGTTCCCTCACCAACAGTGGAAAACTGAAAGACTTTCACATTGGAGCCCAATACTGTGGGGCCCTTCAAGACAACATGGGATCCTATTTCTGATCCCTCTCCCACTACTACGTCAGGCCCAACGATCGTCCAAGGACCAATGGAAACGTTTTTTCCAATAATAGCTTTCGAACTAATTCTCGCGGTTTCGTCTATCAAGATACACTCTCAAGACTTATTTCTTGCTCAACTATTGTAAGCGAGGCCGAACATGCCAAGTCTCCATCTACTAATGCTTCACAATCAAATTTGACCATCATCGATCTATCAGCAGCCAATGAGGACACAATATCAAGTCGATCACCAGGGATAACAGGCCTCCTAAAACGGGCTTTTTCAACCCCACCAAATAAGTAGTTTTTCCCATCAGAGGGTCGCGAACCGCGCGTCTCAAAAGCAAGTATTCCCGAAATCTGGGCCATCGCCTCGAGTATCAGAACGCCAGGCATAATAGGTTTTCCTGGAAAATGCCCATTGAACATTTCTTCGTTAAAGGTAACGTTTTTGTATCCGTGTATTCGCTCCCCGACCACAAGGTCGGTAACTCGGTCCACCAACAGGAAAGGATATCTATGTGGCAGATAATCAAATATCCCATCTATATCTATATGCATGGAACTATCCTTTACTCTTTGGCCTCGATAGAATTTTTTTTGTTAACTCTCCCAACCTATTAAAGCTTAGAGCGTTTCTCAACCACTTCCCATGTTCTGACTGAGCGGTGCCACTTGAGTAAGTCCCTGGAATATCGATGGATTTTCGTATAGCAGACATCGCAGTGACGGTGACTGAGTCACAAAAGGTGATCGGACCTTTACCCCCAATTCCCACTCCGCCGGCGATCACACAATTTTTCCCTATAACCGTGCCACCAGCCAGTCCCGCGCAACCACAAATAATCGTGTCTTCACCAACATGACAATTGTGTCCAATGTGTACTTGGTCATCTACCTTCACACCGTCTTCAATTACCGTATTTCCCAAGGCACCCCTGTCAATTGTCACGCCTGCACCCAAACGAACTTTATTTCCAATGACTACGGCACCCAGCTGCGCAATCGCATGAAACTTTCCATGCTCATCGGGCGCGAAACCGAAGCCAGGGCTCCCTATGACAGAGCCACTATTAATTTCACAATCATTTCCTAACACTAAGCCACCATATAAGACCACGTTGCTGGAAATTCGAGCTCTTTCACCAATCTTGACACCTTGGCCTATAGAGCAGTTCGGAGAGATGATGGTGCCCTCTCCAATCTCGACTCGATCTTCAATCACCACGTGAGCCCCTATAATCGCACTATCATGGATAGCGGCGTCGTTGCCAATAATCGCGCTTGGATGGATTTTCTGAACTGGCGCTGCGCGGTATTCAAATAATTGACTCGCAACAGCATAAGCAAGATAGGGGTTTTCCACTACCAGTCCCACCGAGGGACAGATTGAAAGATCTGATTCCACTAATATCACTGCCGTCGCGTTGGTATTCCCCAAGAACTTCCGATAGGAAGATGAGGATAGGTGACTTATTTCACCCGGTTTTGCAGCGCCTAGTGGCGCGATTCCCGTGATAATTTCTCTTTTTGACTGCTCAACGTTTCTTCCAGGATGAGCTCCACCCAATTTAAGTTGCGCGCCAATCGAATCAGCTACAGATTCTAAGCTTAACGATTTCACCACTCTTGTCGGCCTGATCAGGGTCGACTAATCCTTATCCGCGTTTAGCCTCTCGGTGACCTTTTTCGTAATATCGTGCTTCTTATTCGCATAAGTTAAGGCGGTTGGTGAAAGAATCAAATCAATTTGATCTATCTCTATAATCTCGTTGAGCACTTTCTCGTAAGCTGGGGCTAAAGACTGCAGGATCTCTTGGTTCTTATCCTGAGCGTATTTTTGAAGTTTCTGAGAGGCGAACTGCGCATCAGCCTGCATA
The DNA here is from genome assembly GCA_902631405.1 of K189A clade bacterium. Classification (GTDB taxonomy): domain Bacteria; phylum Pseudomonadota; class Gammaproteobacteria; order Pseudomonadales; family Azotimanducaceae; genus UBA4421. The sequence continues at coordinate 9,795 of CACOYI010000006.1, read as the reverse complement.
TTTTCAATCTCTTTCGCGATTTTTCTTTTTTCACTGTCGCTTAAGATCTCTAAGTCAGTCTGAAGCTTTTTTTGTTTTGCTTGCAGTTCTTCGGCCAATTCATTGAGCTCATCTTGATCTGGCTGCATCTCTTTACGCGCGGCCTCAACCAGAACTTTTGCCTGGTCGCTTCCCAAAATTGCTCTCGCTGGATCTAAGACGACGATCTTCATTTCAGCCGACGCTATTGAGGCCACCACCATCACCATTAACCCGATTACTTTTGGTCCAATCACAATTAAACTCCCTTTTATCTAACGAATCTCGAGGAGCCGGAATTCTACACTAGAATGTCCGACCTAGCTCAAATTGAAATACTTCTTTTTCGTCGAAGGGTTGGGTCTGGAATGGCTGAGCTATGCTAAATGTCAAAGGACCCATACCACTTAACCAACTCACCCCTAGACCAACCGAATATCTGAAATTTTCCCGCTCAAATCCGAAGCAATTAACGCTAACTTCTGGGCATTTCGTATTGAAAACATTTCCTGCATCCACGAAGAAAACTGGCCTAAATTGCCGATTGTCCTCAACAAAAGGCATGGGAAAGATGAGCTCTGCAGAGAGCTCGAACAGAAGATTACCTCCAAAAGGTTCACCATCTCTGTCTCTGAAGTAAATTGGATTACCCTCCGGATCGAGCGGCGGCGTGCTCCTCGGACCCAGAGTAGATGTCTCGAAACCCCGTATGGATCCAAATCCGCCCGCATAGAAATGTTCGTAGAATGGCAATGCTGGGGTCTCTCCGTATCCATCGCCGTATCCAATTTCGGTTCTAAATCTCAGCGACCACTCTCTATTCAGTGGGAAGTAGCGCTCGGCATTAAAGAAGAATTTATAAAATTGAAGAGTGCTTCCCGGGACGGAAACCTCGGCGGAAACGCTTTGGGAGGAACCCCTAGTTGCGAACACTCCCCGATTCAAAGTAGACCGAGTCCAAGAAAAATTAGTCTTTAGATTAGCAGAATTTTCGCCGTTCTTTTGAATAAATTCGGCTATTTCTTGCGCTGAGTAGAACCCCTGCGTGATCTCTGTGTATTCTCCCAAGACTCCAAAATTCAACCTTTGGGTTTCACCTATTGGAAAACCGAAGTTGACTCCCAATCCTCCAGCATCCGTACTGTATCGAGCTATATTTCTAGCATTGTAATCCAGTCGTCTCAGAAAAATATTGTAACCTCGGCTGATGCCATCCATCGTGAAATAAGGATCAAAGTAATTTAGGTTCACAGACTTTTGAAAGTCCGAGATACTCAGACCCAGATTAAGGCTGTTTCCAGAGCCTTGGAGATTCGACTGTTGGTAATTTCCACCTAAAATCAAGCCATAGCCCTGGGAGTAGGCCAGCGTGCCAGATATTGAACCAGAGGGTTGCTCCTCTACTGAGAAATCAACATCAATTTCGTCATCTTTGCCAGGAACCAACGGCATATCAACCTCTACACCCTTAAAGTAACCAAGTCTCTCTAAACGAACCTTCGTAAGATCAATCTGGGCAGTTGACGCCCAACCCGCCTCCATCTGACGTGACTCTCTTCGCATCACCTCGTCTTGCGTTAGGGAATTGCCCGAGAAGTTTATCCTTCTCACATAAGTCCGCTTCCCGGAATCAACAAAAAATTCAAGATCGACACTGTTGTCGGTGTTCAAAGTAGGGACTCCCGTTACCGAGGCAAAAGTAAAACCCCCATTGCCGAGTGCGTTTTCTATTCTCTCCTCGGTAGCCGTAATCGCAGCTTGAGAGAATATCTGCCCAGACTCAGGAATGATCAACGGCAGAAGGTCTTCTGGCTTTATATCACCCAACTCCCCTACCAGGTCAATTTTGCCAAGTTCGTATACCTCTCCTTCCTCAATAAAAATGCTTATGTATACCTGGGATCGATCTGGCGCCACACTCACCTGTGTGCTCTTCACCTTAAAATCGGCATAACCCCGATCCTTAAAATAGGACTCAAGGCTCTCAAGGTCCCCCGCCAACTTTTCTCTCGAGTATTTGTCGTCATTCTTATAGAAGGATAAGAGGCTTGGGTGTTTCAGTTCAAACACCTCCAACAACTCTTCCTGTGAGACCGTTTTAGCGCCTACGATATTAATGTGCCGAATGGAGGCACTTTTCCCTTCTTCAACAAGGATCTTGACGTTGACTCTATTTCTCGGGAGTTCCTCAACTTCAGTCGTGATGTCAGCGCCATACCTTCCCTGTGCGACGTATTGACGCTCTAACTCAAGGCCCATTCGCTCCAACGTGACCTGCTTAAAAATTTCCCCTTCCTTCAACCCCTGTTCTGCCAGACCGTCAAGTAAAACCGAACTCTCGATGGCCTTGTTGCCCTCTATTTCAATAAGCTCTATCGCAGGTCTCTCGGAAAAATTGATAATTAACGCACCTCCGTCGCGAGCTAGCTGAATGTCGTTAAAATATCCTGATGAGAAGAGGGCCCTGGTTACTGCTCGCAGTAGAAGGGTATCCGCTGTTTCCCCCAAATCTATTGGTATCAGATTGAAGATAGTTCCCGCAGAGACACGCTGCAATCCCCTCAATTGTATATCGTCAACAGTGAACGCGTTTTGATCTCTTAAGTCTTCCCAAGAGCCACTCTCAGCCATTGAGGCAATTGCACTAAAGAGGATCGAAAAACCGACGAGCAAAACACCAATTTTTTGTTTCAAATTAGACCACTCACTCTGAACATCATGGCGCGAAGACGCCACCAAACAAACGAATTAAATCATTATAAGTTACAAATATAAAAATAGTAGCAACCAGCAAGATACTGATTCGGAAACTCAACTGGAGAACGCCGTCGGGTAAAGCGTTGCCCTTGATGGATTCGAGCGTATGCATGATGACCTGCCCGCCATCCAACATTGGGATAGGGAGTAGGTTAATAATACCTAGAGAAATGCTTAATAAGGCCATGAGCTGGACAAATGAAAATAAACTGCTCTTTGCCGTGTCACCCGCTATTTGCGCTATACCAACCGGTCCAACCAGGGTGTCTGCCGATATCAATCCTTGAATCATTTTAGTGATCATCGAGATCGTCATAAGCATTTTTGCGCCAGTCTCCCCGAATCCTTTGAATAGGCTCTCTAAAACACCATAGCTCACGATCTCTGACAGGGGAGAAACTCCTAATCGACCTATGTATAAGCCATTCGCCCCCTCTAGTCTTGTTGGCACTACAATTCTCGAAAAAACCTCACCGTCTCTGATGTATTCGATTCGAGAAGCTTGATCAGGTCTTTTCTTTATTTCCTCGACCAACTCTCGCCAATTTGCCACGGCCTCTCCATCAATCGACAGGATCAAATCGCGCCTAGCTAGCTCAGCTTTTTCGGCAGGAGAACCGGATTCAACTCCACCAACAACACTCAGAATTGTTGGAACTAGACCCAGACTTTTAAGAACGTCCGGTTGACTTTCGTTCACCAGCCATTCTTCTATTTGAACGGAGATCGTTCTCTTCTGACCGGTGTAAAAATCGAATATGCCCAGTGAGATTTGACCGCTCTCTCCAAGCCTGTCTCCAAGTAAAAACAACGTTTCTTGCCAACCGGCGACTTTCTCCCCGTCTACCTCTTCCAACAAAAAGGGCGATCTCTCACCTTTCTCAAACAAGGCGCTACCCTGTTTCGCCCCTTCTGAGACAGGGCTCAACTCTTCCGAGCCCACGACGAATATGATCGTATAGATAATCACTGCCAGTAAAAAGTTGGCGGCAGGGCCAGCCAAAGTAATGGTCAGCTTCCAGAACAAACTCGCGTGATGGAGGGATATGCCGTGGGAGTAATCCTGCAAGTCATCTTTTTCGACAACCTCTTCCCCTTGCATTTCCACAAAACCACCTAGAGGTAAGATAGCTAATCGAAATTCGGTCCCATGCCTGCCAGTGAATGAAAAAATCGAGGGGCCAAACCCTATCGAAAATCGAAGGACTCTGACTCCTGCCAATCTAGCAGCGATAAAGTGCCCGAGTTCGTGTACCGTAATCAACACACCGAGAAGAAAAAGAAACGCTAATGGATAAGTCAGAAATCCCATTATCTTAATGACCAGGCTAAAAAAGGCGCTACTGCTAATATCGAGTCAACTCTATCAAGCACACCACCATGTCCGGGTAAGATCGAGCCAGAGTCTTTTACGCCAGACAATCTTTTAATGAGGCTTTCAACTAGATCCCCGAAAATCGCTATGAGAGACAAGCCTACCGTTAAAACAATACCCCCCACCAGAGACATATCAAAAAAAGTGATGGCTATCGGAGAGCAGATCAACACACCCAAAATGACACCTGACAGACTGCCTTCAATAGTTTTCGCAGGACTGACTCGTGGGGCTAATTTTCGCTTTCCGAGCATCCTGCCTCCGAAAAAAGCGCCAACATCGCTACATGTAGTCAACAAGAGCATCCACACAATCCAAAATTTACCACCATCGCCCTCTATCGAGATGATACTAACAAAACCTAGCCAACCACCTGACAATAGCAATAACCCCAAGAAAGCGAGTAGAGTGTGCCTATTGTAAATCTCCTGGCCACGCGGATAGAGGCTGACAAAAATGACAAGGACACCCCACAGCAGAACGAAGAGAGTCAAGAGCTCTGAATGAACTTTCGGAACTGAGTACAAAAAAGCGCAAAAGGCCAAATAGAGGAACGGGGAACAAACATGTAGTATTGTTTGATGAAAGCTGAACAGCTTCCGCCACTCATACAAAGCCAATCCCGTAATCAATAGCACCAAAAACAAGAAACCTGCCTTTGGTAGCAGGAAGAGTGTGATAAGAACACCAGCCGCCAATGAGAGGGCCGTAATCACCCTAAGCCTCAACATGAGGGGCTAAACTCTCCGCCCGAAACGTCTCGAGCGAATAGCAAACTCATTGACAGCTTCCGCCAACTGAGCTGCACCAAAGTCGGGCCAAAAGTCATCCGTGAAATACAGCTCTGTATAAGCTATTTGCCACAGAAGAAAGTTGCTAATTCGGGCGTCTCCTCCGGTTCGTATTAAAAGATCAGGATCGCCAAGCTCCGCGAGTGATAAATGCTCGCCTATCAATTCCTCAGAAATTTCTTGAAAGGCCAAGGATCCTTGGTCGTATTTTGTCATTATTTTTCTGACCGCTTGCACAATGTCCCACCGGCCACCGAAGTTTACCGCTACGTTGAGATTTAATTTTTCATTATGCGCGGTCGACTCCTCGCATTTTTCCATGAGGTCGACGATATCCGTATCAAAGGCCGCTCTCTCTCCGACAATAGAGAGCCTGACACCTTTCTTCCGTAAATCTTCTATGTCGGTCTTCATTACATATCTCATAAGATCCATCAGACCACCGACTTCCTTATCAGGTCGTTGCCAATTTTCAGTGCTAAAAGCAAAGAGAGTTAAATTTTTTATATCGTGCTCAACACATGCTTCCGATATTTCTCTCACTTTTTTTGCGCCGGCCCGATGACCAGCGGCGGCAGGTAGATGTCTCTTTTGGGCCCAACGCCCATTGCCATCCATGATGATGGCAACATGGTTAGGCACATCTTTACAACCGCCTCCGGGAACCTCATCCATAGCTAGACCCTCCCTGGATAAAATCGTTGATTGGCTGCCTATATTTCCATTAATTCTTTTTCTTTCGAGACCAGCAATGCGTCCAACGACTTCATATTCTCATCAGTTATCGACTGAACGCTCTCCTCTCCTTTTCTCGCGTCGTCTTCCGCGACGAGCTTTTCCTTTACCATTTCTCTTATATCTGCGATTGCATCCCGTCTTATATTTCTGACCGCAACCCGACTGTTCTCCGTCTCGGATTTGGCCTTTTTTACAAGATCTTTTCTATTTTCCTCTGTGAGAGGCGGCAAAGGCACTCTGATGACCTCTCCACTATTGACGGGCGTTATTCCGATGTCGCTTTTCAATATGGCTTTCTCAATTTCGACTCCAAGGGGTTTCTCCCAAGGCGAGACCACCAGTGTACGTCCATCTTCAACCGAAATTGAGGCTATCTGGTTGAGAGGTGTACCAACACCATAATAGTCAACCTCAATACCTTCCAGGAGAGCGGGATGTGCTCGACCTGATCGAATCTTGAGAAATGTTCTCTGTAGCGACTCAATACTTTTACCCATTCTCTCGCCAGCATCTTCTAATATCTCAACAATCAAAGTATGAATCCTTTTGTCTTATCTCTTAATCAGAAACTTATAGAAAAAAAAATATAGAAAACTACCCTGCTATTCATGTGGATGAACAATTGTACCCACCGGATCACCCTCAATGACTTTTAACATCCAACCGGGTGTCTGAGAATCAACAACCTGCAGCGGCATGTTATTCTCTTTGCAAAGGACAGCCGCCGTCATATCAATCACACCTAGCTCCTTTTCTAGAAGCTCAGAAATGCCCAATGTTTCATAGCGGTGCGCATCTTTATTTTTTGTAGGATCGGCAGAATAAACTCCGTCTACCGAAGTTGCTTTCAACACAACTTCAACGTCTAATTCAATTGCTCTGAGACAGGCTGCGGTATCTGTCGTAAAAAATGGGTTGCCGGTGCCACCCGTCAACACCACCACTTCTCCAGCATCAAGCCTAGCTCGGGCAAGATCTCTATTGTAAGGCTGTACAACTCCGTCAATCGAAGAGGAGTGGTAAATCTCAACGTCCGTCCCCTTTTGCCGCATAAAATCTGTGAGAGCAAGCCCATTCATCAGCGTGGCTAACATTCCCATTTTGTCAGCTATTACTCTTTCAATACCTGAGGACTGCAAGCTCGCGCCGCGAAAATAGTTACCACCCCCGACAACTACCGCAATACCAATTTTGTTGTTAATCGCGCACTCTATCTCGTCTGAATAGGCCTTGAGCATGCTCGGTGAAATGATGTCCTGTTCAGAGGCGGCAAGCGCTTCTCCGCTGAGTTTAAGTAGAAACGACCTAGTCAATCTTGATCACTAGCTGCAATCTGTGCAGCAACTTCCGAAGCAAAATCCTCTTCCTCGATCTCAATTCCTTCTCCCACCTCAAACCGAACGAAAGTAACCAAATCGACTTCTGCGGATTTCAAAAGATCCTTCACTTTCTTATCCGGGTCCTTAACGAAGTCCTGTTCTAGAAGACTGACCTCTGCAACGTATTTTCCAATTCGACCCTCGACCATTTTCTCAACGATGCTTGCCGGTTTGCCGCTTTCTTCGGCTTGCGACACGTAGATCTCGCGTTCCTTATCAAGAATTTCTTGAGGGAGATCTTCAGGCCTCACAACCATGGGAGCGGTGGCAACGATGTGCATTGCTAAGTCTTTCGCAAGCTCCATGTTCGGCCCAGTCAACTCCACAAGAGCACCTCGTCTTTGATCTCCATGAATGTAGTAGCCAAGACCACTATTTTTCGAATTAATCGTTTTAATTCGACGAATCATTATATTCTCGCCAATCTCCTGTATCAGACTCTCCCTCAGCGCTTCCAGCTCAGTTGGGGCTTCTTCAACACCGCCAGATTTCGAGGCGTCATGCACGGTTTCTGTGACTTTGGAAACGAAGTCTATAAATTTCTCATTCTTGGCGGCGAAATCTGTTTCAATATTCACCTCAACGATTGCCGCGCGAGAGCAATCTTCGGAAACCATTATGCCCAGTAGACCATTAGCTGCCGTTCTTCCAGCCTTTTTTGCCGCTTTTAAGGAACTACTCTTGCGCAGCTCTTCAATCGCTTTCTCGATATCTCCGTCAGCATCTTTTAATGCCCGCTTGCAGTCCATCATGCCTAAGCCGGTTCTTTCTCTCAAATCCTTTACCATTGCAGCTGAGATTGCCAAAACTAACCTCCTTCAACAGATTTTTCGTCGTCGTTTTTATCACCACCAGCGGCTTCACCTTCATCTTTTGCTTTTGCTTCGGCTTCCGCCTCTGCCTCTTCGGCCAAACTTTGGTTCAGGCTGGCAACTACGCCCTCTGATATCTCTGCAACAGGTGCGTTAGCATTGCTTTCTTCAACTTCGATAAATTCTTCTGGATCAACAGTTGGAACAGCATTTGCTTGACCCTCTGCTATCGCATCGGCCACTGCGCTCACATAAAGCCGAACCGCGCGAATCGCATCGTCATTCCCCGGCACCACGAAGTCGACTCCCTCGGGGTCACTATTTGTATCCACGATACCAATCACGGGAATTCCTAGTTTATTAGCCTCAGTGACCGCTATTTTTTCATGCAAAACATCCACTACAAAAAGCGCATCCGGCAGCCCTCCCATATCCTTGATACCCCCCAAACTGGCCTGCAACTTACTCATCAATCGACTTTTCTGAAGCGCCTCTTTTTTGGACAGCAGGTCAAAAGTGCCATCTGCGGCTTGAGTTTCCAAATCTTTTAGACGCTGAATGGATTGTCGAATGGTTTTGTAATTGGTCAGCATTCCTCCAAGCCATCGTTGGTCCACATATGGCATGGACACTCTAGAGGCCTGCTCCTGAATCACTTTCGCTGCGGACCGCTTGGTTCCAACAAATAGGATTTTTTGCCCTTTTGACGCCAATCTGACTATTTCCTCCAATGCCGAGTTGAAGGCAGGCATGGTTTTCTCTAAGTTTACTATGTGTATTTTATTTCTAGCGCCAAAAATGTATGGAGCCATCTTGGGATTCCAAAACTTGGTCTGGTGACCAAAATGAACCCCCGCTGCTAGCATATCTCTCATGCTTACCGTCATTGTTTCTCCTTCGGGTTGCTTTGCGTTACTCTTGCCCAAACCCAACCTACCAATAGCAGGCACCCTAGGGTGGAACCAATAGAGCGACGCGTTTTTCATTATAACTGCCTCGTCCCTAAACAAATGGACTGGCGCGCGCACGATTTATAACATAAACACCGTCAGGATTTAAATGGGAATCTCCATGGTTGCAGTAGCAGTCGGCGAAAAAGATATTCAAGGGATGCGAATAGCTGGGCAAAAAGCGGCCTCAGTTCTGGAGATGATAGAACCCTTTGTCCAACCTGGAATATCGACCGAAGAATTAGATCAGCGGTGCCACCAATTTATAGTCGAAGAACTGGATTGTGTGCCGGCTCCTCTGAATTACGGCAGCCCTCCTTTTCCTAAATCAATATGCACATCTCTTAACCATGTTGTATGCCATGGCATCCCATCTTCAAGCAAAACACTGAAGAATGGCGATAGCTTAAACATAGACGTTACAGTCATCACAAAGGACGGCTACTTCGGAGATACGAGCAAAATGTTTTTTGCAGGTCAACCTTCCGTACTTTCCAAAAGACTTTCAAACATCACTAGAGAATGCCTCTATAAGGGCATCGAAAAGGCGACTGCGGGAAACAAGCTGGGGGATATCGGCCACGCAATTCAGGATCATGCAGAAAGGAGCAACTTTAGCGTCGTCCGAGAGTTCTGTGGTCACGGCATTCTGAAGGTGTTTCACGACGAACCACAAGTTTTACACTACGGGAATCCCGACGAGGGAATGAGACTAGAAGAAGGCATGTGTTTCACTGTTGAACCAATGATTAATGCGGGAAAGCGTCACATAAAAATACTCCCAGACCAATGGACGGCTGTCACCAAAGATCACAAATTGTCCGCTCAATGGGAACATACCATCATGGTTACCGAGGGTGAACCAGAAATCTTTACCCTACGAAAGGACGAGACAAGCCATAAGAAATGAGGATAACCAGAGAGGACGAGGCACTCGTAGAAAGGCTCAAAGGAGAAATCTCACGAATTGAAGAT
>CACOYI010000005.1 GCA_902631405.1 K189A clade bacterium | reverse complement strand
AGTGGTTGGTTTTGGTTTTCCGAATGCTACCGCACCCAAGACAATTTGGGCCGGTATCTCTCGGATAATCGAATTCTGGTTTGAAGATTCCATCCTACTCCTCTCTTTTTCAGGTCGAAATTAGCTAAGCTCCTAAAATAATCATGCGCTAGGAATTTATTAGCCTCAATCCTTTAGTAGGATGGTCAGATAATTTTAAATCATGGGATGTAACGTGGAAACAAAAGAGATCAATAAGCTTCTTGATGACATTCAAGATGCGAAAACTCAGATACAGAAGTTGGGGAGGACGGTTTTTAAGTTGTCCTCTCTTGTCGCTGAACTCAGAGAGAGCGACAAAATGGCAATACGCTCCTCCCTGGATAAGCATCCACTTTTTGAGAATGAGCAGGTTATCTTCACCAAAATCGACGAATTCTATAAAGCGAGTGTTGGGTATATAGAATTATTGCGGGATCTTAATGTGCAAGTGGTGAACCTATCGGGTAAACCGAATTTGAAAGTATGACGAGGTGTTGAGTATCTAAAGAGCATATACAGAGGATTGCCAATGATCAGTGGAACGAAACCCCTTCAGGCCCATATGCGCTACGTCGTGGACCTTGAAGGTTATTCTTTCGTATTTCGTCCTGATAGAGAGTCGACGGAGATAATTCAATTCACTAGGCCATCTCTTTCGCCGACAACCCTCAAAGCAAAGCTTCGAGCGGTGAGTTCAGAGTTGCCTGCCAAATACTCATCGTTGTCTACCCTAAATCGGTCTATGTTGCTCTTGTTTACGCTGAAGTCGCCATCATTAGAGTTAAGAAAATATGCCTCTCCAGAGGAATCCAGGAACAATTTCTACTGTGTTTTTAATGCAGCAACTGAAGAGATCATTGTTCCAGATGATGGTACTGATTCTCTCTTTGAAATTACTGTAGCGGAAACTAGACGTGCTCGTTATCCATCCAAGAATGGTGTCCCGTCTAAGCTATTGATGAATCTATTAAACGGCATGCTACCCACCTCTAGACGGTTTTATGTCGATGAAGTTATTTCTGCTAACAATCTGGAAAAAAGTCAGTTTTTGTCCACCCGCAAATCAATGGATTATCTTTTTAACCTCGGTGTTTTTGGTTTCAACGACTAGGTTGTCGGCTCAGGGAGCTTCTGCGCGACGCTGGCGGACCATTTCAAGTACTGGCAGGAGGTGTTTTATGAATACTTTTGGATTCTCTGACATGGGGAAGTGGCCAACCCCTTGCATTTCAGACCATGTTGATCCCTTGATCATCTCGTGAGCCTCACGGCCTAGTTCTGATTTACCACTCCAATCATATTCTCCGGATAAAATATGCACCGAAGTGAGGTCGGTATCTATTTCACTCGCTAAATTACGGATATCAAAATCTTCAATGTAGTAAGTCAAATCGCCTAGAAATGCTGCCGGCCAGGCGCTCGAGTAAACAAACCCCGTTTCCTTTTTGAACTCAATTGGCGATCCGGGGGCAATAAGTCCCTCCATTGCCCTTGCTTTATAATCACTGGAAACTTGCGGATGCCACATCTCCTGCATTCCTTCCAAATTGCCCTCGATCTTGAGGGCACCTTCCACTGAAATAACCGAGTCAAACTTATCTGGATGTCGGCAGGCCAGATCAAGAGCGAGTAATCCTCCCACTGAGCAACCCATAAAAACGGGTCGATCTAGATCTAAACACTCGCTCAGCTTGATAGGTATCGACCTAAGAAACTCGCCTCGTAACTGATAGTTTTCCTGCCACCACCTCTTTTCTACCGGGGGCAATGATTTACCATGATAAGGCAGGTCATAAGCGATTAAATGAAAGTGATCGGTTATACGGTTGTCTTCAAAGAGGTGCCTCCACTGACTACCGTGGCATCCAGCCGTATGCTGTAGAAGCAGCGGTATACCGCCTTGGCCCGCCTCTTCGAAATAAACTCGGTGGTCAAATCCATCTAATTCTAAATGAACATATCTCCCTACTGGGGCGTCGATTGCACCCTCGCGCTTTGTAATGTCGGTCTGTTTTCTCGTCCCCAAGTTTATTGGCCTAAGTAGTTCTAGAGCTCTTGCAGCAGCGGGATAGTATTGAGCACCGGTTAGCCGATCCCCCTCACGACGCATACCCGACTGGGTCGACATATTTGCCATAACGTCATTGAAAAACCTCGGAGGTAATTCTGCGAGTTGTTTCTCCCAGGTTGCTGCTGGCGCCTCAAATGTGAGGAGTCCGTGAGCGTTCTCTGGTCGGTACATTCCTGCAATTCCATTCTCGATGCCGATACACACGGTAGTTGCGTCGGAAACGATTTTTATGCCTCCATTCCAATGGCGAGCCGCGATACTGAATTCTCCGTCAGCGTTGCAGCGCTCTGTCCATTCTTCGGCACTAATTAGTTGAAATGTCATGAGAACTCCTCGGTTTTTTGTTGCTATTTGCCCGTTGGCTGATTTCTCTTTTCCAGCCATTCTCGGTCATCGTGAGCCGGTGAATAATGACGCTCCATCTCCATTCTAGGGTCTCGTGCAAAGAGATGCCCCGCTCCTTTGCAAACCTTGAAACCAAGAATGTCTTGGAGCTCCGATTTGAAAGAAAGCATTTTGGAGGGATGAATAGACAGCATCAGATTTTCCTGCTGCCGCATCGAGCCATTGCAGTAGTTGACGGTTAACGCGCGACGTTCCATTTTTGTATTATTAGCCCCAGCGCCGTGGTAGCAGCTACCCAGAACAAAAGCGATGCTTCCTGCCGGCATAGTTAAAAGGGCGTGATCATAGTATTTGCCAGGTTCTGGGTCGTCACTAAAGAGATGACTGCCAGGAACTACCATGGTCGCACCATTCGCTTTCGTGAAGTCATCTATTGCCCACATGGTGTTACATACCAGGTTTGGATGGGGTCGTGGAAAGGAGTATACGCTGTCGTCAACGTGAAACGGTTGAGCTTTCTCACCGGCACCGATTACGGCAGTACCCAAGGTGGATAGAAGGAAACCTTCTCCCAAAACTTCATCTAGGACCTTTAGAATGCTCTTCTGCGTCGCTACTTGCTCCCAGATTGGGCCATCATTCAGCAAATCGAACCACCTTTTAGTGACGAAACCCGAAAAAGGTTGCGGCGGCAGGTCACCACCAGGCCTCACGCTGTCAAGTCGCTGAAGTTCCTCTTTTAAAGCCTGCACCAAAGATCCGTCGAAGGCGTTCTCATAGATGGAATACCCTTTCTCTAAAATCTCACTAGCGTGGCTTTTTATTTCCTCATCGCTAAGTAAATTGATATGACTCCCCTCGACGCACCACTCCCATTGAAAGAATATTAAAAATCCGGTCTAAGTATCAATCTCCTTCGAGCGACTTTACTTCTTAAACGGACGAATGTTTTCTGGGATCGGAAGAGTGGCTTCCTCGAAGTAACTTTTTTCGATGCCAAATATAGCGGCAATGTCGTCTAACGCTGATTTTAGTTCTTTTCCTCTCGAGTCGTCATCCGCAGAGCGCTCCCACTCGACCCAATCTTCAGTAGTGATATTTTGGTTCGCTTGAATTGTGAACCGATATGCGCATTCGGCAGCTGACCAACCAACTTTTAAGCGAAGAAGATTGAGTCTCGAGCCAGTGCTTTTAGTACTCATCCGATTCAAGATTCACGGTCCTGCGTTGCTCTTGTCTTGCCCCCCATTCAGGCATACCGACTATTTCGTCGTACGCAGTCATATGCACAAAATCAAAAGTCGTTACGCCATTTTCGATCAACTCTTTTCTAGCCGCGTTTTGGCTTCTATAGATGATAGTTTTACCTTTCTTATCTCTAACGGGCTGTCGTCCGAGACTATTGGAGAGGTAGAGTACGTAGACAATAGGATCTATCGCGTGCAATTCGACGATCGCGGTGGGATCCAACGCTAGTTGAGGAGCGAGCTGTTTAATCTGCATGTCAAGATCTTGATGCGCCACATGTGAATCAACAGTCAAAAATATGGTTGACCCGTAATGGTCTTTTGGGACAAGTTGTGGGAGCCGATGGTTCGAGGTGGGGGAAGGGAGATGCCGATAAACATTTTAGGCATGATTGGGGTAGCGCCGCCAGATGACGCCGCGACTGTCCACATAATAGGCGGGGGCATTGATCGCGATTACATCGTTCGCTTTTCCCAAGCGCACGAGAGGTCGGGTTTTGACGCAGTTCTAATAGGACATTCCTCGAGCTCGGCTGACGGCTTTTTAATCGCGCAGCATGTCGGCCACCATACTGAACATCTAAAGATTTTGTTGGCTCATCGCCCCGGTTTTATAGCCCCCACTCAGGCAGCAAGGAAAGTCGCCACCTTAGATAATTTAATAGATGGACGCTTGTGGCTTCACATAATCACCGGCGGCGTTGACGCTGATCAACGTCGTGACGGTGATTTTCTATCACATGACGAGCGGTACGCGAGAACTGACGAGTATTTGCAAGTGATGAAGGGAGTATGGAGTCAGGAAGAACCGTTTAATTATGAGGGACATTACTATCGCTGCAGCAAGGCAAGTTCAGAGGTCCAGTCGATTCAGAGACCTCACGTGCCCCTTTGGTTTGGAGGCGTCTCTGAGGCTGCTATTCCAGTTGGAGCTAAACACGCAGACACTTATGCACTTTTCGGTGAACCGAGATCACAGGTAACAGAACTGATGGCTCTCTTGCAGCATCGGGCTGCAACGAATGATCGGAAGTTGTCATTTAATCTTTCATTCAGACCGATACTCGGGGATACCGAAGGGGCGGCCTGGGATAAAGCTCGCTCCATCCTGGCGGGAGTTGAGGCGTCTTCGCCGAAGTCCCGTGGCATAAGCGCTTCTGGAAAAGAACCCGAGGCGGAAACTGCGAGGAGGTTGACCAGATTGATCGAGGGCGGAGAGATCCAGGACGAATGCTTATGGGTGCCCATTGCCGCAGCAGCTCAAGGTAGCGGCAACACAACGGCGCTCGTAGGAACGCCGGACCAGGTGGCCGAGGCGATCTGAAGTATTATAAACTTGGAGTGAGCGGGGTCCTTATAAGAGGATTTGAACCATTCGATGACGCTATTCATTTCGGAGAGGAACTAATTCCCCTCATAAGAGAAAAGGTAGAGCGTGTCGATCAGGAGTAACAGTCGGATTCCAGATGTGCCCCTCAGTCGTCTAGCTTAGTAGAGGATCTAGGTCACTTTGAGATAGACCAGCGTCACGAGCTGACTTCATGATATCTTCCCAACTATTGTCATCGATATCGATGCCTTCGGCGGACCTCTGTTCCACAGTCGATCTCTCTGGATCTCCCGGTATCAAAACTTGCTCTACGCCAGTTGCAGGTTGGCTGTCATAAATGTAATCGATCATTGCCGAAACTTCCTCGTCAAACTCTTGTAAGTTGCCAACCGCACTAGGATCGATGAGGATTGAAAGCATATTGTTTATGGTCGCCCCTTTTCTTGGGTTTCCTGGCTGCATAGAAAAGTTGCCACCCAGGGCGCCACCGAGAAGTTCGCAAATTACCATTAACCCGTAACCCTTATGGAGACCAAAGGGTTGCATGGCACCGCCGCCACCTTTTGAGAAAACAACCGAAGCGTCTTGTGTCTCTAGGCCATCTTTATCTACGAGCGAGTTAGGTGGCACTGGTACGCCTTTCATGTAGGCCACTCTCACTTTGCCAGCCGCTACTGTAGTGGTGGCCATATCGAGCACAACGTGTTCACCATTAGCTCGTGGGACGGCACAACAGAAAGGATTAGTGACGAATCTGGGGTCTCTTCCACCAAAAGGGATAACCATAGGATGGTGACCCACCACGTTAACATAGTGACTTGAGACCAAACCTTGGTCCGCGCAGTATTCAGCATAAACTCCGATCCGTCCCAGATGATGAGCGTTTCCAAGGGCGACGCAACTGATGCCATGTTTTTTAGCTCGAATGACGCCTTCCTCCATGGCCTGCATTCCGACGATACGGCCAAAGCCAGTATCGCCGTCGTAGGAGAGAACAGCTCCTGAATCTTTAATAAGCTGGGCTGATTGAGCTGGCTTCATGAGGCCATCGAGCATTGCCTTAACATAATTGGGTACCATACCAACGCCATGCGAATCATGACCTTTAAGGTTGGCAATGACTAAATGCTCAGCCACGATCCTCGCATTTTCTCTTGGTGCGCCAGCTGAAGTCATTATTTCAGTTGCTACATTCGTCAGCGTCTCTTGTTTGAACAACATGCTCTTTTTGTCCTTTCTAAAAAATATTTAGGTGGGGCTGGGTTGCGGGTCGGGATCTTTTTCCTGTTCAGCAATATCAGCCTGGATTTCTGCCAGCTTTTCTTCGGTCAAGGGATAGTTCCAAAGCATTGGTATTGCTATGAATTTGAATACAGCCGGGATAATGGAATATAAACAAGCCAGCCATAGCAAAGATGAGTAGGAGTTTGGATCATTGATCGGGTCAGCGAGCGAATTGAACCCCACGATAGTGGCCGCCGTTGTTCCAACTACCAGTCCCAGGGCATATGCAAGCTTCCTGGTCATACCCCATATACTGAAGTACGCGCCGCCTTGTTTTTTACCGGATTGAGCACTATCAAGATCGATTACGTCCGCAGCCATAGCCATTGGCAGAGCGCTGAGAGCTCCTATTGCGCTCCCTTTCAAGCACATGATGATAATGAAAAACCCAAACTTGCCTGTCGGAATCCCTTCAAAAGTTGAGTTAAGGGCCGTTCCCCAGTCACTGGGCAGCATCGCCGCGAGGTGAGTGAGCTCCATGCTAGTGAACCAGGCTTGTGGCGCGATCGTGATAAGGGGAATGAAGCAGGACCAGATTGAATACCAGAAAATCGCGGCCATCGTCGCACGGTGCTTGCCTATACGTCTGGATAACTTAAACCAAAGTGGTATCGCCGCTATTTGAGACAAGAAGTAAGGTGCCAGGTAAAAGCCATAGAGATCACCGGCTAACAGGACATGCTTTACGAAAAAGAAGCTAAGGGAATTGGTCATCGCTGACCCGATCGTTGCAAATAGAAAAATAATGACCAGTTTTCGATAAGGCACGTTGGCCCACACGTAACGAAAAATAACGATGAGCGGGAGTGGCTTTTCGCTTTTCTCTTTAACTGGATACTCAGGAACCGACACAAGCATATTGAGAACTAATATCGGCATTATGATGGCGATGGCTATCGTCAGGAAATAGACGTTGTCCGTAGGTTTAGTGTATCCCCAGAATACAAGCATCGCTGGAGTAAGGGCGCCTATCAAAGAGCCGGCGACCGTGAATGCCTCTTTCCAGCTCATCACAAGCGTTCGCTCGTTATAGTCGGTTGCAAGCTCGGCGCCCCAAGCCGAGTAGGGTACATCTTTTATGGTTGCTCCGATGTACATAATCATCAGGACGAGAAGTAAGTAGGGGTAGCCGATATTGAAAGAGATGCCAAACCAGGTCACCTCACCAAATTCTATTGGTGGGATCCATAGCAACCAGACGCCAAGTATGTAGATTGGCAACCCGATCAGGACAAAAGGTTTTCTTCTTCCCCAGCGAGTCTTGAATCGATCAGAGAGAAATCCGATTACAGGGTCTGTGATCCCATCGAATACTCTCGATATAGCTAACATTAAGCCGACGAACCCGAGGCTCAGTCCGAATCCCTGAGAATCTGCATAGACTGGCGTCAAATAGACGGCTAACGGCAGTCCCACCATCGACAGTGGCAAGGCGGGAGCGCCATATGACGCTAACTGAAATTTGCTAAGTTTTTTTTGTTCGGACAAGATTTCCCCCTCCTTGCCTGCCTTAAAAGCTACCGTCAGCGGTAGATTAAATCCAGCATTTATTTTTGTAACAAAAATCTTCTTAAGATCTAACCTGCTTGCAAAAATTGAATAAGTTTTGCAACGTAGAAGCTCGATTTCAGGGAGGGTAGGGGCATGTCCAAGGAACTTTGTTATCAGTCTGCTAGAGACTTAGCGATGATGATCAAGAGGAAAGACATCAGTTCTCTAGAACTGACCCAGGCGTTTATTGATCGCATCGAAGAGCATGATAAAAAAATTAACGCGGTGGTGGTTAGGACTTTTGAGAACGCACTGGAAAGTGCCGAGAAAGCCGATAACGCCGTCGCGAATGGAGAGGAGCTGGGACCCCTGCACGGTATACCAATGACCATTAAAGAGTCCTATGTGATGGCAGGAACACCCTCCACATGGGGTATTGAGGCGAATAAAGATAATTACTCCGACACCGACGGACTAGCGGTTTCACGATTCAAGAAAGCGGGAGCTCATTTCTTGGGAAAAACCAATGTTCCCAAGGATTTAGCAGATGTACAGAGCTATAACGTAATCTACGGTACAACGAACAATCCGTGGAATCTCGAACGAGTTCCAGGAGGTTCTTCAGGTGGAAGTGGGGCAGCGCTTGCCGCAGGATTTTCCGCTCTCGAAGCAGGATCAGATATCGGCGGTTCGATTCGCACGCCGGCCCACTTTTGCGGCGTGTTTGGGCACAAACCGACCTGGGGAATCATTCCCATGCAAGGCCACGAGGTTATGCCTGGCGTGCCAGACGCCGATTTATCAGTGTGCGGTCCCCTTGCCAGAGATGCATCGGATTTGGCGACAGCTCTTGACGTCATGGCAGGCCCAGCTGGAAGGGACTCTATTGGCTGGGAACTCAGTCTGCCACGGTACGATTTTGAGGATTTGAAGGATTTAAAAGTTGCAGTTTGGGCAACGGATGATATGTCGCCCGTTTCGAAAGAAACTGAGCAAAGAGTTCTGGACGTCGCTAAATGTTTCGAAAAAGCAGGTTCCACGGTGGCTTATGATGCGCGGCCTGACTTCGATATTAAGAAATCCCACATTACATATCAGAACCTCCTGACTGCGGTTATGTCCAGTGCTCAGCCAGAGAGTTTTGTTGAGGAAACCAGAAGAAAAGTTTCGAGCCTTGAGGCTGGCGATCAAAGCATTGAGGCAATAGTTACTCGTGCTGGAATCATGATGCATCGTGACTGGATCAGGCACAATTTCAGGAGAGAAAAGTTAAGGAGTGCATGGGATGCCTTCTTCAAAGAGTGGGATGTATTGATTTGTCCTCAGTTTAATACTCCGGCTTTCGAGCATGATCAGAGACCATTTTCAGAAAGAAGTTCAGTCGTAGATGGGGAAATATTCCCATACATGCAGTCTGTATTTTGGGCCGGTTTGATCGTTGCTTCGTATTTGCCGAGCACAGTTTTCCCCAGCGGCCGCGGTAAAGAAGGTCTACCAATAGGAGTCCAGGTCGCTAGTGGGCCATATCAAGATTATAAGACGATAGAAGTTAGCCGCCTGATTTCGCGGGAAATAGGTGGCTTTGAAGCGCCTGATCTGTGAGTTCTGGCCGCAAATATACTTGCGCTTTCCTGAGATTAAGCAATGGATGATTCAAAAGTGAATGTGCCTGCTTATAGACAGGTAAATTTTGGCCAAGCTATTGTTCTTTTTTTTATCAACTACTTTGAATTTAGTGGGAGATCGAGCGCGGGCGCATATTGGTATTTTGCACTCTGGTCTTTTCTGCTTGTTATCCTCTTTACTGTAATAGATTTCACCTTCGATTTAGAAGATAAGTATATTAATTTCAACAATATGTTTAGTTTGGTTACGCTTCTGCCCGGTATATCGCTGAGTGTACGTAGGCTTCATGACATAAACAGATCGGGTTGGTGGTTGCTCTTGAGTATTACTTTGATTGGTTTGATTCCATTAATCTACTGGGCCTGTCAGAGAGGGGATAGGGTCGAAAACGATTATGGTTCTGATAAAGAGGCAGGCCGAGATAGCTAGGCTCGTCGCTGTTTAGTTCTCCAAAAGTCCATTAGTGCTGCGAAAACTATAACGGCACCAGTAATGATTCGTTTAGTAGGCTCATCAACACCCATTGATGCCAGTCCAGTTTGCAAGACGGCGATTATCAAGACGCCAATAAAGGATCCGATAACTGAACCTCTACCACCCATAAGGCTGGTGCCACCGATTACCGCGGCCGCAATCGCGGACAGCTCCAAACCGATAGCTGCATTGGGATCTGAAGAGGCCAGCCTCGCGGTTAGCGACAGCGCCGCGAAAGCACAGAGAGTTCCGGAAATCATGAATACTGAGATTTGGTATGGGGTCGGATTGATTCCCGATAGCCTTACAGCGTCCAAGTTGGTCCCAATGGCCACTAAGTATCTACCGTATACCGTCCTGGTTAGCAGCAATTGGGCCAAGATGACAATGACAATAGCAAGCATGAAGATGGGGGATACGCCTAAAAAGCCGGTAGACTCTGCCAAAGCACCGACCTCAGATCCAATATAAACAGTCTGGGAGTCGGTAACGAGATATGCGACACCCCTTGCACACTCAAGCATGCCGAGTGTGACGATGAAAGAGGGTATTTTTCCGAGTGTTGTGATCGTGCCTGTAATAAGTCCACAAAGTGCGCCACCCAGTAAAGAGATGAGAAAGGCTTCTGATAGTGAAGCGCCATTGCTAATCATGTGAACACCAATGATTGAAGAGCATAGTGCCAATAGGGAGCCTACGGACAGATCAATTCCTCCAGTAATCATGACCAGGGTGAGAGCAACCGCTAAGAAGGTTAAATCTGGAATTTGATTCCCAATCGCCTGTAATGTCGGCGTGCTGAAAAATAACGGATTAAGAAGGCTAAAGAAAAGAATTAACAAAAATAGCGCCAGCAATAGCGATAGGTGTTTAGTCATGCTGGGCAATCGATAGTGTTGCGGCTGTTATTTCGGCTTCGTCCCAAGACTCCCTCCAGAACTCTTTGGAAGTTTTTCCTTGAACAATAGTGATAATTCTATCGCACGATCTCATCAGGTCTTTTAGATCATTGGAGGCGATAATAACGTTGGTGCCCGAGCAGGCCAGATCACGTATGACTTCGTGTAATTCTTCTCTTGCTCTGACATCTACCCCTCTTGTCGGTTCATCCAAAAGTAACAACTCCAGGTCGTGCTCTAGCCATCTTGCAAAAATCGCCTTTTGTTGATTCCCACCGCTCAACTCAGAGACTGGTTGTTCTGGCCCTCCATAGACAAGTTTTGTCATGCGTGCGGCCTTCATGGTCTGGATTGCCGTCTCTTTTTTATTAACCCAACCCAACCAGTTTTTCAGCTTGTTTAGGCAAATATTCAAAGAGATCGACTCGCCAGGTAGCAGGCCGAATTTCTGGCGGTCTTCCGGGACGTAGCCAATGCGTTGTTGGAAGGCAGCATGGGGTGTCTTGGGTAAGCTTTTGAGGTTTTTGTCGTCTAGGGTTAACTCTCCTTGGCTATCAGATAAACCAAACAGTGCTTTTAGGATTTCTTTGTGTCCTGCTCCATCCAAGCCGTGCAGTCCTGCGATTTCTCCCCGTTGAAGCGTGAGATGGAAGTTTTTTAACTTTTGTGTCCTGAGATTCTTCAAATTGAATGAAGTGGTTCCTCGCTCAACTTGTCTATCTTTCGACTGCTTTTCAGCATTTTTTTCTCCGGACATCGCATTCAGGACAGCCTCTTCATCAAATTCGTGCCTGCTTTGAATAAGAACTATTTCTCCGTCTCGAAGGACGGCGATTCGATCACAGATTGCAAATACCTCATCAAGCTTATGACTAATGAAGAGAACACTGGTTTCCCTCTTCTTGGCTGAGTGAATTTGTTTGAAGAGTTTTTGCACCTCAGCCTTATTTAACGAGGATGTCGGTTCGTCTAAGATGATCAGCTCGGAGCGATGTGCGATCGCGCGCGCTATCTCTATCAGCTGGCGAGTTGCCAGGTCGACCTCCTCGATTCTCTTGAGCGCGTCGAGGCTTTCTAATCCCACTAGCTCAAGTGCGGCTTTTGCAGATTCAAGCAAGGATCTTTGATTGATAACACCATACTGGTTTGGCAAACGTCCGAAGAAGATGTTCTCTGCTATCGAGAGATTGGTGATCTGCGATAGCTCCTGGTGAACAGTCGATACAAGTGAATCGTCTCTCCATGCTCTGAGGGAGCGATCGGCAATAGTGATTTCGCCCTCGTAATCTGTAATTGAGCCGCCGAGAATCCTGGAGAGAGTCGATTTGCCTGCGCCATTAGCTCCAAGCAAGCCAAGACACTCGCTCTTGTTGAGCTGCATGTCTATCGAGTTGAGTACTGGTTTGGAGAAAGACTTCTTTATGCCGGATAGCGTTAGAAGAACCTCAGGAACCATTTCCGTTCAAATGTCTTTCGCTGTTATCAGATCCACTGGGGTTTCTCGATCCGCGAGAATCGCTTTTTCATCGGCTAAAAGCGCTAGAGCGTAATCGATTCCGTATGCCGCTAGTTTATCCGCGTGTTGATCAGCCGTTGCCAGTATCTCTCCGGCTGCTATTGCTTGATTCACAGCAGAGATATTGTCAAAACCGACTATCTGAATAGCACCAAGCTTCCCGATCGTCTTCACAGCTGCGAGAGCACCCATAGCCATCGAATCGTTCCCTGCAAGTATCCCTTTTATATCAGGGTATCGTGTCAGCATTGAGGCCGTAATGATATTAGCTTCTCGCATCTCCCAATTAGCAGACTGGGAGTCAACGATCTCAATAGCGGACTCTTTCATAGCCAGTTCAAAGCCTTTCGCCCGCTGTTGTGCATTAAAGGAGGTCCGAGTGCCCTCCAGCATCAGAACTTGATCGCCGGGACTCAGGTTGTCAGCAAGCACTGCCCCGACTCTTTGTGCCCCAGTCAGGTTGTTAGGTCCGACAAAGGGAATTTTAACCTGCTCTTCAGCCAGCAATTCTTGATCGAGTTTGTTGTCGATATTCACTACGACGATTCCAGCCGCCTTTGCTTTTTTAAGTGCAGGTATTAAAGCTTTTGAATCTGCTGGTGCGATCACGATGGCGTCTACTCGTAATGCGACCATCTCATCAACTATCGCAACTTGTCTACTGAGATCCCTTTCATCCTTGATGCCATTGACGATTAGTTCGTAACGGCCAGGTGTTTTTTGTTGGTGCTCTTCTGCACCCTTCGCCATGGTGGCGAAGAATTCGTTGGCGAGCGATTTCATGACCAGAGCTATCCGAACTCCTTGCTCCGAATCGCTAGAATTACTGCATGAGAATAAGAAGAGGGCGATTAGAAGAGAAAAAGCCTTCTTTAGCAATGCTAATGCGTCAGTCCAGTACATATTAATTTTTATCGAGTTAAGAGCCAATTTTCATGCTGCCGAGGAAATCCATTTTTCCAATCTTGACACCTTTCATCCGCAAAATGTCGTACGCGGTAGTCGCATGAAAATAGAAGTTGGGCAACGAAAAAGAGAGCACAAAGTTTCTCGAGGTAAATGGCATTTCCGTGCTGCCCATTTTGAAAGTAATGTTTCCGTCAGCTAGTGCGTTGATCTCCTCTGCTGACTTTGAGTTCAATTCAGCAAGACTGTCTTTTGTCATCTGAAGTAGCCCGTCATAGTCCCTTGGCTCATAGCCGATTGGCGGATTGAATTCGCCAGTGCTAAGTGCTGCTACCGTTTTGGTGGAGTGATGATTTAACGATACGACCTGGAAATGAAAATCAGCCATATTCTCATAAAGCTTGGTTTCAACGACATCCTGGAGATCGATGCCTGTTTCTTGAAAGTGAGATTTCCCTTTTTCTAGGTAGCCAACCGCGCTAGCTAGAATTTGAGTGTAAGACCCAATCGTCAGATCATAAAGGCTCGTGCTCATTCCTAATCCTCGAATTTTTTTCGATGACGCATTCTCTCGGACTATCCTGCTTGCTTCAAGCTCAAGGTTCGATGTGGGTGATTATGACCAGAGGTGTAGTAAAGTCCTGACCAATCAGAAGATAGGGATGTCAGATGGACACGAGTTGGAAAGAGAGCATTGAGAGAGAGTGTCAAAAACTATCAATCGCTTACGCGAATTATCTCGATTTGAAACGTTACGAAGAATTCGCCGAACTCTTCGGTGACTCGGGCGAACTCGCTGTCGGGGGGTTGTTGAAAGGGAGAAGAGAAATCTTAAAATCAATGGCGAATCGATCAGATAAGCTGCGATCTCGTCATGTATTGACGAATATCTTGATAGATGTGGTAGATGAAAAACACGCAACGGGCATTACTTATCTATCTTTGTATCGACATATCGGGCCAGAGAGTCTAGAGGACCAACCTATCGGTCCTTTTGGACCAGCCGCAGTTGGGCATTATTCGGATTCTTTCACGCTTACAGACGACGGATGGAGATTCTCTCGCAGAGACTTAACTTTCGCTTTTCAGAACAAGGAATATTTTGAGAAACCTAAGCGAGCTTAGGAGTTCAGTTGCCTAATAAAGAAATATTCCCTGGCTCTGACAGTGCCTTCGCGCTCGACATATCGAGAACCTCGTCTATGTTCTCAACAAGGTCTTCGACGACAGCGTCTGGGCTTAGGGCTATTCCCTTATTCGCAAAAGTCTCTGATCTAAGATATCGGCCGCTGAGGCCGTGTATGACCATCCCAGTAGGCGCCTGCTCGCTTGCAAGAAATAGTGCTACAGGGGTTACCAGCTTCGGATGAGATTGGGGTCTTGGCTTGTCCGGATCTATGCCGAGTTCTTTGTCCAATGCGGTCATACGTGTATCGGCGCCTGGCGACAAGCAATTGATCCTGATCCCATGAGATCTTCCCTCTAGTGATAAAACGTTCATGAGCCCCAACATGCCCATTTTGGCAGCACCATAGGCACTCTGCCCAAATTGGCCGAAGATACCTGACACAGACGAGGTTAGTATCACCCGTCCATAGTTTTGCTCATACATAAATGGCCAGGCTGCATGAGTCACATAGGCTGAACCTAGAAGGTGAACTTCGACAACTAATTTAAAGTCATCGGTCGTCGTATTCTTAAAGGTCCTGTTCCTCAAAATGCCAGCGTTATTTACGACGACGTCTATCCGACCAAACTCATCAATAGCCTGTTTGACCATGGCCTTGGCTTGCTCCGGATCTGATACCGAAAGATTGTTCGAGATGGCTCGGCCACCAGCTGTATTTATTTCAGCAGCAACTTTAGCTGCAAGATCGCTCGAGCCCTCACCCCTAACATTGGAACCGAGGTCATTTACAACTACCTGAGCTCCTCGTCTGCCAAACTCAAGGGCATGCTCTCGCCCGATGCCGCCTCCAGCTCCCGTAACAAGGACAACTCTGTCCTTAAAGTCGATCACTTATTTCTTTTGATGCCGGCCATATTTCCTTCCTCGCGCCAGGCTGCGGTGATTCTGAAATACGGCCTTGAGCCTTTGCCATAGGGTCCGTTTTGCACGCTTTTTGGGTTGGGCTTGCCTTCATTGTTGTAATAACCTGGGGTGCATGACTCCTGAAAGTCTGAGGCAAATCTGGAAACGCCTATTATTTCTTCTACCCATTTATCCTCCGCTTCTTTTTCGACGTCGATTGAGGCGAGGTTATCTTTCCTGCATTCGGTAAGAATGTATCCGATGTGTTGGGAAGTCTCATCCATCGCGTGAGGGAAGTTAGTTGTAAAGCCCGCCTGAGAGTTACTAATGATGAAGAGGTTAGGAAAGCCACTAGTCATCACGCCATGCAGGGTTCTCATGCCCTCAGCCCACTTGTCGCTTAAATTTATGCCGTCCGAGCCGGTAACGTCATAGCCTGATCTTCGTACATAAGAAGTGCCTACCTCAAAGCCCGTGGCAAATATGATGCAGTCGACCTCATATTCTTTTCCGCCAGCAACCACGCCTCTTTCGGTAATTCTCTCGACTCCTTCTCCATTTGTATCGACCAATTGGACCGTTTCGCGGTTAAAGGTTTGTAAATAGCTATCGTGAAAACAGGGCCTTTTGCAGAATTGTCGATAATAAGGCTTGAGTGATTCTGCGGTTTTCGGATCTTTCACCAACTCCGCAGCCCTGGCCCTTATTTGTTCCATCTTTTGGAAGTCAGCTATTTCCATTAATTGAGGCACTTCGTCCCAATTCGTATCCTCTCCCCGGTAGTTGGCCATCGAAATGAGATTACGAATTATCTCGGTCCATCCATCCTTAACGAGATCTTCTTCAACGACTCCTCCTGAACAAAGGATGTTGAAATTATCCATCCTCTCTTTTTGCCAGCCCGGTTTGAGGCTCGCAGCCCATTCTGGATCTGTTTTTCGATTTGCTCTGACATCGATAGAGGAGGGTGTCCTTTGGAAAACATATAACTGCTTGGCCGCTTCCCCAACGTGAGGTGTGCACTGGACAGCGGTGGCGCCGGTCCCAATTATCGCCACTCTCTTGTCGCGCAGTCCTTCCAGAGCCCCATTGGAATCCCCGCCCGTATACTCATAATCCCACCGACTGGTGTGAAAAGCGTGACCATTGAAAGAATTGATGCCCTCGATGCCCGGTAATTTGGGACGGTGAAGCGGCCCGTTAGACATTATGACAAATTTTGCTTTGAATCGGTCTTGTCGATTTGTCTGTAGCACCCATTTGGACTCTTTTTCATCCCACTGCATTCCGGTTACTTCAGTTTGTAGGCAAGCGTTCTCGTAGAGACCGTATTTCTCCGCGATATTTTTGCTGTGACTCAGTATCTCCGGAGCGTGCGCGTATTTTTGGGATGGAACGTAGTCAAGTTCTTCTAAAAGAGGGAGATAGATGTATGCCTCGGTGTCACAGGCGGCTCCAGGATATCGATTCCAATACCATGTGCCGCTGAAATCGCCGCCTTTTTCGATGATGCGGATGTCTTCAAAGCCAAGCTCACTCAAGCGTGCTCCAGCAATCAAGCCACCGAATCCGCCACCAATTATTGCGACTTCAACCTCGTCCGTGAGTGGCTCCCTGTCAATATCCTCGGTTATATAGGGATCTTCAATAAAATTACTAAACTCGCCTTTGATCTCGTTATATTGATCATTCGCGTCCTCGCGAAGTCGTTTATCACGTTCGACCCGGTATTTATCTCTCAATGCGTCGGGGTCAAAGCCCAGTTCTTCTTTTGTAGGTATAGCCATCTAAATTCTCCTCCAAGCGGAGCTTACCATTTTTCTCTCTGCGCGAACGATTGACGTTTCCGGTACACTTGAATTTAGTTCTCAATCCTGGAGGGTGTTATGCAACCATTAATTGTCTACGGGGTACCTTTCTCTCAACCGGTCAGAGCGGTACTTTGGCTGCTAATTTTGAAGAAGCTCCCATTCCAGTTGTCCCTGATAAATCCAGGCTCGAAAGGAGATAATGGTAGCCGCAACCCTAATTATCTTGCAAAAAATCCCTCTGGAACCATACCGTGTATCGAGGAGCCTGATACCGGGTTCACCTTGGGGGAGGCGCACGCCATCATGACTTATTTATCGAGAACGCATAAATGGTTCGATCTCTATCCCGAGGATGAGCGTGAAAGAGCTAAGATAGACGCATACCTTCATTACCATCATCGCAACGTGCGGGAGGCATCGCTGGGTCTGGTGGCGCCGAAGGTTCGGAAAGACCTCGATATACCAGAGGTTATACAAGAAAATGCCAAGAGGAGTCTTTCGGGGGCGCTCGCGACTCTTGAGAATTACCATTTGAAGCAACATGAATTCCTTTGCGGAGATCACGTTACGTTGGCTGATATCGCTGCTTATGCAGAAATCGGACAGGTAAAACCAGCGTTCACAAACGTATTTGATTTAACACCTTTTCCCCGTGTTTGCGCCTGGCTAAAGAGGATGGAGGCAGTTGAGGGGCATGACGTGGTTCACACGCCATTACGGGAATTGGGTGATATCAGTAAAAAGGCCCCAACTATGGAGGCGATAAAAAATGCAAATGTGATGGCCCTGAAAGCGATTAACGCCTCACAAACTAGCTAGGAAAGACCCGTGAAACAGGTTTTAACGCACCTCGGCTATCTATTTATCTGGGGAGATGTTTGGATCCTGATCATGGGGATTCACGCCTTATTTGTTGCACCTGAAATCACCGCGCTCAGTTACTTAGACGGCTACTTTAATCTTTTGTATCAGGTATTCATGTGGGTCTCATCGTGGTCGGAATTCCTGAGATGGTGGATTTTACTTCTCCTTGGGTTTCCCGCAGCTCTCCTTTTTATTACCAGATTTATATTGAGCTCTTTAGTGGGTGTTTGGATCTTGAAGTTCGCGAACGAAATGGCAGCTAAAAGTTAATTTTCTCAAGAATTAGTCAGAATTGGTTTGACATGAAGAGGCTTTCGTTCGATTGTTGAGTAGTGGCGCTGCCACGACACAAGCTGCTCCTTGGGGAAGGAATTAGCGATAACGAATAACAAGTTTAGGTCCACTGAGACGATTAAACTGATTATTGGCGCGGATGAGCAACAAACGTATCAAACACAGAAAAGTAAGAGATTTTTTGCATACCAGCAAAATACTGATTCAATTAAACCTATATTTGTTCATAGAGAGATTACGCAGACGCTATCAAACAAAGAAGCTCACTCAAGGTCAACGATCGTAACTGATTGTCCCTCAGGGGGAGATCCTTGGTTGAACCTTAAATAACCAGATGTCTTTCGGAGCGCTCTTTGGGTCGGGTAGATCAAGGTCAGGGAATTTTCTCCTAGCCATCGGGGCAAGCTGAGAGATCATCGCGTCCTTTGTCACCAGTTCGAGCAAAATGGGATAGACTTCGTCAGCTATCTTAATCCTAGCTTGATTGTCAGCTAACGCGAGAGCTGGCCAACTCTTTGTGTGTCCATCCATGGCTGGAACAAATAAATCTACCCCATCTGAACTTGTAAAGCAGAGAGTTGTGACTGAGTGCGGATCGACTGGATTTGTTTCAACCATGATCGTGGTGTGCGCATTAGTGAAGCCCCAGTTGTCAGGATACTCGACTTCGTCTCAAGTCAATGCTTGACCAGCGATCATAAATACCGGATCGCCCCGAAATGGGTAATAGAGTCCGAAGCCCAAGAGGGCTACAAGGAGTGAAATCGATAAGTACTTCAGAAACCTTTTGATGAGAAATCCCCTTTTCGAGTGCGCGCAGACATAGCCTTAGGCTCCAATGGGTATCTTGTGTGCCAAGATTAGGAGCGGAAAAATGAGCTGTGTCTTGCGTGGGCATGTTGATAGGATGATTGGGTGCAATCATCGCTATGAGTAAAAATCGACATGGAAATCCTTCGCACCCCAGACGAGCAATTCGAGAACCTAAAAGACTATCCCTTTGAGCCGTGCTACACCACGATTAAAACCAAAGACGGATCAGATTTGAGAATCCACCATATCGATGAGGGACCTCGAGACGGGCCGATTCTATTAGCAATGCATGGACAACCAGTTTGGAGCTATCTTTATGCTCGAATGGTGCCTCATCTTGTTAATCAGGGTATTCGGGTAATTGCCCCGGACCTTCCCGGCTATGGGAAGTCAGACAAGCCAGCTGCCAGGGAAGACTACAGCTATCAAAATCAGGTGGACTGGATGACGGCGTGGCTCAGCGAAAATGACTTCAGCGGTTTAACATTCTTCGGTCAAGACTGGGGTGGTTTGATTGGACTTAGGATGGTGGCGAGAGAGCCCGATCGCTTTGATAAAATTTCGATGGGCAATACAGGTTTGCCCTACAACCCGGATGTCTCTGAGAAGGTTATTAAGCAGGTCCAGGAATTTCGAAAAAACGGACCAAAATTGACCCTATTCTCAATGGCCAAAGAGGTCGGTGAAATGGATGGGGCAAGTTTGAGCGGTGAGGAAAAAGAGAATTTCAGCCCTGCTCTCAAATTTATGTATTGGCAAAAGTTTTGTTGGGATACGGAAAATCTGCCCATTGGACTGCTTTGCTCTTTTCAAATGGAGAATAGATCTCAACTAGCGATCGCAGCTCACTATCTTTTTCAGCGTCTGGGGTTAGAAAAAATTTCGCCCTTTGCTACTAATCTGCTTAGAGCATACGAAGCTCCATTTCCAGACCCGTCTTTTAAGATGGGACCAAGGGCTATGCCGAGTCATGTCCCGACGTTACCGGATTCCTCTCTAGAGGATCAAAAAGCAGCTCGAGAATTCTTTGCGACATCACAAAAACCTTTTTTATCGGTTTTTGCGGGGGATGACCCGGTTACGAATGGGATTGAGGATGATGTTCTTAAAATGGCGCCTAACGCGGAAAGTGCTCCACATATCGGTGGAGGACATTTCTATCAATGGAAGCGCCCCGCAGAGCTATCTCGTCTACTTGCAGATTTCATCAAGGGGTAGACGAAGGGTAAACGGTCAATGTAGTTTCATGCCTGGCTCGACTCACCAACCTTGGAAGTCAAATATTTTCGCAGGTGGGAGGTCTATAAACGCTAATCGCTTTTAAGGTAAACTATGAGCCGCTAGTTGAGTCTTGTTTTGGCCCCAGTCACTAGATTGGAGAATAGAATATGTACCGGATAATCGCTGTTTTTCTGTTGTTCTTACCGATCACTTTGAGTGCGGAGGAGGTTTCAATTCCAAAAACCTTTGTGAATGGTGAGATAGCGGATGCCACGGATTTCAACACAAACAACAACTATCTGATCGATAAGATAGTAGAAACGAAGGCTGATATCGCAAACATTGTAGCTAACGCCCGATGGGCGAATTCTGATGAGAGCGGGGCCGTCGTGAAGACGATCGACTGCTCTGCAAATCAGTCTGCGTTGATCGAGGCATATCACGCTCACGTCCATGAGGACTACATGATTTTTTTACTGACGGGTAGTTGTTTTGGTGCGTACCGCTTCATAGAAGAAGTTGGGGAAAACGACGAAGTTGTTGTCAATATGGTTCAGCCCAAAAATCAGGTTGTTGCTCTTATTTCGGATAGGACAGTTAACCCCTCAAATAGAGCTAAATTGATTCCCAGAAAATTAGTTGCCGATAGAGAATATTTCATAGCTGGGCTCGTGTCGAGTTTCGGTAACGGTCTCTACATCAACGATATCGATATAGAGATGGGAGCAGATGACTCTTGGGGCGTTTTGTTTTCTCGCTCTTCAAATGGCGACCTAACTAACGTTTCGATAAAGGGCGACGGAGAAAGTGGCAACCCCTATGGTGTCTTTATTCAAAACGGTGCTGCCGCGTACATAGGAGGTAACGATGAAACTTCACTGATAGAGGGAGTGGATACAGGTATACAGTTTAATGGTGTGGCAATGGCTAATATCACCGGAACTGCAAAGATAGAAGGAAATAATTTTGGCATTTCAACCTTTTATGGTGGGACATTTCGATTATCATTGCGAGGCGATGGAAAACTTGCCGCACCCACAGCAATACGACTTCAAAAAGGTGGGCAGGCTTGGGTCAATAACATAAACGAAACTGTTTCTATCGATGGCGACATAAGCCTAGAAAGCTCCACATTAACGATAGGGGGCAACACAATATTGAGCGATACGAGTTCGATAGCAGTGAACGAAGGGGGGACCCTGACGATCTGGAACGAAAATTCTGGAATAGAGGCGAGCAGAATCACTTGCACAGGACCCAGTTACGTGAATATTGCTGCAATTTCCATGCAAAACAACGACGGGAACGGGTGTCTAGATAGATTTGCCTGGAAGTCTCTGATCGATTCAGCTTTTCCTTCATCCTCGAGTTCAAGCATGCAGAAGGACATGATGGCGAGACAGGATCGTGATACTAAGTCGGCTGAATTGCCGAAACGTTTCACGACTCCGCCCGCGGGGCGGGTCGATGGGGAGCTGCCTTGGTAGGGAGAGAATAGGGTGTCCTCGAAGCTAGTCCGCTTTTTAATCAAGTTAGCGCTCCCTATTGTGGCGTTCCTGCCGCTTTCATCAGTGGCCTTTCCATTAGGGAGCGGAACCTTCGGATCCTCTATCTTCGGAGATTCAGACGGTGACCTCGTCCTAGATACATTGGACGCCTTTCCTAATGATGCTTCGGAGACTAAAGACACGGATAGTGATGGTGTTGGAGATAATGCCGATGCTTTTCCTAGCGATGCGAGCAAGACGGTAGATACCAATTCAGACGGGGCGAGCGATAACAATGCTGTGCTGAACGACCCTTCCAGCTTCGGACTTATAACCATTGGTGATAAAGACTCAGCAGTGGCATCTGCTATGGAGTCTCAAATTTCTGCGTGTGCGGAAGCCCCAGCATCTTGCGGAATTGATCTGAGCATAGACGTGGATGGCGATGGGTATGTAGAACCGCTCACTGATGGATTGTTGATCATCAGATATTTGTTTGGGTTTAGCGGGGATTCCTTGATTGATGGCGCGGTCGGTGGGGATGCGACGAGGACGACACCAACTGAGATAGAGGATTACATTAAGACGAGGTTGCCGCTAGACCAGCCAGAACCACCAAGTGATTGAATCCGAAGCAAACGATTTCGAGAACAAAAGGTAGTGAGTGGGCGGTAGGTAAAGAGCTCGTTCAGAAAATCAGCGCTTCTCAAAGGATCATGGGGTCGTAGGAGAGCACGCCCGTCCAAGTCGATTGAGACACTATCTTAATAACTCAAGGTTACGCTGCTTTCTTCGCCCTTAAACTCCTGTGCTGTCTTAAGTGTGAAATTGATCTGAGTGGCGCCAGAGTTAAAAGCATCAGTGGCTTTAAAGCTTATTGTGTATAGCGGTGTACTAGGGACCGCAAATTCACCGGTGAATGATACGTAGGCGACATTCGCGAACTTATCTGTTAGCTCATCCGTATCCAGATTATTTGAGTCATTCTGGATGTCAGCGGAGTTTATCGTTGCCTGAAGGAGATCTTCATCAGATTCGATGACGAGTGAAGTGAACGTTACCTTGCTGCTATCAAAGAAGATTTTCACTCCGATGCCCGTCGTTCTGACCGAAACGGGGTTAGTTTGGTAGTTTAGAGATAACGTGACTTCGTCATCAGCGTCGCTCGGCATAGTTATGGATAAAGAATCTGGGGTCACAATCTGTTTCTTGGAAAAAGTATCAGTGTCCGCGTTATCGCCAACACCATCACCGTCGGTATCTAATGTTTCGGTTGCATCATTGGGAAATGCGTCAACATTGTCTCCGACACCATCTCCATCAGAGTCCAGCGTCTCCGTCGCATCGTTGGGGAAGGCATCTGCATTATCGCCTACACCGTCTAAGTCTGTATCAGTTGTCTCGGTAGCGAGCGAAGGAAAGGCATCCGCATTGTCACCAACACCATCGCCGTCGGAATCTACTGTTTCGGTTGCATCATTGGGAAACGCATCCGCTTTGTCACCGATGCCATCTCCATCGGTATCTGATGTTTCATTCGCATCATTGGGGAACGCATCATTAATATCGAGAACACCATCTCCGTCAGTATCAACTGTTAATTGGTCCACCTTGTCATTAAGCCCAACACTTGCACTGGCTTGTGCATCTACATCTGACGAAGTGGTATAAGTTTCTGTCGTGATTTCACCGGTAACCAACTGCTCAGCTAATACAGTGGTATTGGTTACGATTCCGGCAATATCCTCCGCAGAGGATGCGGTGGTCAAAACAGCGACGCCCACGTCAGCGACTTTTGTTTCAATAAGTGCATTGGTTTCGGCCGCAGTTGTGGCAACTGCTTTTATGTTTTCTGATTGGTCTCTGTCAAGCCCTGTTTGAGTGATCACTTCCTGCGTTTCTTTAATCTGGAGGATCTCCGCTACCGTCGCGTCATTGGTATCGGAAAGATCCAGAGTACCGTCTGTTTGCTTTTCTTCGATTTCCTCGACAATTAATGCTGCTGATTCTTCTGCCGTTTCCTGCAATACCTCGTTCGTAACCGCGGCATCACCCAGATCCACGCTGGCCTCGGCTGCACTTCCTGCTGAAGCAACTGCGGCGTCAATTGTTTCGACAAGCTCTTTGGTCACCGTGCTGGTAATCATGGCTGCACGCTCAGCATCACTCTGTACGCCGGATGTCGTTGTGTCGGCTACCACGGCGTCTGCTGTCTGTATCAGATTAGCTATTTGAACGGATGTGGTGACTACATTCTCAGCAACATCCTGTAATTCAGATGTCGTAATCCCAATACTTTCTGCCAATGCAGCTGAACTTTCGAATTCGCTTGAAGAATCAGAACTATCCGTTGCTACAGTCCATGGATCGATACTCGTAATCTGGTCGGGCGTGACTGTTTCTGGAAAGCCAAGCGCTATTAATACAGAGGCTGGATCTGTAGCGACCGACACCACTGTGCTTAAAGGTGTTACCGCTACTGCTTGCGAAGGATCAGCAGGCACTTCAGCTATAAGAGCAAGGCTGGGAAGCTCCTTATTAGTCAAAATATCTGTACCGCCAATCGATAGAACTCTTTGTTCAAAACCTGACTGGGCTTCTGTTTCTGCTAGCGCATAGTAGCCCTGACTATCTGAACTGACATTGCCTTCATCTGCCCCGCACTCAGAGTCCTCGTTTACGTCCAAACAGACTGTGGCATTGGAGAGCGGTGCATCTACGACCCTGCCTTCCACCGCATTCGATACCGAAATAGATAAGTCCTGCGTGACCGTGAGAGTTCCGTCGAATGCACCGACGGTCACCTCGTAGACATTATCGCCAGATGCATCACCTGGCGCCTCAAAATTGGGGGCTGTCTTAAACCTGAGTGAATTACTCGTACACCTACTTGCATTACAAACACCCAGCTCAAAGAGATCAGCATCCGTCCCGCCTTAGATGCTCAGCGCTAGTGTGTCGTTAGAATCTGCATCATCCACCTCAATGGTTCCTGCCGCAGTGTTATTCTCGACTACGGAGAAGGAGGAGCTACTTGAAAAGGCGGGTGGGGCGTTGCTCGGTGTCGTGCCACCAGATGAGCCGCTTCCACCAGATGGGCCAGAACTAGTTGAACTATCCGCTGAAGAAGAACCACCGCCACCTCCGTCTCCACAAGAACTGAGAAGGAAAAGAGTTATTCCTGCCGTTAAAAGTCTTCTCATCAACGTTATAGATACCCTACTTGTAAAAATGGCGCACCCACAGGGACTCGAACCCCGAACCCCCTGCTTAGAAGGCAGGTGCTCTATCCAGTTGAGCTATGGGTGCGATATTTGTGATTCTACGTGAATCAGTGTCCGCCGTGAACCAGCCCAGCGTTTATTCTGAGAACGATATCCAGCATTTGAGCTCAGAACATGGGGTCTATCGGGGTCGGGCAAGCTGCTTCACTCTGAATTATTTCGGCTGCGCCAAGACAGAGGTCTTCGCGATAAACTTCAGAATAGATTTGTATGCCGGTTGGTAAGTTTTCTGATACACCCATCGGTAACGCAACAGAGGGAATACCCAGACAGTTGCCGGGAGCGATGAAAATAAAACTTTCAGATAATTCGTCAGGGCCCTTGTCTGGGTCAAGATCCGTGTCAATTGGCCATGGGGGATTAGTCCAGGTCGGGCCGATACAAACCGCGTACTCGGTCAGGAATGCTGACCATAGGCGTCTGAGTCGACGTCTCTCAATTAGTGCTTCGTCCAGGCTTATTCCGTTCTCCAGAAACTGTTTAGATTCACGTTCCAGATAATCCGCTGTCTCTTTTTTGAAAACCTCGGGGGGGATTGCACCCATCATTCCATTGTTTAATACCGTTCCCCAGATTTCGTAGACTCTCGGAACTTCTGGTGCCAGCGTTTCCTCGACAATCCATCCTCGGTCGGCAAGTATAGAGCCAGCTCGGTCGATCTCGCGAAGAGTCGCATCTGTTAGTTTGAAACCGGGAATCGCTCTTATCAAAGCTGCTTTTGGTTTGTCTGGGATAACTCCTGTTAACGGAGCATCGACAGACTGCGGGTCATCAATATGTCGACCAGCCATGACTTTCAGTCCGTTTCTCAAATCGCCAACGGATCTCGCCATGGGTCCATCCGTGAGGAAAGCACCCGATATACCCATATCCACCGGCTCAATTGAATTTACGAAAGGCAGTCTCCCGATACTTGGTTTTAACGAGGCAATGCCGCAGCAATATGCTGGATTGCGCAGGGAGCCACCGATATCATTGCCCAATCCGAACGGGCTCATACCCGTTGCGATAGCCGCTCCTTCACCTCCGCTCGAACCTCCTGGAGTTAGTGTTTTGTCCCATGGGTTAAACGTTCTTCCTCTTAAAGGATTATCGGTATCCAAGCGCATACCCAATTCTGGCAAATTGGTTCTGCCGATTGGTATTGCTCCGGCCGCTAACATTCTGTCAACGATGGGTGCATTTCTCGGCGGCATCGCTTCAGCCATCAGAGGAATTCCATTTGTAGTCGGAGTTCCTATCAGATCTATATTTTCCTTGATTGTGAAAGGTACTCCATGAAATGTTCTCTCGCGTTCAGAATCGGAGGCATCATCAGCTTTCTTTGCTGCTGCCAGGGCAGTGTCTCCTAATGCGATTGTGACAGCGTTTACGGCAGGATTGACTTCCTCGATCCGCCTCAAGTGAGCTTCAACGACTTCGGTGCTCGAGACCTGTTTTTCTTTTATGAGTGCCGCGAGTTCGCCGGCGCTCTTCTTATTGAGTTCATTCATCGTTTCTGCCCTCCCTGAGCCTCTCATTTTTATTTGCGCTTTGGTCTCGAGACTAACCGAAAAGGCAAGATCCTGCGCCTAGTCTTTATATCGATCTTGCGTGGGGATTACGATTAAGGAGGATCACGCAAAACAAACGACCCGATCGCTAACCTTAGAGTGTGGAGAAAAAAAAGAGACAACTCGTTTGGTTTCGCCGTGATTTGCGATTAGAGGATCACATGCCATTGATTAAGGCTGCTTCGGGCGGTCCTGTGATGTTGGTTTATATTATTGACCCAGACTATTGGGCCGCGCCCGATCGTTCAGCTCGTCAGTTCCAGGTCTTTCGACACTCCATCAATACCTTGCGCAGGGAGCTTCAGGATAGAGAGGGGCAATTGATCGTCAGAGTAGGTAAGACCCTTGAGGTGATGAAAACCCTTTTCTCTGAATTAAGCTTTCAGGTTATTCATACGCATGAAGTGACAGAAACCTCCTGCGGGATGGGCATAAGTGAACGGATTAAAGAATGGAGTCTTTCGAACAACATTGGCTTTGCTGAATACCCTTCGAATGGCGTTTTTAGAGACCTGAAGAATCGAGATGGTTGGGCGGCTCGGTGGAATAAACGGATGCAGCAAGGACCTCTCGATTCACCAGAGTCGGTACAGTTCGTTCATGCTGAAAGCACGCCAGGCTGGGAGAGCCGGTGGCCTAGCATTGTTAACGGCACGCTTGTGAGTGAAAACAAAAACGCCTGGTGGGCGATGAATCCTGAACAAGTTTTGGACGACTTTCTAAACAGAAGGGGTTTGAGCTATCACACGGATATGTCCTCGCCTGCATCAGCGGAGGAAGCCTGCTCAAGGTTGAGTACGCATCTGGCAGTTGGTGCTATATCAATGCGTCAAATCGTCTCACGTGTCACTGACAGGCAAGATTACTTGAGATCTCTGGATAAAAATATTCGTGGAACAGCTCTTAAAGCACTGGGTGCATATAAAAGCCGTCTCCATTGGCATTGTCATTTCATTCAAAAACTAGAATCTGAACCAGCGATCGAATTCGAGAATATGTCGAAATCTTTCGATGGCATCAGAGAAAACTCATTCAACGAAGAGTACTACCAAGCTTGGTGCCGAGGTGAGACCGGATATCCATTTGTAGATGCATGTATGCGTTACTTGAGGGAAACAGGGTGGATTAACTTCAGAATG
Organism: K189A clade bacterium; assembly: GCA_902631405.1. Classification (GTDB taxonomy): domain Bacteria; phylum Pseudomonadota; class Gammaproteobacteria; order Pseudomonadales; family Azotimanducaceae; genus UBA4421. Next base: position 36,935 of record CACOYI010000005.1, on the reverse strand, counting down.
AGAGCCATGTTGGTCTCATTCGCAAGTTATGATTTATGGCTTCATTGGGATAGAACGGCCAAGTTTCTTGCAACACAATTTCTAGACTATGAGCCAGGTATCCATTACTCGCAGTTTCAGATGCAATCGGGGACCACTGGGATCAATACGGTCCGAATCTACAGTCCTGAAAAACAATCGAATGACCAGGACCCAGATGGCGTCTTCATCAGGAGGTGGGTCCCTGAATTGGAGTCCCTGGGGGCAGAGCATATTCATGCACCATGGAAATTGTCCGTAACTGATCAGAAGCGCTACGGCGTGGTGTTAGACAATCACTATCCAGCACCCATAGTAGATCATCAAAGGGCTGCGAAAGAAGCCAGAACCCGAATCGGCCAGATAAAGAAAAGTAATTCGGCGAGAGAAGAAAAGAAGATTATTTTAAAAAAGCATGGCAGCAGAAAGGGAAGGAACAAGCCACGAAAAACGGATAAACAGACGGATCTCTTTGAGCAGTGACTAAATAGCTAATAAACTGTGGAGAAGTCTACCTTACTGGAACAGATCAATTATGGATGAGCACGAGAAGTATCTTTTTGATTTACGCGGATATCTCGTGGTTCGAGATGCGCTAACGAAAAAGCAACTATCTCGACTATCGTCAACCCTTGAGTCAAAAAGAAAAAGTGGAGTAGGGATACTAGGCTCAGATAGAACCTCAAATAATTCGGATACGAAACTTGCCTGGTCCTCGCCATCAACCTTGGAGTGGGGAGGCGAATATTTGAATCTTATCGATCTTCCATCTCTGCAGCCCTATCTGGAGATGCTGTTGGGAAAACATTATCGACTCGACCATGATTATGTGAAGATCGATAGCGAAAATCATAACCACTTGCTTTATCTCCACGGGGGCGGGCAGGGAGCCGGCGGTCCAACGGATCTGGTTGGGCCGACCGACGGCGGCCAGTGTTTTTACCGTTTCAGCAATGGCCGTTTTTTTAACGGGTTAGTTGCCGTCGCATTTGAACTCGATGACGTGAGGCCGGGGGCAGGCGGATTCGCCTGTGTTCCGGGTAGCCACAAAGTCAATATCGAGTTGCCCGGAGACTGGAAGATCAGCAAAACTCAGGATGAGATTCCGGAGTGCGTGGATCAGGTCGCTGTCAATGCCGGGGACGCGATTATATTCACCGAGGCCTGTGCTCATGGGACCATCCCCTGGGAAGGTGAGGGGGAAAGGCGTACCATCTTTTTCAAGTACTCCCCCCATGCCGTAGCTTGGAGCCCTGCTTATTACAATTCCGATAATTACCCAGGGATTACTGAAAACCAGAGAAAACTGTTGATGCCGCCCAGCGCTTTTGGGCCAGCTAGCGAAACGCAAAGCATATGGGCTGCCGCGCAGCGAGAACAAGCTGAACTCCTGGAATTACGAGGCAAAGAGTCAAATTGAAGAAATCTCGGTGATTTCGTTTCAATCAAATTGCCAGGTTTCATCAACTTCGAGCTCTTCCCGAATAAAGCTAACCTTCAAATACTCTCCATCCATCCAGCTTTGAAATTGATTTGTCGCGAATTTGCTTGTTGGGCTGCCTCCATTTCCTCCAGCAATAACGAAGTGAACATGGTATGGGTCAGCCATATCAACAATCCATCTGAAAGCTGGGCCATGGAAGACGCGATAGGGCAGTTGTTCTCCTTCGGCCCTGCCCGGGCCAGGCCCGAGGTGCATAGCCATGGCGAGGGTTGTTGGGCTCCCACCAGATCGTTGAGCTTCTACCTTCATATGTGCCCAGGTGCCCTTTTTGGCAAGGCGGTGTGAAAATTGTACTTGGTGGATTTTTCCCCATTCCCACTCACTCATATTTTTGCCGAACTCAGACTCTAGGCTGTCCATCACTTGCCGCAAACATTCGGTAATGACCAATACCATCTCTTTCTTGTGAGTGTTCCACGGACTGTCCGGATGAAGGAAGTGTTTTACATCGAACCTGTTCAGTCCTGGGGCGGCTCCGGGGATTACTCTGAGAAAGTCATCCGAAAGCACCTTGCGCATGAATTTCCGGGACCACATCTGGTCCATGAAGGGATAAAAAATGCACGCCGCGGTGGAATCCGAGGAGGCAACGTAATCCCAATCTGACAATATGCTGACCGCTTTTTTCACTTTCGGTTCGTTGCTTTCTTCTATTAGCGGTAATAGGTCACTTAAGACGGCTTCGGCGCGCAAGTCCTTTAAGTCTAGTTGGGCCTCTTTGAAGTCGGTGACCTCGAATTTTTCCTTCGAGTTTAATATCTGACTGATTCGGTCTGCCCTTGCACTGTGTGTGGGAAAGTTATGTATGTAGTAAGGTCCTTTTTCTCCCATGGTGTCATTATTCGCAGTTAAGGAGTAACCTGAAGATGGATTCACCTCAACCGTGAGCTCGTCTTTAGTTGAACGCTTAAAAGTGTAGCGTGAGTCCCATCCAGGTAAGGGCACTGATCCAGTCACACTCGTTCTTGCTTCCATGGTTGTAGCAATGAATCGATGTAAATTATCCCCTTGGTCAACACAGATGATGTTGTTCACGAGTGGGCAAACATCATTCTCAAAAAGTTTCTCGCCGAATTCCTCTGAAGATTTTGCGAGTGGCAGCTCCGCCAAGGCGCCAGCAGAAGTCGGCACGTCAGCGAGAGCCCAATGCAACGAGGTGCCATAGCCTTGGGGTTTTTTTGCATCCATACCCAGCTCGCGGCACAGGTCCTCGAGTAAGGGGCCGTGCCCGGTGTAGCGGATAGATATGTTTCTGTCGGACAGATTCTTGATGGGGATTGTCTCGGTTCTTTCTGTCAAAAGGTTCCTGTGACCGTCATATAGGTATTTATTGCCGGATTCGAGTTTTTCAATATAAACATCATATGAGTCAATAAAGCCCGTCGTCAGGCCCCATGACACATCTCGAGTCGTACCCATCATGAAGTAGGGAACTCCGGGGAAAGCTGCGCCGAACACATCCCATCCTGGCGCATGCAAATGAATGTACAAGAACGTGTTAGGAATCGTGTGTGGTTGGTGAGGATCAGTTGCGATGATTGGTTTTCCGGATTTTGACAAGCGTCCTTGCACTGCCCAATTGTTACTGCCTGATGTAACTAGATGCGCTGCTTCTGGGTAGGCTAAAGCAAATGGGATTGTTGAGATATCTTTTAAGGCGGGAGCGAGTTCACCAACTACCCGTTCATCGTCAGTGGAGAAATGCAGGAGGTTATTGCGAAAATAGTCGATACCATGCGTCGCCATGAGTCGGCCAATGGTGAGTTTTTCAGTCCAACTTTTGTGTTGAAACCAGGATGTGAATCGATATCTGGCTGCTACGTCTTCCCTGGTAAAAATCCGAGGTGTAGCGCCAGCGTTTTCGAATTCAGGTGGCACCTCATCCAGTTGTTCAACTGTCGAATTTATGCCATCCAGATACGCATCGACAATCCAGTCTCCAGGACTGGCCGGCAAGCCTGTTCGCTTGCCATGAACGTTACAAGCTCTTTGGATCGCGTCTTGTGCTAGAAATTTTTCTCCGAGCAAGGCAGCAGCCTCGCAGTTTGCATAGGCTGTGCTCTGATGGGTCTGCCATAATCGCTCTTTACCAGAGACGTAGCCCATGCCTCGGTAAGCGTCTGCAATATTCTTCGCAAAGACATGTGGGATTCCCGACGTGTCCCAGACTATTTCTATTTGTGATTCAGCGTTCTTAATTTTCATGGTCACCTCAGGGCATGAATGGTACGGAAGTAGGACCGAGTTGAGATTCGATCATTGGTTGAGCGGTTCTCAAAAAATCAGCGAGCATTGGGCGCGTTTCCCTGGGGTCCATGATGTCTTCGATGTTGAAAGCCTCAGCCGTTTTGAACGGGGAGGCGAGCGCGTCAAGCCTGGCCTCGATTTCAGCGCGTTTGGCATGCGGGTCGTCGGCCTCGTCTATCTCCCTTCGATAGGCAGCAGAAACACCACCCGATATGTGCATAGAACCCCAGTGACCTGAGGGCCATGCTACTCGTTTGAACATACCCCCCGGCCTCTCATGCAGATTTCCGGCTACCCCGTAGAGCTGCCGGATGATAATTGAGCACCATGGCATCTGTGTTCTCAACGTTGTGCAGGATATTTTGGCGCCTGCACGCAGAATTCCCTTCGATTGTTCGTCGGGGCCTGACATAAAACCTGGCTCGTCAGCGAGATAAACCATTGGCAGATGGAAAGTGTCACACATAGAAAGAAAACGCATGACTTTAGTGCCCGCAGCCACGTCCATGGAGCCACCTAAACGCTTTGGATTATTGATCATAATTCCTGTGGGATAACCATCAATTCTTGCCAAACCGACTATTCTTGACCTTCCATAGTGCGGTGTGATCTCAAAAAAAGAGTCCTTGTCGACAATCGCTTCAATTATTTTAAAGGCGTTATAGACCTGTCTCTTGTTTCTAGGTATGGCAGACAAAAGAGACTCATCTCTTCTTTCGGGATCATCACCGGTATCAATTCTTGGTGGCATTTGCCAAACGTTGGAGGGTAGATAGCTCAAGAATTTTCTGATCATCTCAAATGCTTCTTCCTCGGTCTCGGCTAAATTATCGATGACACCTGCCTCAAAGACTTGAGATCTTTCATCGCCGAGTTCCTCTTTTGTAATGTCGATCCCTAGCGCGGCCTTGACTACGGGTGGTCCTCCTGGGAAAACCTGGCTGATACCTTTCACCATCACGTTAAAATGAGATAGGCATGCATCAATTGCGTGCAATCCCGCAACTGAGCCGAGTGCAGCACTCACCACTGGGACTTCACAGAGAAGTTTCTCTATTCCAGGAGTAGGGTTAGTCGGTATATAGGTTCTCCCCATCTGTTCAAAGGTTTTGACACTGCCGCCAGTGGCATCTAGTAGTCGGATATAGGGAAGACGCCAATCACCAGCCATATTTTGGGCATAAGCCATTTTGTTGCCTATGCTTGCGTCAGCAGCACCCCCACGCACAGTGAAATCACCGCCATTTACGACGACTTTTCTTCCGTCCACGTGGCTTGTTCCGATGATGATATTTGAGGGCCTCACGTCAATCAGCTGATTTCCTTCATAAGAAGCGCTACCTGCTAATCGACCGATTTCTTGAAAAGATCCTGAATCTGAAAATTTATCGAGTCGTTCTCGGATTGTGAGTTTGCCCCGGCTTCGTTGTACCTCGACGCCTTTCTCACCGCCCATTTTTTCCGCCATCTCGACTCGACGTTTGATCTCTTCGATCTCGGGTTCCCAGACCATTTCCCCCTCCCATTGTTCGAACTGGTGTAAATATAACTTTTGGATTTCGATTGGTCTTGTGATTTAAGAAAGTGCTGGTAAGCAGATGCGCCAGTACTATAATTCATCTATTGTGGTGGGCGTAGCTCAGTTGGTAGAGCTCCTGGTTGTGGTTCAGGCGGTCGTGGGTTCAATCCCCATCGTCCACCCCAATTAAACCCTTCTCTTCGATCCTCCGCTATAGTCGATACCCGAGAAGGCCTGTTCTAATAAATCCACACCGTTGCTTCGCAATACAAAGAAGCCAATGGGAGTCCCAAGTAAGGGTTACAGTTGCGGGACCTCAGCTCCCAAAGATTCTAGCGACGGAGCGAAAGTAGGGTGCTTTCCGCAGCTAGATAAGGCAAAATCGTCGCGGAACTTAATCGAGTGATTCCACTTTACCGAATCGGAAAACCTAAATGAAAACAGAATTACACCCAGAATATAGAGAGGTTCTTTTCCATGACACCTCGTCCGACACTTACTTCCTGATCAATTCTACGGTACAGACCAATGAGACAAAGGAATATGAAGGAGGAACGTACCCTTATATGACGGTTGACATATCAAGTGCATCGCACCCCTTCTACACAGGTAAGCAAAAATCTGCCACTAGAGACGGCAGGGTGGCAAGATTTAACAAGCGCTATAATAGAAATACTGAGAGTACGTCTGACGACGAATAGACTCTCGGTCCAATTAAAAAGCTCTTCTGGTTGATCCAGTTAAGACATTCGTCGAAAGCGAGACATCCGTAAATCGGTCGCAACCACAGGTTGGGGTAGCGAGCAGGCATGGCTCGTCGGTTTTAAGAAAAACTACCATGGCCCATGTCTGTCAGCAGCTCGTTCACTACAGAAAGACCGCTGGTATGAGCGGATTGAATACCGTTGCCAAGACACCAGTCTCCTGTAATCCACAGGCTGCGGTTGTCGTTGTGAAGGTAGTTGGATCCAATAGGATCTTGTGTTGAGGCATACCGCCATCTATGTGCGAAGGATGACGCTACTGGAAAATTCTCTCCCAGGTCTGCTCGCAATCCCTCTAGGACTGCCATAGACACCCATTCTGGTGATCTCTCTAAGTTTTCTACAGACCATTCCGAAGAACATTCTGCAACAAACCACGATCCCAGCGATGAACTTTTTCTCCCGGGCTTTGTGTGCTCATGGCGTACGTTAGTAATAATCTCAGAGGGAGCAAATGCATAATTCTCTGTGCTGAATTGGTCTGCAATCTTGAACAAGACGACCCACGCCGGTGACATTCTGCATGTTTCACGGAGTTCCTCACCCAAGGTTGGTTCGATTTCCTGAACGAGCGCAGCACTCTGCAGTGGGGGAGCTGTCAGAATTAATGTATCGATGCTTGAAACAGATCGCCCTTCCGAGAGGGATAAAAAGAAATCCTCGCCATTCCTCTGGCAGCCCAGAATGGTCGCACTCTGCTGAACTTTAAGGCCATCAGCGATATCTCGACCAAAATTCGCGACTCCTCCGATCGGACAATGTGTAGAGCTCTTATCCAGTAACCATTGTTCGCTCGATAACCTTGTATCGGTTACGAAATGTTTGGCAACTTTGTTTGGGATGGCGGGAGCCCCATGATCAAAAACGCAGCCCTCGATAGTCCTCGAAGCCGCGCGGCCGCCCGGCCTGCGCCCCTTGTCAAATACCGTGACCTCCGCTTTCGTGTCTTTCAGCCCGTTCGCAATGGTTAGGCCACAGATTCCGGATCCAATAATTGCAATCGATTGCATAATTTTCCGCCGTTTGGTCAGAGAAAAGTAGATTGGAGCAAATGAAAAATTAGTGATAGGGCTTGTCGGATGAGTTGAATTGCCCTGCGATTAGCGTCTTCGTGGCTCGATGAACACAACTTTTTCATGCCATCTCGGCAAGCATGTAGGAGTTCAAATCACGGTTAGGTCGATGACAAGAGAACATCAGGTGGTGAAAGTTTGGTTTGATAGCGATTGCCCTCTATGCGCCAGAGAGATAAAGATCATGAGAAAACTGGATTGGTTCAACAAAGTTGATTTTGTTGACGTGCTTTCCACTCCCGATTGCCCAATTCAGCGGGAGCATCTATTAGAGAGGTTTCATGCTCAACTTCTTGGCGGGCCATTGCTGAGTGGGGCCGCCGCTTTCGCTCTTTTATGGAGATCATTACCACTTCTTCGTCCTCTTGGGGAAATAGCGAGGATCCCATTCGTTCTTCGGATCCTCGAGTTTCTTTATCTTAGATTCCTCGCGATCCGGCCGAAGTTGCAAACCATCTTTGCTAACAGAGTAGATTAGGGGACTGGAAATCTTGGAGCTTAATTTTTATATTTGAGCGAATCTTTTTCGAATGCTTTGTTGCGGAATTTAGCCAAAACCTCGCGCCATAACGACACTTTCTCGCGCTATTGCTGTCACTTCTTATCAGGTGGCTCCAACTAAAATCGCTCGAAGCGAAACGGGTCTTTCGGTCTCCTGAGGGGCGTCAATATCGACATTTGTGTGATAAGTTCGATAGTGACGGACCAGGATGAAAGCCATATGAGCACTGCTTTTGATCTTTTAGAAACAGAGACGCTTAGATTGAAACAAATCTACGTTGATAAAAATAAAAAGAGTGCTGAGGCTTTTGAGAATAATAAAAAATCTGGGATCGCAGGGGGAACCAATCGTGCTTCGATCCACTGGACGCCTTTTCCGCTCACCTTTGTAGAGGCCCATGGAGCAGAAGCAACCACGGCTGACGGGCAGGTTGTCACGGACTTCCTTGGTAACTATACCGCAGGATTATTTGGTTTTTCGCCAGAACCAGTTCAGCGAGCTGTTTCGCAGGCAATGGAGAGAGGGCACGCGCTTGGCGGGGCGGCCAATTTAGAGGAATCGAAAGTCGCGGGGTATTTTACGGAGCGCTTTCCATCAATCGACATGATTCGATTTTCCAATACGGGAACTGAGGCTAATTCCTACGCGATTCATACCGCTCGGGCTGTAACCGGGAAAAATAAGATTTTAATGTACGACGGTGCCTACCATGGGGCATGGATACATGGCTCTCACAAGGAAGCAGCACTTGATACACCTTATCAAAAAATTATTGTGCCATACGGAGATATTGACCAGATTATGCGTGCAATGGACGAGAACGCGCATGATCTCGCCGCGATAATTATTGAGCCGGTTATGGTCAATCCTATGGTTTATTTGAAGCGGGTTGCCCCAAGAGCTTATCTTCAAAAAATTCGTGATAAATGTTCGGAAATTGGGTGTGCCTTAATTATTGACGAGGTGATGACCTCTCGACTGTCCCCTGGAGGCGCTCAAGAGTTAGTCGGAATCGAAGCTGATATTACAACCGTCGGAAAGTACTTCGGTGGCGGCTTTCCTTTTGGGGCGTTCGGTGGAAAGGAATACTGGATGAGTCGACATGATCCTTCACATCCCGAAACGATAAATAGTGGGGGAACGTTCAACCAGAATGCTCTCTGCTTGGCCGCGACCAGGTCAGTTCTTGAAGAGCTATGGTCTCCAGATAAGTGCGTGGAGCACAATTTGCGAGGTGATAGATTCAGGAATGATATCAATAATTTATCGAAGAAACATGCCGTGCCGTGTCAAGCGTGTGGCACGGGTAGCTTGATGACACTTATTTGGCAAAATCAAGATGTAACTGGGCAAGTAGATGAGGACTCAGCATTTCACCAATTGAACTTTGTACCGAACAAGGCGGTTTTTAAGGCGACTGAGCTTTTTTGGTTTCATATGATGATCCATCACGATTTGCTCGCTGGAAGTCCTAAACTAAATTATTTAACCTTGCCAACACCACTGCAGCAGGTGGATTACGATAATTTCCTGTTGGGAATGGAGGACTTTTTCCAGTGTTTTCACGACGTATTGAAAGTTTTGGCCAGTGAAACATAACGCTAAATTGTTATTTTTAGTGTTGTTTTGACCTCTAGCTTGGTCGCTGATGTAAAGACTATGAAGTGAAAAGGTTGATTAGAATATAAAAATGGACGGAGAACTGGAGCGGGAACCAAACTTACTACACCGGGCTAAGGAGTTTGAGTACTACAAGGAAATATATCTTGTGGAGTATGAGAGAAAATGGGGGAAAGAGCCTACCCTTGTAAGGGGCGATGTCTTTCTTGAAAGCCTGAAGTATGTGCTAGAAAGTGTCTATGGAGTAAAGCTCCAGCATCATAGCCTGTAGGCCCACCTTAGAGTTTGCTCAGACCTAAAGTCCTAACACCATTTTGGCGATAATGTTCTTCTGCACTTCGTTTGTACCACCTGCAATAGATGATGCTCGTAGATTAAAATATTGGGTAAAAGCCATTTTGCCATCGTCATTGCCGATGCTAGCGGTATCTGTTCCAACTGTTCTTGCTCCTGGTTGATGAGCTGCGGCAAATTCTGCCACAGCCTCGACCGAAAGTTCGGTGAGTTGCTGTTGGATGTCTGCCGATAGTGTTTTCAATACTGAGGATTCAGGCCCAGGGCTTTCCCCCTTTGCTAGGGCCGCCATCAGTCGGAACTCCGTATATTGAATTGACTCCAGTTGAATCTCAGTCTCGTTGAGCTTTCTTTGAAAGCTTGTATCTTCTAAGAGCGAACCCTCTCCCTTGGGAGTCAAACTCGCGAGATTTTTCACCCGTCGCAGTCCAACCTGCTGTGCCGCATTGCTTCCTGTGCTGCCACCCCTTTCAAACTCCAAGAGGTATTTAGCGACCTTCCAGCCCTCGTTTTCCATTCCCACCATATTGGATTTTGGAACGCTAACGTCATCAAAAAACACTTGATTGACCTCATGAGTTCCACACGCAAACAGAATAGGTTCAACCCTTATTCCCGGGCTATCCATATCCAAGAGAAGAAAAGTAATACCGTGTTGTGGCTTCTGGCTGTCTTCCGTTCTAACGAGCAAAAACATTTTGTTGGCATAGTGAGCGTGGGAGGTCCAGATCTTACTTCCATTTAATCGTAGAAAATCACCCTCTGATGTTGCTTTAAGTTTTAGGCTGGCAAGGTCTGAGCCTGACCCTGGTTCAGAGTAACCCTGACACCAATAGTCTTCGCCGGAGAGGATTCTTGGTAGGAGTTCAGTTTTTTGCTTATCTGAGCCGCAACCAATCAACATAGGTCCACACATACCCAGTCCCATTGGCGCAGTATGCGGTGCGTTCGCGAGGGACGTCTCGGTAGACCAGATATATTTTTCCATTAAATCCCAACCGGTTCCGCCATACTCCTTTGGCCATGCGGGAGCGACCCAACCTTGCTTAAAAAGAATTTTGTGCCATTCAATGTTGTATTCGTAATCAAGAAAAATCCCGGGACAAAACCGTTGAGCGTCTCTGAGTTCGTCGGTTAAGTTGTCATCCAGGAACTGACGAATTTCCTCTCTAAATGGTTCGTACTTTGCTCCGAAATCAATATTCATCTGTTCTTCTTTTTTCTCGGTTGATTATCAGGATAAAGATTCTTTTACCTGAGGTACAACGTCACGAAATAACCTCTCCAGGCTAGGTGCCATTTGCTCGACGCTTAAGCCCGGAGGGACAGCCATTGAGACGATGTCGGTAATACCAAATTTCTTTACAAATTCGATAATCTGATCTGTACATTCCTTCGCCGTGCCCTTAATCCACGTTTGCGGCACCGCCTCGCCTTCTTCGCCAAAACCCTCGCCGCTCTCTTCAAAAAAACGCTGATAGAGCTTCATTCGGTACCGTTCTGATTCTCGGATTGGCAACCAATCAGCCGTGAGGTCATCCGTTACGAGAATGCTCCGAATGATTCCAACTCGATAGTTGTCGGGGTCTCGTCCAGTGTCTTTGAGTTCTTTCACCCAAGGGTCAAAAGACTTGGCTTTTAGGCCTTGTGGTAGAAAATTGGTGTCGTAATGGGCTGCTCGTTTAGCACCTGCTTCAGACATAGCCGCAATCCACAGGGGTGGGCCGTTCTCTTGCACGTATCCCGGTTCTATTCGCACGTCACTGAACTGATACCTATTCCCGTGGTAGCTGAAACGTTCGCCAGTGAAGCAGCGTTGTAATACCTCGATGCCCTCATTCATTAAAGAAACTCTCCTTGCGATAGGAAAACCGAAACCCCTGAATTCATGAGGGGCGTACCCCATGCCAATGCCGAGATCGACTCTCCCTCCTGAGATGTTGTCCAAAACGGCTAGGTCCTCGGCGAGCCTGATAGGGTGATTGAATGGCATCAGACAGATATCGGTTCCAAATCTAACTCGCGTGGTAATGCTAGCCATTGCAGAAGCTACAGGGATCCAGCTTGGTAGATATCCATCTTCAACGAAATGGTGTTCTGTAAACCAAACCAGATCTGCGCCCAATTCATCGAGCCACTTAACTTGCTCTAGAATCTGTGCGTAAAGGGTTTCATTTTTAACCCCGGAGTCAGGTGGGTTTCTGAAATCGTAGCAGACACCAATTCGAAGCTCAGGCATAAGGACCTCCGTAATACTAACCGCGTCGTAGCAGACTATGTTTTTTGAGCCGTTTAATGAAGTGGAAAGGTTGTCTCTGTTTTGCGAGGCCTTAAGTTGGACGCGGTTTAGGTAATTTGTGTGGTGGTCATTAACCCTGAGTATTTGTGTTCTCGATCTGGGTGTATGTCGGTTAAGATGAAACGAGTTTTATAAGGAGTAGTGCTATGAATGTATCATTTAGCTCGCAAGGTACGAGTAGGACGGTCCGTGCTTTTGATGCTCTTACGTCAGATGAGATTGAAAAAGGTGTAGCACTTTTGAAACCGCACATAGCGGAGGATGCAACTTTTATCTCGGTTTGTTTAGAAGAGCCAACTAAGGAGGCTGTTCAGTTCTCCTCTGAAGACGAAACTTTCCCAAGAAGGTTGGTGTTTGTAGGTCATGATCAGACAGAAGCGAAAGTTGACGGGGGCTTTGAGGCCATAGTCGATCTAGATGACGAATCAGTTCAAGTCACGAGAATAGAGGTAGGTCAGGCTTCGATTAATTTCCGGGATGTGGTTTCCGCTTTTCAAATAACAATGTCTGATGCCGGATGGTTGGAAGCTGTTAAGAAGCGGGGTGTTACTAATTTGGAATTAGTTCATTTGGAACCCTGGCCAGCCGGTGGGGCACTTCATGAAAGCATACCTAATGGCCACAGAGCGCAGCGCGTTATTGCTTTCGTTAAAGAAGATAAAACTGATAACCCCTACGCCCGACCGATCCAAGGTCTCATTGCCCACATAGATCTCACGGCAGGAAAATTGGCGCATCTAGAAGATCATGGTGTAGTTCCTTTTCCTCCAGAGGGGGGTAGATATGATGCTGCAAGTCAGCCGAAACTGCGTGAGACACTAAAAACGATAGAGATCGCGCAGCCTGATGGGGCATCGTTTAGCGTAGACGGGAATTATGTGGAGTGGGAAGGATTTAATTTCCAGGTCTCAATGCACCCTACTAATTCGCTTGTCTTGCATAACTTGTGTTTCAGGGATGGCGAGGAAAACAGACTAATACTTCATAGAGCCGGCCTATCTGAAATGGTCGTGCCCTATGGAGATACCGACCCGATGCATAACTGGAAGCATGTTTTCGATGCGGGTGAGTTAAGCATGGGAACTTCTCCTCATGAGCTCAAGTTGGGTTGCGACTGCTTAGGCGAGATATATTACTTCAGTCATCACGGCGTGAATTGGAACGGCGATGTGAAGACAACTGAGAATGCTATCTGTATGCATGAAGAGGATTACGGAGTGCTCTGGAAGCATCGCGACTGGGTGACGCAGAAGACTGAAGTGAGACGGTCTAGGAGACTGGTTGTCAGCACGATTCATACTGTAGGTAACTATGAGTATGGATTCTTCTGGTACCTATACCTAGACGGCACAGTGCAAATGGAGGTCAAGCTCACCGGTATAGTTGGTGTTAGTGCGGTGGAGTCGGGAGCGGAGCGTCCCGAGTTTGCGCCTTTGATCGCCCCGAACTTGGCCTCGCCAATCCATCAGCATCTGTTTTGCTTCCGCTTAGATTTTAATGTGGATGGGCCTAAAAATACCGTATTCGAGGTCGAAGCAGAGCCCTTACCTATTGATGACTCGAATCCGAATGGTACGGCATTTCGTTCCAAAGCAACGGCTCTGAATAGTGAGCTTGACGCCCGAAGAGACTGTTACCCTCAACGATCGCGCTTCTGGAAGGTCGTAAACCCAAATAAGAAAAATCGTTTGGGCGTTCCCGTTGCCTGGAAATTGCTGCCCTCAGCGACACCGACCCTTTTGGCAGATGAATCCTCGACGTTTGGAAAACGAGCTGCATTTGCAAAACATAATTTGTGGGTAACAAGATTTGATGAGGGCGCTTACAACGCTTGCGGAAAATTCCCAAATCTCCAGCACGAGGGTGGGGAAGGGCTGCCGAAATGGTCATCGCAAGATAGAAACATCGAGAATGAGGATGTGGTTCTTTGGCATACGTTTGGGGTGACCCACTCCCCAAGGCCAGAGGACTGGCCAGTAATGCCGGTTGAATACTGCGGGTTCATGTTGCAGCCAGTAGGGTTCTTTGACCGCAATCCAACTCTCGATGTGCCGCCTAGTCAGTCTTGCTCAGCTGACGAGACTTGAAAGAACACAAGAGTTTTTAGGGGAGGAGAGTGATATGGAGCAAAAGGTTGTAGATTATCGGGTGGATGAGGGCGTAGCGACCGTGACGCTCAATCGTCCGGATCAGCTGAATGCGATGACTGATGGACTGATGTCTGGCATTACGAGTGCTGTAGAACAAATCGAGGAGGACTCGTCCGTTCGAGTATTGGTGTTAACGGGGCATGGACGAGGGTTTTGTGCCGGAGCTGATTTGGTTGGCGTTGCTAGCTCGTCGACTGACAAAAACCCTAGTGCCGAGTCTGCAGCTGGCCCCGATCCTGGCGATACCTTCAATACAGCCATGAGATCACTAATGAATTGCCCGGTGCCTACTATCGCAAGAGTGAATGGCGCTGCTGCGGGCGGTGGCTTCGGGCTGGCAATGGCGTGTGACATCACGGTAGCATGTCACTCAGCTTTTTTTGTGGCGACTTTTGGCCCAAATCTCGGGATTGTTCCGGATATGGGAACGACATGGAACATACCCTTGCGTGTGGGAAGGGCCAGGGCATTGGGCATTACACTGCTGGGAGACAGGATTTCTGCACAGCAGGCGGAGAATTGGGGCTTAATCTGGCAGAGTGTTCCCGATGAGGAATTAGACACCACTGTTAGTGAGATAGCGGAGAAATTCAAGCGCGCCTCGCCCGATGCCGTGGCTAGGATCCGTGAGACGATAAACGAATCGATACATAACAGTTTTAGTTCCCAACTTGATTTGGAAATGGAGCATCAATCGGTGCTAATTCCAAAGAATATGAAGGCTGGGGCGCAGGCATTTCTTGAGAAGAGAGTTCCAACGTTCTCCGGGGATAGAAAGGAATGAAGTGGTCTCTGCTCACAACAGGCGGTATTGGTGGTAACTCGCTTATCGGAGGGGTCTAATCTCTTCGAAGCTGAGCAGGTCCTGTATGAGCAGAGACAGTTACATAATACATGGACTAATTATAAATGCAAATGATTCTCATTTATAATTGCGTTTAAATTCTTCCTCTCAATACGTATTCTTTGTCTTGACTCCATCGTAGCTTGCTAAGACCCTAGATTGACTGGTGACTGGTGACTGGTGACTGGTGACTGGTGATGGGTGATGTGCCATTTGCATTCTGGGAGGGGTGATGACTGATTCGTCTTCAAACGCTGACTCATCTAGTTTGGTAGCTGATCCGCAGGATCAGAGAGTTCCGTTGAGAACTAAGTTTTTCTTTGGTGTCGGGACAATAGGTGAGACAGCATCGAATTGGATTTTTTTATCGCTCGCTTTTTTCTATTACGAGCGGATCATAGGCCTCTCAGCTGCGCTTGCTGGTATAGCGACTGCGATAGCAATATTTGCGGATGCGATAACAGATCCAGCCGTGGGTGCAATTTCTGATCGATTCAGATCACGCTGGGGAAGAAGGCATCCTTTTATGTTCCTAGCTCCTATCCCTTTGGCATTTTGCATTTTTCTCCTATTCAATCCGCCAGAGGATTTGCTTGGCTCTCAGACTCTGCTTTTTAGCTGGTTTGTTGTGTTTACGATATTGATGAGAGCGTTTCAGACATTTTTTGCGATCCCTCACTTAGCCATGGGTGCTGAGCTTTCCGATAATTACATCGAGCGCACTCGAATCATGAGCTTCAACAACCTCTTTGGTTTGTATGGTGGCTTCGGTATGAACTCGTTCGCCTATTTCCTGGTGTTCGGCTTTATGTATTCGGATCAAGAGGGCAGGCTCTACCAGCCAGCCTATACGCCCATCGTCCTCACTTGTATGGCAGTCATCGCTATCTCAATTCTGGTCTCAGCTTATTGCACCAGAGATCAGATACCGCGGTTGAAGAGGCACGAGGGTGTCGTTGAGCCGTTCGGATTTTCCGATTTACTAAAAGATGTCTCGGCAGTGATGGGTAATCGAAATTATCTTTTTCTACTTATCGGGCTTTTTTTCCTTTCTCTGACTATCGGAACTCACGAGACGTTGGGCATCTATATGGCCATTTATTTTTGGGAGTTAACGCCGTACCAACAAGGCTGGTTAGCGATAAATACCCTGATTGGTTATCAAATAGCCTTTTTTACTGCGGCTCACCTACACGGAAAATTTGATAAAAGATGGACAATCGTAGTGACCGCCTGGGGATTGACCTTTTTCTGGTCTTTAGCGCCAAATCTAGCGCTCCTCGGATTCTCTCCTGCTGCTGGGTCCTGGGGCCTCGTATTTTTCATTATTGGAATCGGCTGTTTTAGTTCGTTCTGTGGTTCTGTTCTCAATATCAGCGTCATGTCGGCGCTCGCGGATATTGCCGATGAACACGCGTTGGCAACAGGAAAAAGACAAGAAGGCATCTTCTATTCGGCGCGTACTTTTTTTGCGAAGGCTATGAACGCTATTGGTCACGTGGTGGCCGGTTTTGCACTGGAGTTTTATATCCTACTTGATAGATCCAACCCGCCTGGAGATGTGCCAGAAGATGTAGTCTTTAGGTTGGGAATGGTGGACGGTCCTTTTGCCATGGTGGGTGGTTTGATCGCGGGCGCTTTTTATATCGGTTACAGGCTTAATAAAAAACGGTATGCCGAAATTCGAGAGGAGCTGGCCCAGAAAGATTCGGCCAACGCAACCGAGATTTGACGTCTGCCGTTGCGAATAAGCATTTCTTTTGGGGGGGGGTCTAGCCGTGTATACTCTCCGTGTGGGCGGTAACGAGAGATTCGCTCCCATACCTGTCGTCCGTCGGTTCGAAGTTTAAGTTTGGGCGTTGAGAGAGCGTTCAAAAGGAACTCATCAATATTAACTAAGGATTCCCATTAGCGAAGGATCAAGTGAGTCAAGCTTTTCAGGCTCCAGAGACTTAACCAAAGGCTCTGAAACACAGCACCTACTCAGACTGACCGGATTTATGGTCCTTGGGCTGGTGGCGGTCATGGCGGCAAACTTAGCTGAATCCGTCTATATTGGATTTGTAGGTACTCTTGAGCTTGCGGCTTTGGGCTTCACGTTCCCTTTGGTCATGCTGATGCAGAGCATGTCAATGGGGTTGGCGGTTGGGGCTTCTTCCGTCGTCGCGAGAAGCATTGGAGCTAATGACCACGCCAAAGCAAAAATCATTCTGACCCATAGCCTCTTACTGACGATAATCTTCGTTTCATTTATTGCCATTGTCTTATTCCCTAACTTGGAGAGTCTGTTTCGATTGTTGGGCGCAGGAGGGAAAGCTTTACCGCTAGCGGTCGAATATATGCAGGTCTGGTTTCTTGGATTACCTTTTTTTTCGATAGCGATGGTGGGGTCACAATTGATGAGATCAGCAGGCGACGTCAAGAAACCAGGTTATTTGATGGTCGTAGGGGCGGCTCTGCAGATACTCTGCGGGCCTATCTTTATTTTTGGCTTGGGGGGTGCCCCGGAATTGGGCTTACTAGGCGCGGCTCTTGGATTTGTGGTGGCTCGCTTCTTCGGTTTCTTGTTATACATCTACTATATCTATGTGGATCGACTAATAGTGGGGCAGCTGACAGGGTTCCTCTCATCTTGCAGGGACATATTTCATGTCGGCTTGCCCGCGATTGCCTCTAACCTTATCGGTCCATTGTCGTTCAGCATAATTACGCGGTTGATCGCGGGTCATGGGACTGCTTTCGTAGCTGGTTTTAGCTTGGCCTCACGGATAGAAACGATGCTAGCGATGGTTATCTGGGCGTTATCCATGAGTATCGCCCCATTCGTGGGACAAAATTGGGGAGCAAACGAATTTGGTCGAGTGCGAAAATCTTTGAGAACCGCTCATTTTTTCGCACTCGGTTGGGGGCTTCTTTCTTTCATTGTCCTAGCGGGTCTTGGGCCGTTTGCGGTGGCCGCAGTCAACAATGACTCTAACGTGGTAGAGGCAGCTTTTATCTACTTATTGATTGCGCCGATCAGTATTGGCTTTATGGGTGTGTTGTCCAACAGTACGAATAGCTTTAACGCATTGGGTCAACCAAAACCGCCGCTGATTATTTCTGTTGTCCAAACCATATTTGTATCTTTGCCGTTAGCTGTTTTGGGCAATTATTTATTTGGTTTTCCGGGTATTTTTATCGGTGGCGCGATAGCCATGATCTTATCTTCCGTGGTGGCGTTTTATTGGCTTAGAATCTATATCAGAAAGGAAGAATCAGATTTCGAACGAGAAGGGTTGCTTACCTGACTGGGCAGGTTTAACGCTAAATCAATTCTGATATTATGTTGGCTCGTTAGCCTCAAGCGTAAACTCACAATACCATCTAGCCAGTTCGCAAGATCAAAGTACATTGTGGCCG
Source organism: K189A clade bacterium (assembly GCA_902631405.1). Lineage (GTDB taxonomy): Bacteria > Pseudomonadota > Gammaproteobacteria > Pseudomonadales > Azotimanducaceae > UBA4421. The sequence goes on along the minus strand of CACOYI010000005.1, from coordinate 18,699 downwards.
AAAATGAGTTCGGTTTCGTAATCAAGGAAAAAAAAAATAATGAACGTATCTGTTGAAATTTTGCCGGGATTGGAGCGCAAGCTCACGATTACCATTGAAGGCGAAAAGTTCGAATCAGAGATATCGGTAAGGCTCGCACAGGCCAAGCATAAAGCGAAAATTCCAGGTTTCCGGGCGGGCAAGGTGCCCATAAAAGAGGTGAGACGGCGTTACGGTCCTGCCATCAGGGCTGAAGTTGCTGGAGAGATGATGCAGACCGGATTTTTTGAAGCGATCCAACAAGAGGCGCTTAATCCGGCTGGAACTCCCAAGCTAGATGTCGTCAAGATGAATCCTGGTACGGACCTAGAGTTTACCGCCATCTTCGAGGTGTATCCGAAAGTGGAGTTAGGCGATTTTTCAAGTATGGAAATCAAGAAACCGCAAGCAGGCATTGAAGAGGCTGATTTAGAGGAAATGGTTGAGAAGCTTCGAGATCAACACACGACTTACGAAGCGGTGGAGAGAGCGTCTGCTGAGGCAGACCAAGTTAAAGTCGATTTTTCGGGATCGCTAGATGGTGAAAAAGTGGAATCTGCCTCGGGGGAAGGTGTCCTTTTTAGTCTTGGAAAAGGTCAGATGATTAAAGATTTCGAAGATGCTCTAGTGGGTGTCTCTGCCTCTGAGGAGAAAAGTTTCGACGCGACTTTCCCAGAGGATTATCGAGCAGAAGAGCTTCAAGGGAAGACTGTTAAATTCGACGTAAAAGTGTTGGAAGTGCTCGAAGCGAAAAAGCCGGAGCTAGATGAAGACTTCTTCAAGAAATTAGGCGTAGAAGAGGGCGGCCAAGATAAATTCATGGAAGAACTTCGAAATAATATGCAAAAGGAGCTGGATAGCTCGATTACGAATCAAACAAAACAACAGGTGATGGATTCGTTGGCAGAAATGCATGAATTTGCCCTACCAAGCGATGTCGTTCAGAGAGAGATTCAGGCGCTTAAAGATCAAATGCTAGGTCAGTTTCAACAACCACCCGGCAACCCGCAGAAAATAGACCTGCCTGATGATTTATTTCGCGACCAGGCCGAGAAAAGAGTGAAGGTCGGCCTGGTAGTTAATGAGATTATTAGCGCGAGAGAAATAAAGGTGGAGGAAACAGATATTGAGTCGAAACTTACGGAGATGGCCTCAGTCTATGGTGAACCTGAACAAGTAATCTCCTGGTACAAGAATAACCCTGACCAAATGCGTGGTGTGGAGATGGGATTACTTGAAGATCGAGTAATCGACCTTATATTAGAAGAGGCGAGAGTCGAGCAGATTGAAGCCGCGTATGGTGAGGTCCTGAGCGGGGCAGCATTGGCTCCCTTTAAAGCGGGAAGTGAAGTTAACGAAGAAACGGAAAATAAAGACTAGAGGCAACCAATATGACCCAAGAAATCAATAACTTAGGAATGGTTCCTATGGTGGTTGAGCAGACCTCCAGAGGTGAGAGGGCTTATGATATTTACTCTAGATTGCTGAAAGAACGAATCATCTTTCTCGTTGGCCCGGTAGAGGATCACATGGCGAACTTGGTTGTCGCGCAAATGTTGTTTTTGGAGTCTGAAAACCCCGACAAGGATATCAATTTCTATATTAATTCGCCTGGAGGATCGGTGACGGCTGGTATGTCTATCTACGACACCATGCAGTTTATTAAGCCGGATATAAGCACCCTTTGCGTAGGCCAGGCAGCGAGCATGGGCGCTTTCTTGTTAGCAGCCGGGACTAAAGGGAAACGATTCGCTTTACCTAATTCAAGAATGATGCTGCATCAACCATCAGGCGGCTCTAGAGGGGTTGCTGCGGACATAGAGATACAAGCGCAAGAGATCCTTTTGATGCGCGAACAACTTAATAACCTCATCGCTGAACACACCGGAAAGAGCCCTGAGGTCGTCGCAAAAGATACGGATAGAGATTTTTGGATGAGCCCTGAATCCGCCTTGGAATACGGTCTTATAGATAAGATTCAAAAAAGTAGGCTTGAATCCGGTAAGGAAAAAGAATAACGGTACATAGGGTTGCAAATATAGGGTAGGTTGCGCAATCTTAGGTCTTAGGTTGGTTGCAATACAAACGGCTGAATACAACTAAGGGTTAGCAAATGGCAGATGGCGACGGGAAAGAAGACGATTCGGGCAAGATGCTTTACTGCTCGTTCTGCGGTAAGAGCCAACACGAAGTTAGGAAGCTGATAGCGGGCCCTTCGGTATTTATCTGTGATGAATGCGTTGAGTTGTGCAACGACATTATCCGAGAGGAAGTTGCCGAAAGCGAAAAATCGGAGGAAACGACAAAGTTACCAATACCGGAAGAGATCAACCGAATACTCGATAATTACGTTATAGGACAGGAGCACGCGAAAAAGGTGCTATCTGTAGCGGTATACAATCACTATAAGCGCCTGAACTACACGGAAAAAGATAGTGACGATAGGGTAGAACTATCAAAATCCAACATATTGTTGATAGGTCCAACTGGCTGCGGAAAGACTTTGCTAGCGGAGACACTGGCCAGAGTTCTAGATGTCCCGTTCACGATAGCGGATGCGACTACGTTAACCGAGGCTGGATACGTCGGAGAAGACGTGGAAAACATAATCCAGAAACTCCTTCAAAAATGCGATTATGATGTCGAGAAGGCTCAGGTTGGAATCGTCTACATTGACGAGATAGACAAAATTTCACGGAAATCGGATAACCCGTCAATAACCAGGGATGTCTCTGGAGAGGGAGTCCAGCAGGCGTTGTTAAAGCTTATTGAGGGAACCGTCGCATCGGTCCCGCCGCAAGGAGGACGAAAGCATCCTCAACAAGAGTTTCTCCAAGTGGACACGTCAAATATATTGTTTATTTGTGGAGGAGCTTTTGCTGGCTTAGACAAGGTGATTTTAGACAGGTCAAGCAAATCTGGCATTGGCTTTGGTGCCGAGGTAAAAGGGGAAAAGGATCAAGGTAGCATCGGGGAGACGTTGAGGGGAATAGAACCGGAGGATCTCGTTAAATACGGGCTAATCCCTGAGTTCGTGGGCCGACTCCCTATTGTCGCCACGCTGAATGAGTTAGATAACGACGCGTTGGTTAGAATCCTGACCGAGCCGAAAAACTCTTTGACCAAGCAATATGGAAAGTTGTTCGAGATGGAGGGCGTCGAAGTAGACTTCAGAGAGGACGCGCTTCAGGCGATAGCTGCTAAAGCGACTGAGCGCAAGACCGGCGCGAGAGGACTTCGGTCAATCCTTGAGGCAGTGCTGCTTAACACTATGTATGACTTACCATCGAGTGATGAAGTCAGCAAGGTGGTGATAGATGAAAATGTGATAAATGGGGATAGTGACCCTATGCTCATTTACGAGAATGTGGATAAGGCTAAAATTGCGCAAGATGAGTGATTAGCTAAAAAGCTCTTGATTCGGGGGAGATTTCGCGTCAACAAAAAGGCTGAAGATGGTGTTTAGGATCGTCGAACGGAGGCTTTGGTAATGGGCGAAACAACATTCAGGACAGAAAGTGAGATCCCGGTTCTGCCACTAAGAGATATGGTGGTTTTCCCTCACGGAGTTCATCCTTTATTTGTGGGAACGGAAAGCTCGATCAGGGCGCTTGATGAGGCGATGTCTCTAGATAAAGTTATCTTCCTGGTGGCGAAAAAATATGCCGAGGAGCAGATAACTCAGGAAAACGATCTTTATCAGTTTGGATCAGTCGCGCGCATCCTTCAATTGCTTAAGCTTCCCGACGGTACCGTCAAAATTTTAGTCGAGGGACAATCTCGTGCGAGAGTAGAAAAGTACATGCTCTCGGAGGACTTCATCCGGGCTAATCTGAGCGTCGTTGAAGATGACGAGGCGCAGTTATCGGATGAGGAAGGGCTAATAAAGCTTTTGCTCGAACAATTTGAGAAATATGCAAAAGGAGGAAAGAAAATACCGCAAGAGATAGTCTCCTCCCTCTCTGCGATAGATAGTCTTTCCAGGATGGTTGATAGCATTGCGACTCAAATATTCGTAGACCTCGCTGACAAACAGAGGCTGTTGGAAACGATTCCCAAAAGAGAGCGCGTGGACGCTGTGCTCTCCTTGCTGGAGGCCGAGTTGGATCTGCAGAAGGTTGATAGTCGAATCAGAAGCCGCGTCAAGGAACAGATGGAACGTAGTCAGAAGGACTATTATCTAAACGAACAAATCAAAGCTATCCAAAAGGAAATGGGAGATGATTCTGTCAGCGAAATCGATGAGCTGAGCGAAAAAATACAATCTTCGAAGATGCCCAAGGAAGCTGAATCCAAGGCCACGGCTGAGCTCAAAAAATTAAAGAATATGGCCCCGATGTCGGCGGAGGCGACGGTCGTCAGGGGCTACCTCGATTGGTTGGTGGGATTGCCTTGGGGCAAGAAGAGTCGGGTTAGAAAGGATATTCTTTCGGCGCAGCAAGTTTTGGATGAAGATCATTACGGACTCGAGGACGTAAAGGAAAGGATCGTTGAATATCTTGCTGTCCAAAACCGAGTTAAAAAAACGAAGGGGCCAATTCTGTGCCTGGTTGGACCGCCCGGGGTGGGGAAGACCAGTCTGGGGAAGAGTATTGCGCGGGCAACTAACCGGAAATTCCTGAGAATGGCATTAGGAGGTGTTAGAGATGAAGCAGAAATAAGGGGCCATAGGAAAACTTATATAGGATCGATGCCAGGGAAGGTTATTCAAAAAATCTCCAAAGCCGAAGTGTCGAACCCGCTCTTCCTTCTAGATGAAATTGATAAAATGGGTATGGATATGCGCGGTGATCCTGCGAGCGCCTTACTAGAAGTACTCGATCCCGAACAAAATTCCAGCTTCAACGATCATTATTTGGAAGTAGATTTCGATTTATCAGACGTTTTCTTTGTCTGCACCTCAAATTCTATGAATATCCCGCCAGCGTTGCTCGACCGAATGGAAGTGATTCGTCTGCCCGGTTACACGGAAGCAGAGAAGTTGAACATCGCCCGCCGGTACTTACTGCCAAAGCAGCTCGAAAATAACGGATTAGAGGCTAAACGGGTAAAAATGTCAGATGGGGCGATTCTAGACCTTATCAGGCATTACACAAGGGAAGCGGGTGTGAGGAACCTGGAGAGGGAAATCGCCAAGGTCACGAGGAAATTAGTTACGGAAATTGCTCTGCGAGAGAAAGTACTGCCCAAAGAAGGTCGCAGAAGGAAACTAGTTGGAGCCACCCGAATAAGTTCAAAGAGTATCGAAAAGTACAATGGTGTCCAGAGGTTTAAATATGGTCTGGCGGACGCAGAAGACCGTGTCGGCGTAGTCACGGGGCTGGCCTGGACACAGGTGGGTGGCGAGCTTCTGAATATCGAAGCTGTAGCCGTTCCAGGCAAGGGAAAACAGATTCGAACAGGCTCTCTTGGTGATGTCATGCAGGAGTCAATTCAAGCGGCCCTCACCGTTGTGAGGAGTAGGAGTGAGTCCTTAGGGATTGATTTAAATTACTTTGACGAGCACGACTTACACGTGCATGTTCCTGAAGGCGCTACACCCAAGGATGGACCGAGCGCAGGAATTGGGATGTGCACGGCGCTTGTGTCTGCTGTGACTGATATTCCGGTTCGCTCAGATGTGGCTATGACGGGTGAAATCAACTTAAGAGGACAAGTCTTGCCGATAGGTGGTTTGAAGGAAAAACTGTTGGCCGCGCATCGTGGCGGAATTAAGCGTGTTCTAATTTCGAAAGAAAATGAGAAGGATTTAAAAGAAATCCCCTCAAATGTTGTGGCGAATCTAGAGATCATATCCGTCAAATGGATAGAGGAGATATTTGAATTAGCCTTGGTCACTTCTCCTAAATCCATAATACCTGACAAAAAGAAGGATGCCACTGAAAAAAGAGGAAGTAGCAGAAGGAAAGAGACGCCCAAAACAGAGTCAGCGAGCACGCATTAAATCAAGCGATCTCACGGAATAAGTTAGCTTGCTTAGGACCCACTGTATTGGTATAAAACTAGGGTCACGATGGGGTTTCGATATTTGAGGGAGTGGTAAATATCGAAAGCGTTTTGAAACAAAAAAAAGGGGTTAATGTGAATAAAGGTGAACTGATTGACAAGATAGCGGCCTCCGCAGATATTTCCAAGGCTGATGCGGGTAGAGCTTTAGATGCTACGCTAAACGCGATCTCGGGATCTTTACAGAATGCGGAATCGGTTTCTTTGGTTGGGTTTGGTACATTTTTGGTGAGAGAGCGTGCTGCTAGAGACGGTCGAAATCCTGCGACTGGTGCGGCTATCAAAATAGCGGCGGCGAAAGTGCCAGCGTTCAAACCTGGTAAAGCCTTGAAAGACGCATTGAACTAGGAATCACCCAGTTTGATCCGTAAGAGGGCGCCTAAAGCGCCCTTTTTCATATTTGAACTACTAAATTGAGAGAAGAATTTTTTAAGGAAGAAAAATGCTGCAAAAGCTGAGAGATCAGACTCAGGGAACAGGCTTCAGAGTGATCACTGTGTTACTCATTTTCGCCCTGGTAGTGGGTTTAGGCGCGGCTAATTTCTTTGCCTCCACAAGCAGTGATGTAGCTGAGGTAGGTAACCAGGGAATTTCAGAATTTGATCTGAGTCGCCAAACGGAAAGAGAACGGCGGAGGATCTTAAGTCAACTCGGGGAGGACTTTAACCCCAATGATCTAGATAGAAATCAAATTCAACAGTTTGCTTTATCGAGATTAATCAATGAAGAGGTGTCTAGACAGACTCTGGTTGAGCTCGGCTTAGGATTCTCTAATCGAGCGATCGACAAAGAACTTATCAACAGTTCAGCTTATCGAGGTGCTGAAGGGTTCGATAACGATTTGTATCTAGCTCAGATCACAGCGTTAGGCTACACGAATGAGAGTTTTAAAGAGGCTGTTGGGGTCGATTTAGGATCTGGCCTCTTACGCCGAGCGATAGAAAGCAGTCTTTATGTGGGTGAAAAAGAAGTAGATGATGCCTACCGATTCATCCAACAAAAGAGGGATTTGGCTTATATAAAGCTGAGTTATCAAGAGTACTCCGAGACAGTGCTCATTGATGAGGAAGATATAGTCACCCGTTATGAGGAGGAAAAAGATAGGTTTCTATCGGAAGAAATACTCGATCTGGAATATGTACTTCTGAATGAAGAGTCAGCAAAGCGTAAATTCGACTTGAGCGCGGAGTTAACAGAAGCGCAACTCCTAGACGCGTACAATGCCGAATTAGAGCTGAAATTGAGCAGCGCAGAGAGGTCGAGTTCTCACATATTGCTAACCAGGGATCAGTCGGAAAATGAAGAGAGTCTGAGAGGAAGAGCCTCTGAGTTGAGAGAGCGTGTGCTAAGTGGAGAAAGCTTTGAGGATTTAGCTAGAAGCTTCTCAGATGATGAGGTTTCTGCCAGTGAGGGAGGTTCTCTTGGTTCTGCTGGCCGTGGCGTTTTTGAGCCGGAGTTCGAATCTGTGCTGTGGGCTTTGGAGTCCGTGGGAGATATATCGGAAGTTTTTGAAACGAAATTTGGGTTCCACATTGTCAGGCTTGATGAAATAGCATCAGTAGATATTGCCTCCTTTGAAGATAGAAAAGATGCACTGCGGGAAGATTTAATTGGGGAGTTAGCGAGAGAAAAGCTTGAAATTATGGCTGAAGAACTAGAAAGATTTGTATTTGAAGAATCCATCTCTCTTGTGAATACTTCTCTCGAATTTGGATTGGGGATAGAGAGTCTCCGTGACGTGTCAGCACTTAACTTTGCAGAAAAGTTTGGTAGTGATCCTTCTACTGATTCAGGGCTTCTCAGCGAAATGTTGTTTAGCGGTCAATCGTATGATGGAGAAAACTCCCCGGTAATAAATCTACCTTCCGGTGATTTCTTAGTTTATAGAGTTACAGAGCGAACGCCTCCTGTGATACAAGAATTCGACGTTGTTAAGACGCTAATTCGAGAGGAACTGGTGGAAGAGAACACTCGGTTTGAAATAGAAAGATTAAGCGCTGAGGCGCTCGGGTTGCTTCAAGATGACGTTAGTGTTGGCGACGTTGCGGCCTCGATTGGTCAGACCTGGAAAACCCTTTCAAACGTGGGCAGGGGTTTCGGGGAAGATGAACAGGAACGAGAAGTGGTAGATGCGGCATTTTTGTTGCCTCGCCCCTCCGAGGATAAAAAGGTTTTTGACTCAGTAAATCTTTCGGATGGAAGCGTAGCACTCGTTGCACTGACAAAGGTAGTGTTCGGAGATAAAAGCTCCTCGAGCTCTGAAGAGCTTGATCTGTTGCGTCAAGCAGTCGGAGATAGAAACAGATTGGCAGAATATAGCTCCTTCCTTTCGAGCTCTGAGTCTGCTCTGGGCGTTACAAGAAATTTCTAGCTCTTTATTGGTGGTTGCTGCATGTTCTAACAAAAGCAGACGTTTGAGTTGTGAGAATCTTTTATCACGGCGGGATAGTAGAGAGTGAAAAATTTGTGGGAAAATAGATTTGAGAGAATCAAGCCTCGTTGAGATCTACACTGACGGCGCTTGTCGAGGGAATCCCGGTCCGGGTGGATGGGCCGCCTTGCTTAGATTTAATGACGCTGAAAAAATAATATCGGGCGCCGAAGAAGAAACCACGAATAATAGAATGGAGTTGATGGCAGCTATTCGTGGCCTAGAGGCCTTGTCCCGAGAGTGCGCTGTGAAATTAACAACGGATTCAAAGTATGTAATGCAGGGGATTACCTCTTGGCTTACCACATGGAAGGGAAATAATTGGAGGACGAGCCAAAAAAAACCGGTGAAGAATGTTGATCTGTGGCAAAGGCTCGATTCGTCGGTGCAAAAACATCGAGTTGAATGGTGTTGGGTGAAGGGTCACAGTGGTCACATGGAGAATGAGCGTGTAGATATGGCCGCGAATCTCGCGATCGATGAACTTTTAGGGGCAAAATAATATGCGTCAAGTGATTCTTGACACCGAAACGACTGGTCTTGAAGTTGAGAGAGGGCACCGCATTCTGGAGATTGGGGCGGTGGAGATTATTGATCGGAAAACTACTGGTAATCATTTCCATGAATATATAAACCCGCAGCGTGCCATTGATTCAGGTGCTTTAGAGGTTCATGGGCTAACTGAAGAATTTCTGGCAGACAAGCCTGTATTCCAAGAGATATCTGAAAAATTCCTCGACTTCGTTGGAGGGGCAGAACTTGTGATACACAACGCGCCTTTTGACATGTCTTTTCTAAATAATGAGCTCAGTCAATGTGAAGAGAGTGCCCTAGGCGATTGGAAAAAATCGGGCAGTGAGCTGAGACTCGAAGATATTTGTGGCGTCCTTGATTCGCTCGCTATGGCTCGGGATTTGCACCCAGGTCAAAAAAACAGCCTTGACGCACTCTGTCGACGATACGAAGTAGACAACTCTGGTAGGACACTGCATGGCGCTCTCCTCGATGCAGAAATCCTAGCCGAAGTATTTCTCTTGATGACTGGAGGTCAAACGCAACTATTTGAAATCACCGAGACAGAGCCTGAATCCCGGAATTCGGATGTTAAGGGCCCCGCAGTTGCTATGAATGCTGGCGCTTTGCGAAAAATTAAAATTACTGAAGAAGAGTGGCGAGCGCACCAAAAGTTGCTAGAGATAATTGAAGCTAACTCCGGCGAGAAGCCTCTGTGGCCGGACAGTAGTCCCTGATTTTTACTTCATAGGAGGTAATTCACACAGGCCCAACCAGTTATTCCCATAGTGATGGTATACGGCAGAGCCATTACCACCATTTGACCATAACCCAGTCTAAGTAATCCAGAAAGAGAGGAGGCCAGTAAGAACAGAAAAGCGGCTTGCCCGTTTGGTGTCGCAACGCTGGGTATATTTGTTCCGGTGTTAATCGCAATCGCAAGCTTATCGAACTGCAGTCTCGAGATGATTCCCGTGTCGAAAGCGGACTTTACTTCACCAATGTAAACCGTTGCGACGAAGACATTGTCGCTAATCATGGATAGTAAACCATTTGCAATATAGAAGGTGCCGGGTTGTGAGGCTTCTGGGAGCGTCAAAACATAATCAATTACTGGCTTGAAAAGATGAAGGTCATGTATCACGCCTACAATGGCGAAGAAGACGACAAGTAGCGCAGTAAAAGGTAAAGCCTCTTCGAATGCGGGCCCAAGATGATGTTCTTCGGTTACTCCATTGAATGCGGTCTGTAAAACAATAATCGTTAAACCAATCAGTCCGACTTCTGCGATATGAAAAGCAAGCGCGAAGACCAAAAAAATGGCTGAAACGGCCTGAACAACCAGTCGTGCCTTATCTTTTGAGGTCCGCTGCGCTGACTCTTGCTCATCAAAGTCTATAATTATCTGTCTGACGCTTTCGGGTAATTCGCCTCCGTAGTTAAAAACCTTGGTTAACTCCAAGAAAACGCAGGTGATCAAGCCCACGACGAGAACGGGCATGGTTACAATGGACATCTTCCAGAAAAATTCCATGAACTCCCAGCCCGTATAGGTTGAAATCAGGAGGTTTTGAGGTTCACCCACTGTTGTGCAAACGCCTCCAAGAGCGGTGCCAACTGCAGCGTGCATAACCAAACTTCGTAGGAATTTCCTAAAGTTCTCTAGTTCTTCTTGCCTGTCGGCTTTAATAGTTGAATCATCTGTTACCGAAACAGGATCTTTGGCTCCATGTCCGGAGGCGACTTTATGGAAAATAGAGAAAAACGCGACGGCCACTCCAATTACAACGGCCATAACCGTCAGTGCATCAAGGAATGCGGACAACACAGCAGCAATGAAACAAAACAAAAAGCTTAGCAGCACCTTAGATCGAACTGCGCGAAGAACTTTCGTGAATATGAAGGTGAGAAACTCTCGCATGAAGTAAATCCCTGCGACCATGAACACGAGCAACAATATGACGGGCAGCGCCGCCTCTACCTCATGAATCACGGTTTTGGGAGTAGTCATTCCCAGCGCTAACGCCTCAATAGCAAGTAACCCTCCAGGCTGTAGTGGGTAGCATTTGGTCGTCATCGCAAGGGTGAAGATGAACTCCAGAACGAGGAGCCAGCCTGCCAAATAAGGATTTGCGAAATAAACAATTGGATTGATCACCAGGAATAAGACTATTGCAGTCTTGTACCAGTCTGGTGAGTGGCCTAGAAAATTTTCTTTAAATGATGTGAATGTCAATGTATTCAAGGTTGTATCTCGATTGGGTAGAAGCTGGTTCGACGACGTACCATTTTTAACATAAATTATTTGGTAAATCCCCTTATCCATTAGCCAGTGTTGAAGCCACTTGCAGCCTTCTGACTTTTTTCCAATTTGCTGCGTAACAGAAGACCTCTTATGCTTGAGCTTTCGATAATCTCTCTTGGAGTAGTTTATGTGGCCCAGTGAGCCGGATCTTTTTTTTCCCGATCACGTTGAACCCGAAGAAGCTAAAGACGGGCCCTGCTGGTATTTTACGTTCCTGGGTTCTGAGTTAGTTTGCAAATCGGTAAGTGGCTCTATAGAGCCCATAAGCGGTGATGACTTCCGCTGGCTTGATCTCGATATGGGTGAGAAACATTATCTGGGCATTTATCAGGACAAGCACTGTTTCGCAGTTAGGGGGAAGGGCGCCGCTCCAGAAGGTTATGTGGCTTTAGATTTACGAGGCATCTTGGGTCGGGTACAACAACCCATATTTTATTTGAGTGGTCGGGCTAAACAGATCCTGGATTGGGCGGAAACCCATGAATTTTGCGGTAGATGTGGAGAGAAAACGGATTATCACACCTCTGATCGAGCAAAGATCTGTTCCCGCTGTGGCTTAATATGCTACCCAAGATTATCACCGAGCATTATTGTCTTGGTCACGCGCGGAGACGAGATGTTGTTGGCAAGAAACGTCAACTGGCCGGCTGGGATGTACAGTACGCTTGCTGGATTTGTAGAGTCCGGTGAATCAATAGAGCAGACAGTCCATAGAGAAGTGCTTGAGGAAGTTGGATTGCGAGTTAAGGAATTGAAATACTTTGGCTCTCAAAGTTGGCCTTTCCCAAATTCTCTGATGTTAGGTTTTCATGCTGAGTACCAATCGGGAGAAGTAGTATGTCAGGCAGGAGAAATTGCGGATGCACAATGGTTTACCCGAGATTCTCTACCTCAGACTCCGCCGAAAACAGCAATCTCCGGATGGCTTATTGAAGAATTCGTCAAATCTCTAGCCTAGATATTTTCATTTGAAGCAATGCAAAGTCTGAAGAACGGGTATGAGATACCCGTTGGATCTAAGTTTCCCTGCCATGAATTCATCTATATGGTGGATTTCGCCTGACAATACTTTCGAAACACGTTCAACACTCTCAAAATAAATGACAATTTTTGGAGTCTCACCCGTAGTCGTGAATTCTAAGTTTCCAGGGCTCAAGCGAAAGTCGACGCAATCTGTTCGCCAATCGATCCGAACTTCGCAAGAAAGATCACGAGATTTATCGGAAACGAACTTCCTCAGAATGATTGTCTTTATATTTTCTATTTCGCTCATCTATCTTCGGAAGATGATAATTTAGATCCAAAGAGGGCATAATAAGCGAAGGATCTTCAAATCCAATAGCGTTTTAAAGAATGTCTCCTTTTACTGGGAAAATTAATGGAATTTCTTTTCGAATATTTAGCTTTTCTCGCTCAAGCAGTCACCATCGTTGTCGCGGTGTTGGTGATAATTTCAGCGGTAGCGTCAGCAAAAACAAAGCAACCTCGAGAAAAAGGTTACTTATCGATCACTAATTTAAATGATCGGTTTAAAAGCGTCCGTTATGCGATGGAAAATGCCTTGTTAGAACCTAAAGAGTTGAAAAAGGCGAGAAAACTAGAAAGTAAGCAAGAAAAAAAAGACAAGAAGGCTACCGAGAAAAATAGTACTCAAAATTTAGATGATGGTTCCACGCAAAAAACTACTGATGACGGAAAACGGTATTTTGTTGTTCGATTTGAGGGCGATGTCAGCGCCTCTTCGGTCGACTGTTTACGAGAGGAGGTAACAGCTGTTCTTGAAATGGCTAGAGAAACCGATGAAGTGATAGCTTGTATTGAAAGTCCAGGTGGTTTGGTACACGCATATGGTCTCGCTGCGTCACAGCTAACGAGAGTTAAATCAAAGAAGGTCTCCTTAACGGTCTCAGTGGATAAAGTGGCAGCCAGCGGAGGTTATTTGATGGCGGCCGTTGCAGATAAAATAGTAGCCGCGCCATTCGCCCTTGTGGGATCAATAGGTGTCGTTGCCCAAGTGCCCAATGTACATAGGCTATTAAAGAAAAATGATGTTGATGTTGAAGTTTTAACAGCAGGAAAGCACAAGAGGACGCTCACAGTGCTTGGGGAGAATACAGAAGAGGGTAAAGCTAAATTTAAGGAAGAACTAGAGGACGTACATGCACTCTTTCAAGAATTTGTTCTGGGGAACAGACCAGACTTGGATATGGAGAAAGTCGCTACTGGAGAGGCTTGGTATGGTTCGAGGGCAATTGAACTTGGTTTGATAGATAGGCTTGTCACGAGTGATGAGTACATTCGGGAATCCTGTGCTGATGGCGAGGTCTTTGAGGTCAAATGGAAAGAAAATGTTAAACAAATAGATCGCATTTTAGGAAAAGTCTCTTTGCTCTTAGAGAGGGCATCAGAGATTTTGCGTTTCAATCATCGGTAAATAGGAGGGTTTGATGTCCTTTAGAGCGTTTTTAGTTACGAAGGAAGAGAATAATTTCTCTAGAAACGTGGTTGATAGACAATTGAGTGATTTGCCGGACAACGAGGTTTTAATAGACGTAAAGTATTCATCCCTCAATTATAAAGACGGCCTATCAGCGACGGGTAATCCCGGAGTGACGAGAGTATTTCCACACACCCCTGGAATAGATGCGTCCGGCGTCGTTTTAGAGTCTAGAGATAAAGATTTCACTCCCGGAGACGAGGTGATAGTTATTGGTTTTGATCTCGGTATGGGAACATCAGGGGGGTTTGCAGAACGGATTTGTGTGCCGGGTGGCTGGGTGGTGAAAATGCCACATGGCCTTACGACGCACAGCAGTATGTTGCTGGGGACTGCCGGCTTTACTGCCGCGGCGTGTATAGACAAGCTAGAGCAATCAGGTATGACCAACGAGTCGGGCCCTGTCCTCGTTACCGGATCAACCGGTGGTGTGGGATCAGTAGCCATAAAGTTGTTGAGCAATATTGGCTATGAGGTCGTCGCTGTGACTGGAAAAGTGGATCAGCATGACTTCTTGAAAAAATTGGGGGCTGAAGAAGTAGTTAGTAGAGAGGATATGCTGGATGGTAAGGATAAGCCTCTTTTGCCCGAGAGGTGGGGTGGTGTCATTGATACGGTTGGAGGAGATATTCTTTTTAATGCGGTCAAAAGTCTAAAATACGGTGAGGGATTAGCCGCTTGTGGTTTGGTGGCATCGCCTCAGTTTTCCGCGACGGTACTTCCGTTTATCTTGAGGAATGTCAACCTCTTGGGAATTGATTCCGTTCAGCTTCCGGTGGCGGAGAAGGAACTTATTTGGGAAAAGCTAGGTTCAGATTGGAATGTGGATCTGAGTGAACTAGAAGTTCCTTTTAACCTAGACACGCTCTCCACTGGTATAGATCGTATTTTGGCGGGCGAAATGGTTGGAAGAGGTGTAGTAAACTTAGAGGAGTAGAAGCTTGAGAATAAGAGACTCGATACGACATAGATTATGAGATTTCAGCGGGCACATTAAGGAAACGTGGTTATGGAAAAAGATAATGATCTCTCAGAAGAAGAAAAAGACAGCAAGGTTGATGTGATTGCAATTACAGTCATTATTTCAGCCTTCGTTGCGGGCGCGGTAGTGTTCATCTCCGGAGTATCGATAGATTTATGAGGCTAAAATGATAGATATCTCAGAAAACGCCCAAGTGTATCTAAAGGGCTTATTGGAAAACCAAGAAACGGAAGGGACTGCCATCAGGATTTTCGTGGCCCAGCCTGGAACGCCACAAGCTGAAACTTGCATTGCATATTGCCGCCCGGGAGAGGAAGAGAGCAACGATATTTCCGTTGACTATGATGGCTTCCGAGCTTGGTTTGAGGAAAAGAGTATTAAATACTTGGAAGATGCGGAAGTAGATTACAAGAGTGATGAAATGGGTGGTCAGCTGACCATTAAGGCCCCCAATGCAAGGGTGGCCCAGGTAGGACCAGACGCGTCCCTAGAGGACAGAATAAACTATATTTTACAAAATGAGATAAATCCGGGTCTGGCAGCACACGGTGGCATGGTCTCCTTGGTGGAGATTACAGAGGATAAGCACGCCGTATTGCAGTTTGGAGGCGGATGCCAGGGCTGCTCTGCAGTGGATCTGACTCTTAAAAATGGGGTCGAAACTAGCCTTTTGGAGCAGCTACCAGAGCTTGCTGGCGTGTTAGACGCTACTGATCACAGCTTCGTTGAGAATGCTTACTATAGTTAGAGAAAAAGGCCACCTTATCGCAGATCAAGCTTCTGGCTAGGATAGCATGCACGAGAGACCTAACCAGACTGCGGGTTAACGTTTGGGAAGCGTTAGGAAGGCAATGCAGTATGGAAATCTCTCAGAAGCTTTTCGGTCTCCTCCCAACCAATACAAGCGTCGGTAATGGAGACGCCGTATTGTAGTTCTTGTGAACTAACGACTTTCTGATTCCCCGGTTTTAGGTTGCTCTCTAGCATTACGCCTCTAATAGATTTATTTCCGGCGCTGATTTGTTCAGCGACAGCCTTCAAAACAGGGCCCTGCTTGGTGTGGTCTTTGTTCGAATTCGCATGCGAGCAATCGACCATGATCGCGTGGGTTGCCCCGATGCTTTCCAGCTCTTTCTCGCATGCCGCTATATTCTCTGGGTAATAGTTTGGTCCACCTGCCCCACCGCGCAAAACAACGTGTGCGTGCGCGTTGCCTTTTGTTGTTACGATGCTGACCTTGCCGTCTGGGCTGATACCCAGGAAACGGTGAGGGCTTTTTACTGATTGGAGAGCGTTCAAGGCAACGTCCAATGATCCATCAGTCCCATTTTTGAAGCCAACCGGGCAGCTGAGGCCAGAAGCCATTTCTCGATGCGTTTGTGACTCAGATGTTCTGGCCCCTATTGCTGTCCAAGAGAATAACTCTTGCAGATACTGCGGCGTAATAGGGTCGAGAGCTTCATTGGCTAACGGCAATCCAAGCGCTGATATATCAAGCAATAGCTTTCTGGCGACAGCGAGACCTTCTGCAATTTTGAAGCTGTCATCGAGATGAGGGTCATTGATTAGGCCCTTCCAGCCAACGGTACTTCTCGGTTTTTCAAAGTAGGCTCTCATTACCATAAATAACTTGTCATCGAGTGATTCGCTTAGTGCCTTAAGTTTCTCTGCATAATCAATAGCTTCTTGCGGGTTGTGAATCGAGCACGGGCCGACAACCAGGAGCAAACGTTTGTCGGCACCGTCGATAATAGACCTTACAATTTCCCTATTCTGGGCTATTCCCTGTTTGACATCCTCGGTCGCCGGTAGCTGGCGTTTCAGTTCTTCTGGTGTGATCAGAATTTCTTGATTATCAATATTTACGTTGTCTAACTTCATAGATGGTCTTGCCTCTTCTCTGGCGCCACGTTCCTAACGCCAAACCGAGGCTCGCTGCGAAAGTTTGTTTTTGAGCGCGAATACTAAGGAAAATCGTCTGCTTTTTAAATACGCATTTAAAGCTCTTGCAGAATGTCAATGCCCGTGAAGTAAAGCGCGGTTCTGACTTTGCCTGAAGAAGTTGGATAAAGGTTTGTTATTGCTGCCCGATACCGCTCTAGTTGGACAGCATGTCGTGTACGCTGAACTTTTAAAAAATCGTCGAGTGTCTCTGAAGAGGTGGGAACGCTGGTCTTGTAGTCGATAATCCAGTGTTCATTTTCGAGTTCGAAATACCGATCGATAATTATATGCCGGTGTTCATTCGCGTTCTCCTTGATGGATAGTTCCCACTCGCTCTTCGCATTAATGTGTGATTCTAGGATCCATCGACCTATAGAAGAGGATAGCACTGTTGAAATATGTTCTTGGCTGAGCTCGACTACGTCGTATTTTGATTCTTCATCGATGAGGAGTAGATTAGACCAGAAAAGCTGTCTGTTCCTGATCTCTTGGAGATCTGTTTCTTGCGAGTCGGCCAACCATTTGAGACTTCTGTGAACCATATTTCCTAGGGCGATTTCAAAACGACTAGAAATATCTGATTCCGCAGGATTAGCGTTGTTAGATTGATTCGTTTGCACTTCGCTAACAGGAGGGCTCCAGGTGTAGTTTCGTGGGAGTGAGGAAAGAAATTGCTTGGCCCTGATAGCTTTGCTTTTGTGTTCGATAATCTCAGTCGCTCGATCCTCCCAACCTGATATAAATGCCGACAAGCCAGTGTGTGCCGTTTTGTTGACGTTCGTACAGCTTAGGTACAAAGATTTTTTTGCTCGAGTGCATGCTACGTATAGGAGGCGTTTTCGTTCTTCGTGAAATTTTTGTTTTTCTGCGAATTGGAGCCAGGAGTGTACCGAGTCTCCCTTGATTCCAAAGATCGCTCCCTCGTTTGTGTTCGAACACCTCATTATCGGAATCAAGTCAGGCGGAGGCCGCCTCTCTAAGAATGGAACGCAAACGTGGTCGTATTCTAGACCCTTCGATTTATGTATTGTGACTATCTCTAGATTCGTCTTGTCATAAGATTTCGCATACATAGCCTCTGTCTTTCGTCGCACGAATTCATGATCTCTGCCCGAATCTCCCACGATTTCAATTGTCTCGAGCCAGGTAATAGCTTGCGCTAGGCTCTCCTTGTTATAAGCATCGTATCCACCCAGTCTGATCCAGGTACCCTCTATTACCTCTCTCGTTGTGAGTTCGTGAAGATTATTTTTGGACCATTTCATTGATGCGATCAAGCGTTCGGGGATATCAAATTTTTGAGTGGCTTTTGAAATAAGCGCCTCGAAATTCTCTTCTCCGGTAATTTGATCTAGTTCCTTTAGTTTTAAACCGACCATCGGTCCTCGTAAGAGAGAAAACCATGCTATTCGATCCTCAGGATTAAACAGTATTGAATGTATTGCTAAGAGGTCGGAAATCACCGGAGGGTCTGACAATTTATAAATTTCGTCTCCGTGCCAGTTTATAGAGCTTTTTTCCAATCCTTGAATTAGAGGCTCAAGATGATTTCGGGTTTGACAGAGAATGGCAATACTGTCGTCTTTAAATTTTGATCTTATCTCTTTTATGCGCTCTATAACGCCTGATATTTCCGTGGACTTTGTCTCAGAGCGTTCTGTCCGGACGAATTCAAAAGTTTTTGTTAACGATTCTGTTGTGGCGAAACATGGCCTGAAGGAAATAGTGCCGAGCTTGGGTATGGAGAAATTAGTGGAAGAGTTTGCAAACTGATTGTTGATAAAATCAACTACGGCAGGTTGTGATCGAAAATTGCTGAATAACTCAACGGGCTCGAGTTTGATGCCGCCCAGCCCAAGAGTTTTCAAATCCTCGAATATTGAGACATCAGTCTGTCGAAATGCGTATATTGATTGCATTGGGTCACCTACAACAAAAATTGTCCGTCCCTCCTCGGCGAGCCACTCCCTGGTGAGCTGTCGAAAAAATTCCAATTGAGATTG
>CACOYI010000004.1 GCA_902631405.1 K189A clade bacterium | reverse complement strand
AGCATCTGCCACTATATCCGCTTCGCGTTCATGCTGTTTTGCGTTTAAAACATTGTGCTTTATTCCACATTTTGTGAGCTCCGCGGACAATAACTCCGAAGACTCTATGGAAGCGGTGCCGATAAGCACTGGCTGTCCATTTGCCTCTTTAGACCTTACATCGTCGACAATCGCTTGGTATTTATCCGACAGATTCATATAAACCAAATCGTTCTCATCTCGTCTTATCATCGGGCGATGAGTAGGAACTACAACGACATCAAGGCCATATATCTGCTTGAATTCATAGGCTTCAGTGTCTGCGGTTCCTGTCATGCCCGATATTTTCTGATAGAGGCGAAAGTAATTTTGAAATGTAGTGGATGCTAGAGTCTGGCTCTCATTCTGAATCTGCACATTTTCTTTTGCTTCAACCGCCTGATGTATCCCATCAGACCACCTTCTACCGGGCATAGATCTACCAGTGTGCTCATCAACAATAACAATCTCATTGTTTTGAATCATATAGTGCACATCTCTCTTGAAGAGATGGTGCGCTTTTAGTGCCGCATGAACATGGTGAAGAAGATTTAAATTACTCGGAGAATACAAAGACTCCCCCGCCTCTAGCAGCCCCAGGCTCATTAAGGATTCTTCAGCTTTTTGATGACCAAGCTCTGTAAGCTCTATCTGCCGATTTTTTTCATCGACGCTAAAGTCACCCGTAGCTTCTGGCCTCTCTTCTCCAAAAACTCTGGGCGTATCGTCGAAAGGCTGCTCAACAAATTCAGGAGCCATACGATTCAACTTCAAATAAAGAGAAGTATTCTCTTCGGAGGGACCTGAGATAATTAGAGGCGTTCTTGCTTCATCTATGAGGATAGAGTCGACTTCGTCGATTAGTACAAAATTGAGTTTACGCTGCAGTCTGTCTTCGGTGGCAAAAGCCATATTACTTCGCAGATAGTCAAAGCCGAACTCATTATTCGTGCCGTAGGTAATGTCAGAATTATAAGCAACTTTTTTTTCCTCTGTGCTCTGACCTGATTGGATGACGCCGACGGTCAAACCAAGCATCTGGTATATCGGTTTCATCCAATCTGCATCTCGTTTTGCCAGGTAATCATTCACTGTGACGACGTGGACCCCTAGCCCTGATAAGGCATTCAAGTATACGGGTAGGGTAGCAACCAAGGTCTTTCCTTCACCCGTTCTCATTTCCGCTATGCGACCTTCATGAAGAACAATCCCACCAATCATTTGCTCGTCAAAGTGCCTTAAACCTAACGTCCTTTTCGAAGCTTCTCTCACTAGAGCAAAGGCTTCTGGCAAAATCTCGTTTAATGACCGATCTTCTTCAATCTGCTTTCGCAACCGCCCCGTTTCGTCAGATAAATCTGATATCACCTCGAAAACTTTTTCGTGAGAGTTGATCGTTTCAACGATCCTGTTGAGGCGCTTCAACTCACGAGAATTCTTGGATCCAAATATTTTTGCGAAAAAGTTTTCCATTATTCTGAAAAAGTGGATTTCCTAAAAAGTTCTGTGTCGTTATGTCAACAACACTTAAGAGAGAATACTCGCCTACACAGCGCTAACGATTTCATCCGACCGCTTATCCTGCCGAAAACAAGCCCTCAATATTTTTTAGAGGATTGACCGCTCTACCATCCCGGAGAACTTCCAAATGAACATGTGGTCCGGTCGATCGGCCACTGTTGCCCATGAAGCCGATCACTTCTCCACGTTTTACGAAGTCCCCAACCTCGACTTTTAATTCATCGTGATGTCCGTATCGAGTCATAACACCATTGCCGTGGTCGATTTCTACCAAGTTCCCATACCCATCTTTTCTACCTGAAAAAACGACCACTCCACTGGCAACCGCAATTACATCCGAACCAAGCTTACCAGCAAAATCCACTCCCGCGTGCCACGCAGGTCTCCCGGTTATTGGATCCATGCGTCTTCCAAACGCAGAAGAGTACCATCCTCTTTTGACAGGTTTGCCTCTCAAAACAGAATCTTTCTCACTTTTTTTCTCTTTGACAATGTTGTCCAAAACTCTTAACTCTTTTTGTCTTCGCTCTAATTTCAATTGAAACTGCCGTAGCTGAGCCTCTAGGTCTGGCCAATCAAGCTTCCTTGCAGGCTCCTGTGACGAACCCCCTTGCGATACAGCAGGATCAAAATTGAATTCTTCTTGAGGCAATTCCACTAAAGCACTCAGACTGCTCGCTATCGCCTCTATTTCCCATAGTGAGCTTTGCATCCCTGCTAGTTCTGTGGAAATGGCCGAGTTTCTTCTGTTGGCATTTTTCTCTATTGCTCTCAGCTCTGCCTGCTGACTAGACAATTCATCTTTCATCAGTTGGAGGCCGGTTGCCGACAAATCAGGGTTTTGCCAATCATTGACAAACGAAACGCTCCCTAGCACAAGGCCAAGCAAAGCAGCCCAAGATAGAAGAACAAAGCCACGAAAACTTTTAGAGGCGCCCTTCTCGTTGACAAAAATAATTCTCATAATTCAGACTGTGCAGTAGTTAAAGGGACAGCGGATTCTTAAACCTCTGAATTGTAAGCTTCTTATAAAGTGAAGGTTTTTTCAATGCCGAGAAGAAGCTGGCCTAAACTATCTCACAATTGGAGACAACGTGACGGTCAACAAGATAGATAAAATTCTCGGGCATAGTCCGACTTCAGGCGGCGCTCTTCAGAAACTACTTAGAAGAGGCTACGAGAAAGCTCATCTTACTCGTGTCCTTAAGCATATCTTTCCCAAGCATCTTAGCGACGGCATAAAAAACGTTAAGAAAAACGGGACCGCCCTGCATGTCGAGTGCCTGAATTCTTCGATCGCGACCAACATTCGTTTCGAATCCGAAAGTCTCAAGGAAGCACTCTCTTGCCTTAGTGATTTTAAAGACATAAATGAGATCAGACCCTTCGTGGGAAATTTTTCCCGTGCAAATTCAGAGCCCTAGTCCGCTTGCCTCCTGAGAAAGGCCGGTACATCGAGAAATTCTAAATCATCACTAGCGTCGACCTCTACAGCGGCAGATTCTTCCGCTATTAGATCGGAGTTTTTTCTTCTATAGGCCGGTTCGTCTAAGTCAATAAAGGAACCTTTTCGGTCCGCTCCAGACTCCAATGAAATCTCTGATCGCTTTTGCTCCTTGAGTCCGCCTCCAAGAGAGCTTGCTTCCCCCAAACCTGTGGCAACAATCGTTACTTTGATATCTTCTTGCATGCTCTCATCTATAACTGTTCCAACCACTACTGTAGCGTCCTTAGAGGCGAATTCCTCCACACATTGGCCGACTTGAGTGAATTCTCCAATGGTAAGACCAGCTCCAGCTGTGACATTTACCAAAATCCCTTTTGCCCCATCTAAATCAACATCCTCAAGTAAAGGCGACTTAATAGCACTTTCCGTTGCGTCGCGGGCCCTTGACTCGCCATTCGCCTGGGCCGTTCCCATCATTGCCATACCCATTTCTGACATCACCGTGCGGACATCTGCGAAATCGACGTTTATCAATCCAGGTCTTATGATTATGTCGGCTATACCTTGAACAGCTCCCAGAAGGACATCATTCGCTGCACTATAAGCCTCAAGGATACTAGTGTTTTGTCCGAGGACAGATAGCAATTTTTCGTTAGGGATAGTTATCAGAGAATCAACATGGGAGGCAAGCTCCGCGATACCTTGCTCAGCACTTTCGTCTCTTTTTTCAAAGCTAAACGGTTTAGTCACTACTGCAACTGATAGGACACCTTGCTCCCTAGCAACCTCGGCCACTACTGGCGCCGCCCCTGTGCCAGTTCCCCCGCCCATACCGGCTGTTATGAACACCATGTCGCACCCAGAGATTATTTCTCCTAGCCTGTCTCGATCCTCTAGGGCAGCAGCCCTTCCGATTTCTGGATTCGCGCCCGCTCCCAGCCCTTTCGTTATACTACTGCCGATTTGCAAAGTTGTTTGCGCGGACAAACCTTTTAGTGCCTGAGCATCGGTATTGGTTGCGACAAACTCAACTCCAGAGATGCCTTCTTTAACCATGTGTTCTACGGCATTGCCACCGCCGCCGCCCACACCAATGACCTTAATCATTGCGCACTGAGGTGCACTATCAACTAACTCAAACATCGCCTTCTCCTGATCAGAAGTTTTCTTTTAACCAGAGTTTCGCTCTTGTAAACAGACCACTCTCACGGTCGTCTTGTTTACCCAGCAAGTCTCTCTCCCGGTCCAACCCGTATTGCAAAAGACCTACGCCTGTTGCAAAAACTGGGTTCCTTACGATGTCCTTTAGCCCCGAAATTTCCCTCGGGGACCCCAGTGTAACCGGCATGTGGAAGATTTCTTCCGCAAGCTCTATTAAGCCTTCCATCTTTGCGCCGCCGCCAGTAAGTACGATGCCAGATGCTACCAAGTGCTCGAAACCGCTTCGTCTCAACTCAGACAAAACTAGCTTGAACAATTCATCATACCTTGGCTCGACAACTTCGGCTAGCGTTTGTCGAGATAATTCTCTATCCGGTTTGTCTCCCACGCCCGGAACCTTAATGAATTCGTCGACGCCTGCCAGCTGCGTTAAGGCACAAGCGTAGCGGACTTTCAGATCCTCAGCATATTGAGTGGGAGTGCGCAATGCCATCGCTATATCATTAGTAACCTGATCTCCGGCAACAGGAATGACCGCGGTATGACGTATCGCCCCATCCACGAATATTGCGATATCTGTGGTGCCACCACCAATATCAACCAAACACACGCCTAAATCTCTCTCATCTTCGGTAAGAACTGAATAACTCGAAGCTAACTGCTCTAGAACTATATCGTTGACTGCTAGTCCACAACGTTCTACACACTTTTCTATATTCTGTGCAGCATTCAGGGCGCATGTCACCATGTGAACCTTTGCTTCCAGCCTCACACCTGACATACCCAACGGTTCGCGGACGCCCTCCTGGTTGTCAATGACAAACTCTTGAGGAAGAACATGAAGTATTCTTTGATCAGCTGGAATAGCCATTGCCTGTGCTGCGTCCATTACTCGATCTACATCTTGACCAACAACCTCTCTGTCCTTTATCGCAACCATTCCGTGCGAGTTTAAGCTTCTAACGTGACTCCCAGCGATACCTGCATATACCGACTCAATGGCACATCCAGCCATTAATTCAGCTTCTTCAACAGCTCTCTTAATAGATTCGACGGTCGATTCGATATTGATAACGACTCCTTTCTTTAAACCGCTAGAAGCATGAGTACCGATTCCAATGATCTCTAATTGCTGGAATTCGTTTACTTCCGCGACAATAGTCGCCACCTTATTGGTACCTATATCTAGTCCTACAATCTTTTGTTTTTGAGACTCTGCGACCATGATATTCAGGTAAGAGCCTTGATGGGATGGAGATAAAGAAAGGCTTGATTCCTAAAAATAAATATCATGTTAATTTATGCTCGAGGAGAGTTGCACCGCATAGGAGCTATCATACCTACCATCTACGCTTATTAACGTTGCTTCTTTCTGTTTTAGGGTGCGGCTGTAGACTTCCAAAAAGCTTTCCATTTTTTCTTCCAGAGAATCTGATCTCAACAAAAGGTGCCAACCAGGCTCAAAAGTGATCCTCCAATCGCCGAAGTCCTCTTCTGCGAGTTCCATCATATCTAATCCTTCTCTCTTGGCATACTGCTGAAATAGCCTAAAGTGCTCGAGACTCTCACGAGCAGACCGACCATTTGATCTTAGTGATGGCAAGTTATGAGGTACTTCGCCCATATAGATCAAATCGCCATTACTCGACAAGTAAGCTTCATTGTTCCATCGTGCGATCAAGGAATTTTTCTCTATCTGTAATTTTATCTTTCTCGGCCAAACCCGTTTAACCCGAACCGTATCTAACCAACTCAGAGCCTCGAGGGATTTCTCCATTTCAGAAAAGTTAACGAAGAGAAAATTTTTGTTCTGAAAATGGACTAAGTTACTTTCTAACTGCTCCCGCTGGATAGGAAACAAATCTCCGACAACAATGATCTTCTCTATTCTCAGTTTATTTACAGCAAAAGTGGAGAAGGCTACCAGCGCAAGAAAAAACACAATGGAAAATCTTTGCATGAGCTTATAAGTTTTGACTGATCAAAGTCCTCGACACCAAACTAACGTTACCCGCCCCTTGGATTAAGACGATATCGTCTCCTTCACATACGCTCTCAAGAATATCAATAGAGTCCTTGATGTCGCGAGCATGTTTTACTTTAAAGTCTTTCTTCATTTCAATACCTTTTATTAAATCGAAACTAGTTGCGCCTGCAATTTTCTCCTCCCCTGCCGAGTAGACATCCAAAAGAATCAATTCGTCTACTAATGAAAGGACACTTACGAAATCAGTGAATAGCTCAGCTGTTCTAGTATATCTATGTGGCTGATATACCATTATCAACTTAGACTCTGGCCATACATCCCTTACCGTATTTATTACTGCCATAACTTCTGTCGGATGATGGCCATAATCGTCTATCAAAGTTATGCTCTTGCCCGCAACGAGACAGTTTGGGGTGACTTGAAAACGCCTACCCACCCCTGAGAAGCTTTTAAGAGCGGATATTATTTGCTCATCAGCAATATTTTCTTCCGAGGCTACAGCTATAGCAGCTAAGGCGTTCAGGACATTGTGTTTGCCTGGCATAGATAATTCGACCTCTAGATCTGGACCCACGAAACGCCGCTCAACAAAAAAATTTGAATGCAGACCTGACGAAACAATATTCTTAGCTCTAAAGTCTGCTTCCTCTGTGATACCAAACGTAATGGTACGTCTTTTGAAGAGTGGCAGAAGACTTTTGACTACAGGATCATCTATACAGGCTACGACAGATCCATAGAAAGGAAGTCTTCCAAGAAACGCGAGAAAACCGTCCTTTAGTTTATTAAAGTCGTTGTCATAAGTGCCAAGATGATCCTTATCTATGTTAGTAACCACGGCTATCATCGGATGCAAATAACGAAAAGACGCATCACTTTCATCGGCCTCGGCAATCAAATATTTTCCTTTCCCTAGCCTAGCATTAAGTCCTACGCTATTGAGCTGCCCCCCTATTACGAACGTCGGCATAAAACCTGCTGTCTCGAAAATATCTGTGATCAGGCTTGTGGTGGTTGTTTTGCCGTGCGTTCCTGAAACAGCTATGCCATGGCGGTATCGCATCAACTCCCCGAGCATTTCTGCTCGCGGAACAACGGGTATTTGAGACTCTGCCGCAGCGATCAACTCAGGGTTATCAGTCTCAATAGCTGAAGATACGACTAAAACGTCTGCGCCCTCAATTACTTTTTTATCATGAAAATAGAAAACCCTTATACCGATCTTTTCCAGTCGTCTGGTGGTACTAGTCTCGACTAAATCTGAACCAGATATTGCATAGCCTTGCTCAAACAAAACCTCTGCTATTCCACTCATCCCAGCGCCACCAATGCCAACGAAATGGATTCGTTTCACTCTCCCCATCTCTGGAATCACGAGTGTTTTATCTCTTTTGTCCAATTATCTTATCCTTGGCTTCGGAGGCCCGCAGTAAAACGCCCAGAATCATAAAACTTACAATCAAACTGCTCCCCCCATAACTGATTAACGGTAACGTAAGCCCCTTAGTTGGAAGCAAACCTGTGTTGACCCCTATATTGATCGAGAATTGAAAAGCAAAAAGAAATCCAGCGAAGAAACAGGAGTACCCTCCGAAAAAATCGCCGCGTTCCAACGCTTTCTTCGCAATCGAAAAAATCAGCCAAATAAAACAAGAATAAAGCGCTATAAGTGAGATAGCACCGACAAATCCTAACTCTTCGACTATAACAGCGAAAATAAAATCATTGTGGGCCTCGGGCAGATAATAGAGTTTCTGCACGCCCTCACCCAGTCCTAACCCCAACCAGCCTGCCCTGCCGAACGCAATTAAAGCTTGCACCAATTGATATCCCGCGTCGAAAGGTGCCTTCCATGGATTTATAAACGTTAATAATCTTTCTAACCGAAAAGGTTCCATTACGATGAACCATATCAGCACCAAGATCGAGCCAATTGCAAGGACCACAAATAATTTCATTCTCATCCCCGCAACAAACAGAACAGCCAGACAGGACACGAAAATAACCGCCGCAGATCCTAAATCAGGCTGTTGTATGATCAGAAGACAGTAGACAGCTAAAAACAACATTAAAATCAAAACATGGAGACTGTTTTTACCGATTTCCTCGCGATATTTCTGAAGATATCCGGCGACAAAAAACATCAAGAAAAACTTGCCTAATTCAACGACTTGAAGTTTTAAAAACCCGAGATTTAGCCAGCGGGTGGCACCATTTGCACTGTGTCCGAACCCGGGAACGAAAACTAAAACTGCCAACAAATAGGCTAAAAAACCCGCCAGAAAATAGTATCTAGACCAGACTGTTGAAGGTAGGATAAAAACAACCACGGCGGCTAATAGTCCCACAAAACAGAAGAAAAGATGCTTGAGGAAATAGGGCTCAGCGAGAGCTACAGATGAAGAAGCCACCATGACGATTCCGAAAGCTAGTAAAGCGGAAGAACACAAGAGTAATTTCAAGGAGTCCTGATTAATTCGTGAGGGCCTTACTCCTGATGGACTCCCCAAACTCGGGGTTCGAATCACCCGATTTCACTCAACTTTTTCACCGCGGCCTCAAAACTTCGTCCCCTCTCTTGATAATCTGTAAATAAATCGAAGCTCGCACACGCCGGAGAAAGGATTACATTTTTTGCATCGGCACTGGTGTTCACTAACCGGTAAGCCTCTTTAACCGCCTCTTCCATGGAAATGGTAGCAAAAGTCTCGATTCCACAACGTCGTCCAAGTTCTAATAGCGGTGCTGGGTCAAGAGCCAAAATCACCAGGCCAAGGACTTTCTTGCTTATACTCATTTCTAAGATGCTCAGGTCGACCCCTTTGGCGTCTCCCCCCAGTATAAGAATAACCTGCTCTTTAGATTCGAAATTCCTCAGGGCCGCCTCAGTCGCACTAACGTTAGTAGCTTTCGAATCGTTTATGAATCTTACTCCATTTACTTCATTGACCAGTTCGAATCTGTGCCTCAATCCCTCGAAAGACTCAATGGACTCAAATCTCGCTGCCGAATTGAACGGATAAATTGAAGCCAATGCCGCCAATATATTAAGTAAATAATGGACTCGACCGCCTAAGTAGGCCTTTGGTACCAAACACATTTCTTCGGATCCCCTTAATATGCAGTAGTCGGACTGATTCTCCCTGACTCCCCATGATTCAGATTCAGAAGGATTGCCAAACCCAAAACTAATTGCGCCCAATCCCTCTTTATCTGGAAAAGTTGCTTTATCTTGGCGGTAAAATACCTTTCTATCCGAAAAATCAAAGATCCTTCTCTTAGCGTCGAGATAAGAAGCACGAGAGACGTGATAGTCCAAATGATCATCAGAGAAATTCAGGAAAACGCTGGTATGAAGATTCAAATTTTGAATCTTCTCTAGTTGGAAACTGGATAGTTCCAGGACATAAATATCAGCCTTTTCATCCAGCAGGTCGAGTGCCGGTTTACCATAGTTCCCTCCAATCGCTACCGAGAAACCACTCATTTCAAGGAGATGTCCGATCAAGGCAACGACGGTACTTTTCCCATTCGTACCCGTTACACCGATAACAGGTTTTTTTTTGATATTTTCATTAAAGAGGTCCAAATCTGTAAGAACCGGAATTTCTTGGTCTCTTGCAATCCGAACAGCTGGAGAGTCAAGACTGACCCCGGGGCTAAGGTACAATCGCACCACACCGTCAAGCGCTTCTTCCCAATTTTTCGCGCTCCAACCGGCTGTAACGTGTAACACCTCAATCATCCCTTTATGGGAGTTCCTGATGCTCAGCGCAGGATCGCTATCAAAAATTTTAAAAGATTCATTTTCAAGTGTAAGCCAGCGTGAAAGGGATCTTCCGGTGAGCCCGTAACCTATAATCGCGCTCGCCCCCCCAGCCACCTCTTATCTCAACTTCAAAGTCGAGAGTCCAACCACGACAAGCACTAAGGATACAATCCAAAAACGCACTATAACTTTTGGCTCTGGCCAGCCCTTCAATTCAAAGTGGTGATGAATTGGGGCCATTCTAAAAATCCTTTTGCCCGTTAACTTATAAGAAACGACTTGGAGAATAACGCTAGCAGTTTCGATGACGAACAAGCCGCCCATGACAAGAGCTACTATCTCATGCCTGACTACTACGGCCACAAACCCAATCGATGCTCCGATCGGTAGGGCCCCGACATCGCCCATAAATATTTGGGCTGGATAGGTATTAAACCATAAAAAACCTAAACCAGCCCCAATCAAGCCACCACAGAAAATGGTGAGCTCACCAGATCCTGGTATGTATGGGATTTGCAGATAAGTCGCGAATTCAACATTACCGCACAAGTATGCAATCAATCCCAAAGCTCCCATGACCAACACGGAGGGAAGGATAGCGAGCCCATCGAGCCCATCAGTCAGGTTAACTGCATTGCTCATGCCCACGATCATTAGAGTTGATAGGAGCAAAAATCCCACGCCCAGAGGCACCACGAAGTCTTTGAAAAAAGGGATAAACAAGGAGGTCTCCACTGCAGATAACGACGTGTTATAAAGGTAGAGGGCCACCATAGAAGCTAATACAGATTGAGCAAGGATCTTTCTACCCGCGCTGAGACCCTCGCTATTTCGATACCTTATTTTGAGGTAATCGTCAGCCCATCCAATTAATCCAAATGAAAGCACTACAAAAAATGCCAACCAAATGTAGCCATTTGAAAGATCCCCCCAAAGTAAGGTGGTTAGAGACCAGACTACAATAATCATAGTTCCGCCCATCGTCGGCGTTCCTGCTTTACTTTGGTGTGAAGTCGGACCTTCCTTTCTGATAACTTCGCCAATCTGAGCACTTTGAAATCTTCGAATGATCGACGGTCCTAATAACATCGACATCAACAATGCGGTGATAAAACTGACTAACGTACGAAAGGTTAGATATTGAAAAACACTAAAGAAATTAGCGTATTGTGTTAATTGTTCTGTTAACCATAGCAGCATATTTTTAACGCCCAAAAACTTCCGAAATAATTTCAAAGTCGTTTAGTGGCAAGAGTCTGCCATGGACCTCCTGGGTAGTTTCATGCCCCTTACCAGCGATAACCACCCAATCTTTTTCCCTTGCCAAATCAATAGCCGCTCTAATCGCCTCGCTCCTATCGATAATCAAATTCACACGATTTTTTTCAAGGGTGGAAATGGAAGAGGTCATATTGGTTAGTATTTCTGAAGGATCCTCATCCCTTGGATTGTCGCTCGTGAAATAACAAACGTCCGAATACTCAATCGCGACCCGACCCATTATCGGCCGTTTCCCCGCGTCTCGTCTACCTCCGCAACCTATCAAACAAATTAATCTGCCCTCACAGTGATGCCTACAGGCTCTCAGGACGCGTTCAAGTGCATCCGGCGTGTGTGCATAATCAAGAATCACAGTGGGACATTCTTTTGGTCCAGGGATCTTCTGCATGCGACCGGGTACGCTCGCCAATTGAGGCAACAAAGCGATAAGTTTATCGATTGAATGACCCATGCTTAGAAAAGCAGCCAAAGCTGCTGCTATGTTAGCGACTTCAAACTCACTATGAACTGACAAATCTGTCCATATCGATTTTCCTTCAAAGGAAAACTCAACCCCTATGCCGGTTGAACTATATTCCCCTTGCCAAGACAAATCTCCAGACTTACCGTAGGTGATCACTCGATCAGCCGTAGAATCCTTTATGATTCTTTTTCCAAAATCGTCATCGACATTAACAATAGCACTCTTCAAACCCCACTCGGTAAACAATTTCTTTTTCGTCGATCCGTAAGATTCCATATCTTTATGGTAATCAAGGTGATCTCTCGAGAGATTTGAGAATATTGCTGTATCAAAGTTTACGTGGCTAACCCTTTTTTGTGCCAATGCGTGAGAACTCACTTCAATGCTAAAGCCCTCAACATTTTGGCTTTCCAATTCTCTCATCATCCTCTGAATATCTAGGGCATCTGGAGTCGTCAAAGAACCGGGCACGAGATTTCCTATTTTGCCGCATCCCAATGTTCCGATATAACCAAAATCAAACTCCAACAGTCGTCCAATGGCGGCAACAAGATAAGCAATGGAGGTTTTGCCATTTGTTCCGGTAACTCCGATGCAAAGTTTCTTTTTACTTGGATGACCATAAAAAATACTCGCTAGCTCGCCTCGATTTGACACCAAATCACTTTTTTCGATTATGGGAATTCTCGATTGTTTTATATTAGTGGTTGTCGTCAGGGCAGCTACAGCGCCGAGCCTCTGCGCCTCAATTATATGTGAATCACGTGATGAAGGATCTGTTGATGAAGCAATAAATAAATCACCGGGTATGACTTTTCTAGAGTCTCCAACTAGTCGTAATACTTTAACGGGAGGTAAACTCGGTTCGCGTAGCAGCTTGTTCAGCTCCATAAAAAAATCATTAGAAAGCTATTTATTTTTGTCAACGAGCAACACCCAAGATTTGTAGAGACCTCTCTGCGACTCTAGCGAATACTGGCGCGGCTACAGAACCGCCACTGTTCAGGCCTGCCTTCGGCTCATTTATAAATACAACAATAACCAACTTCGGTGCGCGCACTGGAATTACTCCTACAAACCAAGCCGCATGCCTCTCATCATCATAGCGATCTTCGCTTACCAATCTTATGGTGCCAGTTTTGCCTGCAACCTCAAATCCTCGAACTGCAGCCAAGGCTCCCGTTCCTTCAGGTTCGGTAACACTCGCCATGATATTATTAATCTCCGAAATGTGGCTAGATTCGAATAGTCTCTCTGTTTTGGTGGCCATCTCATTCTGGCCTTTGATTATTGAGACCGGTCTAGCCAGCCCCATTCCTGCGAAAGCCATGTAGCTCGATGCCAATTGCAAAGGTGAAACGGTGAGGCCATATCCGTAAGAAAGTGCCGCTTCATCAATCACACCCATAGTAGATGAATCAGGTAAAAAACCAGAGACCTCTCCCGGCAAGCCGGAATCAACTTTTCTGCCGAAACCACTTCTCTTTAGAACCTCCAGGATAGAAGTAGGACCCAACTTTCCAGCGACCTTAACAATTGCCACCTGACTTGATTTTTGAATTGCTTCCTTAAGCGAGATTATTCCTCGGTCGCGTGGATCCTGAATCAGTTTGCTTCCTATTCGAAGGAAACCGGGACTGGTATTTATTGTTGTGTCTGCATGAAATTGATGTTCAACAATCGCCGCGAGTGCTACAAAGGGCTTTATGGTCGAACCGGGTGCATATGAGTCTGTGACTGATCTGTTTTTCATTCCACGTTCTTGAGTGGTGACTCTTGCATTGGGGTTATAAGAAGGCTGATTTACCATCGCTAATATCTCTCCCGAGCTTGCCTCTAGGATAACCAAAGACCCTGTCGATGCACGATGAGCTGATACCGCTGACTTAAGCTCTTTATAAGCCACATATTGAAGCCTCGAATCTAGACTTAGTTGAATATCTTTACCGACGACAGGCAGGGAGACATAGTCAAGATTCTGAATCGCCTTACCCTTTCTATCAATTAAGATGGATCTGGAACCAGACTTCCCTTGGAGAGAGTAGTTTTGCGAAAGCTCTATGCCCTCTATTCCACGGTCATCCACGTCTGTTTTGCCAACAACATGGGTCGCCACCTCTCCAAGAGGGTAATAACGCTTGTAGGAGCGGTCAAAGGTTAAGCCTTTAATAGATAAAGCCTTAAGCTCTTCCGCAACGCTCCAGCTGACTCTTTTTTTTAAGTAAACAAATGGCTTATCGACATCTTCACGGAGAACTTTCAGAAGAGTATGGTCAGAAATTTCTAGGGCAGCCGCCACCATGCGGATTTTTTCTTCCTGCGCGAGGAGATTCTTAGGACTCGCTTTTACAGAGTATACCGGTGTGCTGACCGCAAGAGGTTGCCCACGTCTATCCAGGATCTGAGCTCGAGGGGACGGAATGTTCACCTCTCTGATTGATCTGGCGTTGCCCTGATGTAGAAGACGGTCACCATCCGCGAAAACAAGATAACCGGTCCTAGCGATTAGGAACAAGAAAAAAACGCCAAAAAACCAAGAAGCCAGAAAATAGCGCCAATTTTTCATTGGGAGGGCTTCGCCAGATTGTTTGGAAACTCCATTCCCAACTCACGAATGGCAATAGATTCCACCTCACTTAAACCGGCGAGGGTGCTTTTTTCCAGAAGCAAACGACTGTGTCTGGCTAGTTCCGCTGTTTCATCTCTTTGCGTCTCATCTAAACTCTGATGTATTTGACGCAATTCGTGCGTCGAAAAAACCAAAACTAAGGCGCTCACGACGTTCAAACCTAGAAAGAAGAGAAACCAAAACCCACCTTCTAAAGTGTCGGGTACTGACCGAAAGTCTTTATTACTCATTGCTATCTTTCATCAATGTTTCCAAAAAGTTTGAAGGGCAAATTAAGTGACCCGTTCTATAACTCTCATAACGGCGGTGCGAGATCGGGGATTAACTGCAATTTCCTTTATGGAGGGTTTTAGAGCCTTTCCAATGGACCGCCATGAAGCGATCCTGTCTTTTTCTAAAATAGGAATACTCCTAGGCAGTTTTGTTCCAACCGCAAGGCTATGAAAACTCTTCTTGACTTCCCTGTCCTCGATTGAGTGGAACGAAATTACTGCGATTCTTCCCCCGATAGAGAGCATTTCAGGTCCGTCGAGAAGAATCTTTTGTAGCTCTTTGATTTCCCCATTTACGTGCATCCTGATAGCCTGAAACGTCTTCGTTGCTGGATGAACTCGACTTTTTTTTCGTCCCGAAAATTCATATTCCTTCAATACCAAACCGGCTAACTGGATAGTCGTCTCCAGCGGACGTTTGGCGACAATACTTCGGGCAATTCTCCTGGCAAAACTCTCTTGTCCCAATTTCCAAATGACCTGCGAAATCTCCCTCTCATCAGCACTGTTCAACCAATCAGCAGCACTGAAGCCCTCGTTAGGATTCATTCTCATATCTAAAGGGCCTTCTCTTCTGAAACTGAATCCTCTGCTTGCCTCTTCTAACTGAGGGGATGAAACGCCGCAGTCGATTAGAATACCACTTACTTTCCCCACCAATTTCAATGCCTGCATTTCCGTCAAAATATCTGAAAATTTTCCCTGCGAGAATGAAAGTCTTCCTTCCTTTCGAAAGGTTTTTTCAAATTGCTCTTTTGACGCAGGGTCTCTGTCAAAAGCATAGACACGCCCTTTCTCATTGATCGATGCTAAGATTTCCTTTGCGTGCCCTCCTCTTCCAAAAGTCGCATCAATATAGTACCCCCCTCTATCGGTGACGAGGTGAGATACGCTCTCTCTCAACATTACAGGTACGTGAGTAGCACTATACATAAGGCATATAAAACATCCTCAAATAGAGTAGGCCTGTAAGCCGGGTTCTGTCGAGGACAGTCATTCATCTAGGATCATTGTCACCAATAATCTCAAGCGACCTACCCTGATCCGGCGCGGGTAACGCCAAAAGATCTCTATTTGGTCTTACTCCGGGAGGGGTTTTCCTAGCCACTTGATGTTGCCATCAGCGCGGTGCGCTCTTACCACACCATTTCACCCTTACCGCGACTATTAGTAAGCGCGGCGGTATTTTTTCTGTTGCACTTTCCGTGAGCTCACGCTCCCCAGGTATTACCTGGCTCCCTACCCTTTGGAGCCCGGACTTTCCTCCGCTTAACGGCGACTGTCCAGCCTACTCAGGTCATCATTATGATGCGGTAGACCACCGCGCGACAAGCAAAACGTTCACAGCAGAAAGCTTCCTACAATAGGGAAAGAGCCAACTCATAATAATCCTTCTTTCTACCAGGGAGCACTTTTGCCGCAACACTCGAAGCTTTTGCTGGCGGAAGGTGCTTGAGCATTTCTTTTAAAAACGCCTCTGCATCTAAAGTAACGTTCTCGGAGAATTCTACTTTTTCTAAAACCCCCACAAATTCGCCCTTCGGATCCTCGTCTAATTGAGATAACAGTTCACTGGCCGAACCGCTCCATGAATACTCAAACGTTTTTGTCATCTCCTTAATCAGGAAAATCTTTCTGCGCGTGAGCGTTGAGAACAGAGCTAGCGTCCGGCGAATTCGTCGAGGCGATTCAAAGAATACGACCGCCTCTGGCTTTTTAATCACTTCATGCAACCGGCTCTGCAGATCCTTCTTCTTTTTGGGTAAAAATCCAACGAAAAGAAATGGATGCGCGGGAAGAGGACAAACACTAAGCGCCGCGACTATTGAGGAGGGACCGGGAATAGGTTTTACTGAAATTCCGGAGGAATTTGCCGCTTTGACTAATCGGTAACCAGGATCGGAAAGTAAAGGTGTGCCTGAGTCAGAAACGAGGGCAACACTCCCACCCGCCACCAATTCACCCACCAAATAGCCAACGAGCTTATTCTCATTATGCTCATGGAGGCTTATTAATTTATGTTGATCTCCACCTAGTTCAACTAACAGTCTAGCTGCACGTCTGGTATCCTCGGCAGCCACTCGATCACAGGCGATCAATATTTTCCTAGCCCTTGAGGACATGTCATCTTTGTTACCAATCGGAGTGGCTACTATGTACAAAACACCGCGCTCGAGACCTTTTTCTGTATTCATTTGCGTGCTTACTTCACTATTTGTCGGCCAGGCCTGTGTAGGTCCGGGGCAACAGTCTACTTCAATAATCGATCCCCCCGAGAGTACCACTTCAAAAACAAAATCAACCATTCTGGATTTGCATGCACCCTCCGACTCGCTGGCAGAAATAAATCGCGCCTTGCAGGAAAGCGCTGATATACCGGAGGCTGCAATCCTCGAAATTTGGCTAGATCGTCTTTCAGAACTACTGCAGAGTGAGTCGATATTATCTCGACGATCTCAAGTCCATGATCTGACACTAAAAATCTATGCTCTTCAAGAAAGGCACTTGGATATTTATCAATATTTTTTTCGTTTTCCCACCGCCATCCAATCCAATCAGACAACTCTCTTAAACGCGTGTTTTGTCCTAGAGTTTCATTCTTGCGTCTCGGAGCTTTTGAGCCATCTCGAGAGCCAATCTCTTCCGAAGCATTTCGACGACGAACAATTATTGGGGAGCGTTATGGCGGCAGAGCAGAACAAGATTGATGAACAGCTTTTACTGCTTGATCTAGGACTGCGACCTTTTATCTTTCAAAAAGATGAAAAATACACCATGTGGAGTTCTCTGAAGAATATCTTAACGAATTCGAGCTCGAGAGAAACGACCGCATTCTTAGCGAGACTTTGGCTGCAAGAAAACGAACAGAATCTCAGAGGTCCAGAGTTATCTTCTCTACTGAGTAAGCTCTATTCTCCCGAACCCAAAAGAATTGCATTTATACTCCCTCTGAGTGGGGAATACGGAATTGTTGGCAGAGCAGTCAGAGATGGCTTTTTTGATGCTTTTTTGGCTAATAAGGAAAAACCGTGGGAGAGCGGCCATAATCCCAGAATGCACGACAAGGTGGTTTTCGTAGACTCAGAAAAGAATAGTGTTAAAGAAATAATCTTGAAATTAGAAAAATGGAATCCGACGGTTATCCTAGGCCCGCTGCTTAAACCCAAAGCAGAACAGATCTCCCAAACGTCTTTAGTTGGTAATGTTCCCACCGTTCTTCTAAATAAAATAAGCACGATCGGATTTACGGAGGGGAAGGGGGATACTTCTGAACAGCTACTTCAACTGCTCACCCCCATTGAGGATGAAGCAATTGCATTGGCTAAGAACATGATTGCTAATGGTTACGAGAAAGCTTTAATTATCCACAACCAGGAGGCTTGGGCTCAAAGATCCCTAGACGCATTTCGACAAAACTGGCAGGGCTCCTTAGAAACCAGCTTATTTGGAGATATTAGAAACATTACTGGCGCGATTGGGAAAGGAATGAAAGTGTCTGAAAGTGTTGAGAGAGAAAAGAGACTTTCTTCCATTATCAACGCCCCCCTAGAGTTTGTGCCTAGGTCAAGAAAAGATCTCGACTCGGCAGTGGTTTTTTGTTCGAACTTAGAGCTTAGCGCAATTATACCGGCTCTGAAATTTCACTTCGCGGATCAGTTGCCTGTCTATACTACGTCGCAAAGCAAGCGCGGCGCCTACGAAAATCCCAGAGTGAAAAGCACAGAGTTACCCTTGAATCTTCCTGGGACGCACGTGAGCTCAAGAGGTTTCGCCAGCTGGTCTTCTTTGTCTGATAACAACGAAGTTGATTTTTTTGCTCTAGGACAAAGTGCTTTTGAGATGGCCGGTTGGGCACCACTTCTATATCGAGACCAGAAATGGAGAGAGCTTTTTTACATCAACTCAGCTATCGGGGGTTTACAAGTCGGTTACTCTGGGCGCCTATCTAGATCAGTCACAGTGCATTAGTTACCAAGCTAAAAGCTAGATCGCTAAGAAAGGAGTACTTTAAAAAAATAATTGATACTATCGGGACGCCAGGGCGATAAGAAACATGTACTTAGATAACAGCAAAAAGATGAGACTCATTACACTTTTCTCTCTCGCCTTCTTTTTTCTTGGCTGTGCCACAAAAGGAGATGTTGCTGACCGGTCCATCGGAACAAAAATTGATGACAGATTTCTAGAGGGCCTAATAGAAAGGGAGCTATCGAAAAAAAAATCCCTCTTAAAAGGTTCAAATATAAACGTAACTGTCTTCGATAGCCGAGTTCTGTTAACTGGACAAGTACCAGATCGGCAGGTATCTAAGCTGGCAGAAGATATCTCTATCTCACTATCGGAAGTTGAAAAGAAAGACATTTCTAACCACGTCAAAATCATGGGCCCGATATCTCTTGTCTCTCGCTCCAATGACCGTTGGATAGCAACTAAAGTCAGAGCTAGACTATTATCAAGCAAGGAGGCCAACGGCTCTTCCGTGAGAGTAACCTGCGAGAACGGGACCGTCTTTCTGATGGGACGGGTTACACAGGATCATTCCCAGGTAATTACCAGACTGGTTTCTGAGGTTTTTGGGGTCGAGAAAATCGTTAAAGTCTTTACCTATCTATAGACCCAAGACCAACCTTATTCCTGCATTTCCTGCTCGGCTTCCGTAAGACTTTCCCTAAAAGCATCTCTTTCAAAAATCTTCTGCATATAAGCTACGAGGCCTTTGCTCGAACGTTCGGGTATCATAATTCCCACTTCTTTCAATCTCCATAAAATAGGGGCGACACAACAGTCGACCAGAGAGAACTCTTCGCTCATAAAAAAAGGTTTTTCTGAAAAAACTGGAATGATCGATAGAATGCTCTCCCTTAACTCTTTTCGAGCCTTAGTTATAGTCGCCTCTCGTCCTTTTCCGGACATGAGAATATCCAACTTCTCGCTCCATTCTCTTTCTATTCGAGAAATCCAAAGCCTTGCTTGCGCTCTCTGGACAGGATAAACCGGCAAAAGCGGCGGGTGAGGGTATCTCTCATCAAGATATTCCATAATGACATTGGCCTCATACAAAACGAGATCCCTATCAGCTAAAGTCGGCAACGATCCATAAGGGTTTAGATCGAACATATCCTTCGATATCTCTGCCGCTGTGCTATTCGAAAACTCGACGGTAACACCCTTCTCTGCTAGGACCATCCTAACTCTATGGGAATAATGGTCCCTCGGATCGGAAAAAAGAATCATCGAAGATCGTTTGGCCGCGATTGTCATAGATATCCCCTCGTAAATAGCTTCATCGAATCAACGAAGCGTGGAAAATTGACTAATGCTCTATGTCCTTGAAGAACTCTCGTTTAAGAAGATAGGTAAAGCAAATAAGCACCAATATAAAGAGCAATACATAAACGCCTACCTTTTGGCGTTCCAGTCTTGCCGGTTCGCCCACATAGTAGAGGAAATTGGTGATGTCATAGGCAACTTGATCAAACTCCGCAACGCTCAGTTTTCCCGTCCCTTCCTCTATCTCAAGCTTATCACAGTTTCCTTCCTCACAGATCGCTCTCTGAACCCCTTGGAGCGGGAGAAGCACGTTTGGCATGCCCACGTTCGGATAAACCTTATTATTAACGCCTAGAGGCCTTTCCTCGTCCACGTAGAATGTCTTCAAATAGTTATAAATCCATTCAGGACCTCGCAACCTCGCCTCTAGCGTTAAATCTGGCGGCGTCGCACCGAACCATACCTTAGCTGGCACTGGTGGCATGGAGGTCTTAATTAACTCCCCCACCTTTTGTCCAGTAAAAATAATATTTTCCTCGACTAAATCTCGTGGGATCTCGAAATCGTCTGCGGTTCTTCCGTACCTTTGGTGCTCCAAACCATGGCAACCAAGACAGTAGTTCGTGTATAACTGGAAACCTCTCTGCAAACTCGGGAGATCTTTCAGGTCGCCTTCGAATTCTTCCATGGGCCAATCTACAGTGCTGGCCGCCCAAGTGTTTCCATTTAGCATTACGCCAATCGAGACTAAAATCAGTACGGGGAGCAGTCTGGTCAAGTCACCCTCTCGGGCTCGGGTTTCGTTAGTTCTACCGTAGTATACCAAGGCATTAGCACAAAATATGCGTAGTAGATAAGAGTGAAAAGCTGAGCCATTATCGTGTACGTTTTTGTTGCCGGCATCACGCCTAACCATCCCAGGACAAGGAAGCTAACTACAAATATCCTCAATGCCCAACGTGATAACACCCCCTTATATCTAATCGATTTCACCGGACTTTTATCCAGCCAAGGCAAAGCCAGAGGGAGCGCTATCGCTCCACCCATTACGACAAG
Organism: K189A clade bacterium; assembly: GCA_902631405.1. Taxonomy (GTDB): domain Bacteria; phylum Pseudomonadota; class Gammaproteobacteria; order Pseudomonadales; family Azotimanducaceae; genus UBA4421. The sequence goes on along the minus strand of CACOYI010000004.1, from coordinate 50,506 downwards.
GCCCCAGAATTTGGCGGACATACCGAATAACGGATAAGTGGCTGCGCGCAGCATCGCGTAAAATGGTGTGTAGTACCAAACAGGCGCTATATGCGCAGGGGTTTTCAACGGGTCCGCTTTTTCGAAATTGGGAATCTCCAAAAAGTAACCCCCCATTTCAGGCGCGAAAAATACGATCGCCAAGAAAATGAATAGAAAAACACTTAGTGCAAAAAGGTCTTTAACGATGCTGTAAGGCCAAAACGGAATCCCATCTAAGGGTATACCCTGATTGTCTTTCTTCTTCTTTATCTCGATACCATCCGGATTATTCGAACCGACATGATGAAGCGCGACAATATGCACGAAGACTAATGCCACCAACAACAGTGGTAACAGAACCACATGAAGAGCAAAAAATCTGTTGAGGGCGACCTCCGACATCAAGAAGTCACCTCGGGCCCATTCAACAATATCCGGTCCTACGAATGGAATTGCACCGAATAAGGAAATGATTACCTGAGCGCCCCAGTAAGACATATTCCCCCATGGCAGCAGATAACCCATAAACCCCTCTGCCATCAAAACTAAAAATATCGCCATACCGACAAACCATAATAGTTCCCGAGGGGCTTTGTAGGAGCCATAAGCCAGCGCCCTGTACATATGGATGTATGTCACCACAAAAAATGCTGAAGCACCGGTTGAATGAAGGTAACGAACTAACCAACCGTAATTTACGTCCCTCATTATATATTCTACGGACGCGAAAGCCCTTTCGTCTGTTGGGACATAATTCATCGTCAGCCAGATCCCCGTCAGCAACTGGTTAACCAGTACAATTATTCCAAGGAACCCGAAGACGTAGTAATAGTTGTGGTTCTTAGGTGCCCAGTACTTCGATAAGTGATATTCCCAGGTCTCCGTGGCAGGGAAACGAGCGTCAACCCATTCCATAGCTTCATCTATTTTGGTTTTCTTATCTTCTAAATTGGCTTCAGCCATCACTTCCTCTAAACTTTTTTTGGTGTTTTCTATCCGATCACAATAACTGTATCTGACTCAAATCGATAAGGGGGTACTTCCATATTCGTAGGTGCCGGCACACCAGCCACAACCCTCCCAGCCAGATCAAACTTTGATCCATGGCAAGGACAGAAGAACCCGCCTGACGCATCCTCAAAATTTCCGACACTCACGAGCTTGGGCGAGCAACCCAAATGAGTACAGAGACCTAGTAAAACTGCGTACTCAGGGTTAGACGATCGCCACGGGTTGACCGCAAAATCGGGTTGCATTTCCGGATTTTCAGAGTTTGGGTCGGCCAGGGTAAGAGAAGTTTCCTTAATCGAATTAAGCATTGCTTCCGTACGTCTTATAATAAAAACTGGTTTTCCTCGCCACGCAACGACAGGCGTTAGCATCTCTCCAGGTTGAAGTTTCGAGAGGTCGATTTTGACCGCAGCGCCCATCGCCTTGGCTTTCTCGCTGGGCGACCAATAAGAGAGGAATGGCCAAACAGCGAAGCCCGCGCCAACGGTGCCTACTGCGGCAGTAGATTGAATTAAGAAGTACCTTCGGTCTATGTTCGAAGGTTCTTTCATGCTCGCCGACATTAACGGAACGTCTGATGCCACCTGATTGCTCCTGGAAGCCTTGTTACCACCTAGAAAAGAGGCCTTTACCTTTAGAGCTTTTTTCCTCTTTTCAGGCGTCTATCTTACCATTTTAGAAGCCAACTAAGCAGCTTTTTGGCCCCAAACCGACTGCGTCCAATTAACGTTTAGAATATTGAGGTCGCTTTCGAGACTTCCTAAGACCCACTTTTTTTCTTTCGACCGCCCTTGCATCTCTTGTTAGGAATCCCGCTTGTCGCATTGGGCTTCTCAAAGACTCGTCATAGTCAACAAGCGCCCTAGCCACTCCGTGTCTTATGGCGCCAGCCTGACCGGAGTCGCCACCACCCTTAACTGAAATCTTCAGATCTAGCTTGTCTGTTAACTCAGCTAATTCCAGAGGTTGCCTAACGATCATCCTCGCGGTTTCACGGCCGAAGAATTCGTCTAAAGGAACTGAGTTCACGAGAATACGCCCAGACCCACCGGTGACAAAAACCCTTGCGGCGGCAGTCTTTCTTCGACCAGTTCCATAATCGTAGTTGGACATATTAAAGCTCCAAGGTCCGTGGTTGCTGCGCCGCATGAGGGTGCGTGCCGCCCTTATAAACCTTGAGCTTTTTATACATCGCTCTGCCCAGCGGGTTTTTTGGCAACATCCCTTTCACGGCAATTTCGATCATTTTCTCGGGCTTCTCCTCACGCATCTTACCGAGTGGTTTTGCCTTAATTCCACCCGGAAAGCCTGTATGACGCCAATAGATTTTATCCGTTTCTTTTTTACCTGTTACAGCTACTTTCTCCGCGTTTACAACCACGACAAAATCACCAACGTCAGCATGCGGTGTGTACTCTGGCTTATGCTTACCACGCAAACGAAGCGCTATCTCAGTGGCCACCCGACCCAACGTCTTGCCGTTGGCATCGACTACCCACCATGCTTTGTCTATGTCTTTGCTCGAAAAACTCAGTGTCGCCATCAACTACTCTCAAATCCGCCCTTAGGTCTAGACCGTCCTAATAATCCCTAAGGTCAGATTCTCTTTAAAACAGGGAGGCGAATCATAGTTTAGCGGCTAGATGTTTACAACCTTGCCTGGGCTCCTAATCGCCTCACTCAGCTCGAAAGCTTGCTATATATTCCGGCGACTGCATTTCAATTAACCGGCTCATGGTTCGTTCGAATTCAAACTTCAGCCCAACCCCTTTATACAGTAGATCTACGGAGCTTTGCGCCAACACAACTAAATTTATCCGGCGATCATACAACTCATCTACGAGGCTGACGAATCTCCTTGCCTGATTCTCTTTTTCTGAGTTCATGACTGGAAGCCCATCAAGGAAAACCGTCTTATATTGATTTGCGATTTCAATGTAATCATTTTGACTACGAGGTCCATCGCACAGTTCACTAAAAGCAAACCAGACCACCTCATCAGATACAAGCCGGGTTTGAATAGTTCTTCCTAGAACATCAATCGACACACTCTCCTGGTAAGCACCCTGACTCAAGACAATGAACATCTCACGCATAGTATTTTGGTTTACTAAATTCTCAGGATAGAAGTACCTCGCTTTATTTGTCAGTTTAGTAAGACGATAGTCAGCGCCTTTGCCAATCCGGGCCACTTCACAATGCTCAACGAGAAGTCTTATTGCAGGCAGAAATCTTGCTCTCTGAAGACCATTTTTGTAAAGATTCGCCGGTTCTACATTGGACGTTGCAACAAGAACCACTCCCTTTTTAAAAAGTTCCTTGAAGAGTTCGCCTAAGATCATCGCGTCCCCTATATCCGAAACAAAAAACTCATCAAAACAGAGAACCTTAATTTCCGATGCAAAATCTCCCGCAACTTTCTCTAAGGGATTTGTTTGCCCAGAATATTGATCGAGTGAGGCATGGACCTTCTGCATAAATCTGTAAAAATGGAATCTAGACACGATGGAGTTTGGCAGCTCTTTGCAGAAAGCGTCCATCAACATCGTCTTCCCTCTTCCTACATCCCCCCACAAATAAAGGCCCATGACCCGCTTTTTGCTCTTTCTTCGAAACCATCTGGCAACCCAACTCAGTGGTCCGACCTCAAGGTCCACCATTACCGCACTTCGCAAACGATCTAATCTTTCTTTGATCTTTAGCTGGTCCTCATCAAGCACCAGCTCTCCGTGAACCGGAGAACCTAATTCTCTCAACATTTCAGTCCCAACTTGAAAAACCCAGCTTTGCCAGCTGCGCGCGCGAACCAATCTAACCGGAGATACACCAACTAGGTTACTCGTTAGAACCGGGATTTCTCACTAGAGCCGTCTTCGCGTGGGCATACAGCCCTTCGTTTTCCGCGAGGGTTGCTGCCACCACACCAAGTTCTTTGGCTCCTTGCTCACTCAGCTCAACAACTGATGATCGTTTGACAAAGTCATAGACCCCCAAAGGGGATGAGTACTTAGCAGAGCCTGACGTGGGTAAAACGTGAGATGGGCCAGTAACATAGTCACCCATCGCTTCAGAAGAGTAATTCCCAACAAACACAGCCCCAAAATTTTTTATTTGATCCAGAAGTTCATAAGGGTTATCAATCATTAAGCCCAAGTGTTCCGGCGCTATGCGGTTTGCTATTTCTGCTGACTCTCGCCGGTTTGCACAGCATATTATTGCTCCTCTATTTGAGAGGGATTCTTTTATAATTTTTTTTCTCGGCATCTCTTCAATCAGATTGTTTATAGTGACTTCCAAGTCTTTTGCATAATTTTCACTAAAAACTATAGCAATGCTTTGGGCTGCTGGGTCGTGCTCAGCTTGCGCAAACATATCTAGTGCAACCCATTCGACGGGTGCTTGATCGTCGGCAATAACTAGCACTTCGCTGGGGCCTGCAATCATATCGATCCCAACTGCACCAAAAACCTGTCTTTTCGCCTCAGCTACAAAGGTACCTCCCGGGCCAACAATTTTATCGACTTTGGGAACCAGCTCAGTCCCGTAGGCCATCGCGCCTATCGCCTGAGCACCGCCTGCCATAAATACTCGGTCCACCCCTACTAGCGAAAAAGCAGCTAGAACGTAGTCATTTATTGCTCCTGAAATGCTTGGGGTGAAGGCTACAACCTCAGAGACACCGGCAACTCTCGCTGGGATAATACTCATTAAAACGCTGGAAGGATAAGAGGCCTTCCCACCCGGAACATAGACGCCCACCCTGTCTATGGGCGATATGCGTTGTCCGAGCACGTTTCCTAAGTCGTCTTGGAAAGACCAGGAGTTTTGGCGCTGCTTTTGATGAAAATCGGTAATTCTCGCTGCTGCCACCTGGAGGGCTTTCCTATCGTTATCTCCTAACCTTTCCCAGGCCTGCTCCATATCTCTGTTGCATAGCTCTAAATCATCTATTTCGCTAAAAGCGTTATCCTCTAATGCGTTGGTTAGATCTAAAAGCGCCGAGTCGCCCTCTAATCTAATTCTCGAGAGGATTCCTGATACCGCATCCGACACACTTGCGGCAGTCGATGTATCTGTCTCCGTGAGTCTCGAAAGATCAAAATCAAAACTGGCTGCCGAAGAAAAAAGAACTCTCAATGATTGCGCTCCCTTACTGACTTAATTTGTTCAATTATCTTCCACTCAACTCGAAACACTAGTGATCAAATTGGTAAAAGCATTGATTTCGTCGAACTTCGTTTTCAAAGCAGCTCTGTTCACTATAAGTCTGGAAGAAATCTCCGCGATCAACTCACGAGGTTCCATCCCATTAGCATTCAAAGTTTCTCCCGTGGCTACAAGGTCAACAATACAATCAGACAAGCCCAAACTAGGCGCAATTTCTAAAGCCCCAGATAACTTAATCATCTCAACTTGTCTATTTTGAGAGTCAAAATACTCCCTAGCGATGTTCACAAACTTAGTAGCTACCTTGATTTTGCCAAATGGTTCCGGGGACCCTTTCGGCCAAGCAGTCATCATCCTGCACTTACCGAGACCCAAATCCATAGTTTCATAAAACGTCATGGAGGCGCCGTACTCCATAATCGAATCCTTTCCTGTGACTCCAATATCTGCCGCCCCTCGTTCGACATAAATTGGCACATCCGCCGATCGAACCACCAAGAAGCGGTAATCTCCACTTGGCGAAGAGAAAACTAACCTGCGATCTTGTTTCGTCGAGGCTTGATCGAGAATTTTTGCTCTCAGTAATAACTGAACCGTTTCTTGATAGATACGCCCTTTATTTATTGCAATTGTTATCATGAATAGAACTAGTTATCGCTTTTTCACTTTCGAATTCTTCTTACCGACGCTCCGAGCATGGAAAGTTTTTTTTCAATAGCTTCATAGCCACGATCAATATGGTAAATCCTATCAATTATCGTCTCTCCGTCTGCAACCAAGCCGCCTATCACTAAAGATGAGGATGCTCTCAGATCTGTAGCCATAACTGGAGCACCCTTCAAAGCTTTCCTACCAGTTACTACCGCCATATTACTTCCTATGAGTTCTATTTTCGCACCCATGCGTATTAGCTCCTGAACGTGCATAAATCTGTTTTCAAAGATTTGTTCCCTTACGAAAGCCTTCCCTTTCGCCACAGCATTCAGGACCATGAATTGCGCTTGCAAATCTGTTGGAAATCCAGGGAACGGTGCTGTTTCAATATCCACAGCGCGAGGACGAGCATCCATTGAGACTCTAATCCTGTCAACGCTTGTCTCGACTTCAGCCCCCGACTCTCTCAGCAATTCGGTAACCGCTTCAAGCTCTCGGGGGTCCGCACCGTTCATCGTGATTTGACCTCGCGTTGCCGCTGCAGCGACCATAAATGTACCAGCTTCGATTCGATCTGCTGAGACTTTATGAATACATCCTTTGAGATGGGAGACTCCCTTGATCTTTATTTGGTTAGATCCGTGTCCAGAGATATCTGCCCCCATTGCGCGAAGAAAATCTCCTAAATTCTTGACCTCTGGTTCTGTTGCAGCGTTGAAAATATTAGTCGTTCCAGACGCCAAACTTGCCGCCATCATTATATTTTCCGTTCCTCCAACTGTGGGTTTATCAAAATAAATATCGGCGCCTTGCAAACCCTCGGGAGTCTCGGCAATTACATAACCGTCTCTCACCTCTATCTTGGCACCCATTGCCTCGAACCCCTTAAGATGCTGATCTACGGGCCTCGAACCGATTGCACAGCCTCCAGGCAACGATACTTCAGCATAACCACAACGAGCCAAGAGTGGGCCAAGCACCAGAAAAGAAGCGCGCATAGTTCGGACTAAATCGTAAGGGGCTTTTTTGCTCTGGATTTCTTCTGCCCTAATGCTTAAAGCCGAGCCATCAAGTTCATAACATTTCCCTGCCAATTCTTTGATAAGTCTCAGCATGGTAGAGACATCAACAAGCTCTGGCAGATTCGAAATATCAATTTGATCTGCACTCAATAGGGATGCCGCAAGAACTGGTAAACACGCGTTTTTTGACCCCGATATCGAAATATTGCCATCAAGGGCCCTTCCACCTGATATGTGAAGTCTCTCCACTTTATTGTTTAAAATTTACTTGGCAATTTTAATCGATACTGCATGTATAACTCCCTCCGAAATGAGATCATCGATGCAGGCGTAGATTTTTTTTTGCTGCTGCACTCTACCCAATGCGGACAAAGCCACACTACTAATCTTAATCTGTGCGTTGCGGCCAGAGAGGACGACCTTCACCGATGCGTCTGGGTATGCCGACATAATTCTGTCTTCGATTGTGCCTTCCATAAGTGATAATGTTCACCAATCTTCTCTCGTTCGCAACCCTTTAACTTGGATTCCACCATAGAAGAGTCTAAGCTCTTGCGATGCCCACTTATAGATTCGTCCTAAAGTTTTTCGGGAACTCTAGCGTTCTTCAATCTCGTCTGGTTGAAATATGACCTTAAACCTATTTTTAATCTTTGTAGGATTCGTGGGGCTTGTCTGGTCGGCCGATCTCTTTTTATCGGGCGCAGCTTCAACAGCCACCAATTTCGGGATCCCCAAGCTGGTTATCGGTTTGACCGTTGTCTCATTGGGAACTTCTGCGCCAGAAATTGTGGTAGCAATAATCGCCTCAGAAGAAGGGAGCAACTTACTCGCGGTCGGAAACGCGATCGGTTCAAACATTGCTAACATTGGTTTAGTACTAGGAATCACCGCAATCCTAATTCCAGTGACAATTGACTCTAATGCACGCAACAAACAGTTACCGTGGTTAATGGGCTTGACTGTTTTAGCCCTTATCTTGTTGGCAAACGGTTCCGCATTAACCTTCAATGATGGGATAATACTCTTATTCGGGTTAGTGCTCGTGATTTATCAAATTTGGAACGATCTCAAAAGAGAGGATGAAACCTACGTTAAAAAAATCGTTGCGGGGGATCAATCTCTGAAAACACAGCTCGATTCCGAAATCGCAGAACTGGCTACTCTATCGAAACAAAAAGGTTTGTTATTTACTTTGCTTGGCTTGGGATTGCTCTTGATTTCCGCGGAGCTTCTTGTGTACGCCGCGGTTAACGTTGCTGTTCTCTTGGGAATCAGTGAACTCATCATTGGCCTGACCGTAGTTGCCATAGGTACCAGCTTGCCCGAGCTTGCTGCAACGATCGGTGCAGCTATTAAAAAGCAAGAAGATATCGCAGTGGGGAATATTATTGGCTCAAACATTCTCAACATAACGGCGGTCCTTTGTATTCCTGCCCTTATGGGAGGAGCGAGCATAGAGCTGTCTCAACTTGTAAGAGATGGTGGCACCATGTTAGCCCTGACGTTACTACTAGCCTTGTTTGCATATGGCTTCGGCAGAAAATCGGAAGTAACTAGACTCGAGGGCTCAATTTTGTTGGCCGGCTGGGTCATGTACACAGCTTACCTAATAAATAATGCCTAATTTTAACGAAAATCTTTTGATATCGGCCGCACGGATTGATGGCCTTATACTTGACGTTGATGGGGTTTTAACGGACGGAAAAATTACCTACAACAACAAAGGGGAAGAGAGTAAAAATTTTCACGTTAGAGATGGAAGCAGCATCAAGTTATTACTAAAGAACGGTATCGACATAGCGATACTGAGCGGAAGGAACTCTCAATCAGTCGAAAGAAGGGCCGAAGAACTCGGCATAACGAAAATAGTTTTGGGAGCAGAGTCTAAACTGAATGGCTTTCAAGAATTGAGGAAGAAAGGTTTTGCTTCTCAAGAGATTCTAGCGATTGGCGATGATCTCGCAGATTTAGAATTGTTCAGCCACCCGGATATTAGTCTCAGCGCCACTGTCGAAGATGCAGCGGAATTCATCAAATCAAAGGTCGACTTCGTTACTGAAAATGCAGGTGGAAATGGCATTATGTTTGAGATCGCTCAGCTAATTTTAACCAGTAAGGATCTTTGGCCGTATGAGAATTAAATCGACCGGGCCAACAAAATTACGAATTCTCTTCTTTCTTTTCTATCTTTCAATTAGTTTTTCTCTGAGTTCTCACGCCCAGGATCGTGAAGAGAAGACAACTAAACGGGATGCTCAATCTTCCGGGGAAAGCAAAAATTCGGCCTCCTATTCTGTGAAGAAACCATCTTTGGTGCTCCTCAACCAAAACGCCAAAGATCAATTGAAACTTTCCGCAACAGAGGTTTTCGCGAATCCTGGCGATGGATCAGTCTTTATCTCACCTAAAGTCGAGTTTGCAATCGGTGGCTTCACTTATCTTTCTGAGTCAGATAAAGCGGAGACAGATTATCGACCCAGCAATGATGGATTGATTTCGCTTAGCGGCTCTGTGAATTTGATGAGATATTCCTCAGATGCCTCAGACCTATCAATAGCGAGCGATCTTCTTACTATTGACTTGCTAAACGAGAAAATTACTGGGGCCGGCTCAATCATACTGATGATTGGAGATTCTACTCATACGGGAGCGTATTTTTCTATCGAGCGGGAGGGTATTTTTAGATTAATAGGAGAAGATAGATCTCAAATTAAAGGTGAGATCCAATTAACTGCTAAGTGAGAAATGGAAAAAAAACTTTGAGCAAAATATTTTCGTGCAGACTAGCAATAGTAATGTTTTTGATTTTCTTCTCGTCACTTTCATACGCCGCTTCAGTAGAAACGGTGATCAGTATCGAAAGCAACAGTTTTGAGTTTTACCCCCGAGAGGAAAGAGTAAAATATGAGGGTTCAGTTGAAACGAAATATCAGGGTGTAACTCTCCAGGCAGAAAGGTTGGAGGCTTACCTCGAACAAGATACAACTATATCCACGTTAGTCGCATACGGAGACCCCGCAAGGATCAAAAGTGAAAGTAAAGCAAGCAGCCCTGAGTTACTTGGGACCGCAGGCAAAATAAAACTCATCAATAAATCTGAAATTCTCGAACTATCAGATCAAGCAACACTGGCATACGGTAAGTCAAGAATTTCTAGCCCGGTTATCAGGTTTAATATCAAGACTGGTACGATCAAAGCAGGCAAAGAGGGCAGTCGCGTCTCGATGACTTTAAATCAAAGTGAACTGGAATAATCGGAGATGCCCCAGGAGAGTGCAAAGTCTAGCTCATCTGGCCTCGTTGCAAAAAACATCACCAGATCATTCAAGGACAGCCTTGTCGTAAGAGAAGTTTCTTTGAAAGTCGATCGTGGGCAGGTTGTGGGATTGATAGGTCCCAACGGCGCCGGGAAAAGCACGTGTTTCGGTGTGTTGTCAGGAATTATCAAGGCTGAGTCAGGCGATGTTCTGATCGATGGCATATCTGTAACAAATCTTCCAATTCATATTCGAGCGAGAAGGGGCCTTAGTTTGCTCCCACAAGAAACTGCAGTTTTCAAAGGGCTATCCGTCCGAGACAATCTAAAGGTCGCTTCCGAATTGCATCAAGCGAGTCAAAAAAAACAGGAGAGAGATGAAGCGATAGATAACCTATTAATTCAATTTGACTTGAAGAAGATAGAAGAACGTCAAGGAAAATTTCTAAGCGGAGGCGAGAAGAGACGACTGGAACTGGCGAGACTTTTGGTGAGCTCACCCGGATATGTGCTCTTAGACGAACCTTTTGCAGGCGTTGATCCAATATCGATAAATGAGATGAAGAGTCATATCTCGTCTCTTACAAGTGACAACATCGGGGTATTAATAACTGACCACAACGCTGCGGATATCCTTGACATCTGCGACAAGGTCTACGTCATGAACAATGGGGCTATAATTTTTGAGGGAAATCCAGCGGCAGCCGCAGCAGACGAAACCGTGAAGTCTGTTTATCTCGGCAATTAAGACGTCTCGAAAATGATGTTGAGGAAGAGGAAAGAAAAAGCTTAAGCTCTCATTAGCAAAGGGCTAGAGCCGAATTTGGCGAAAAATGAAACAAACTCTTGCGGTAAAACTCGGACAACAACTGAAGATGACGCCTCAGTTACAACAGGCGATCAAGCTTCTTCAAATGTCTTCTTTAGAACTTACGGAAGAAATCGAAAGTGCCCTCGAAGAGAATCCCTTATTGGAAAGGGAGGATGAGCAAGAAAAGTTTATCGAGGACAGCTCACCAACAGACATACCAGATTTTTCTGAGGGTTCAGAATCCAACAACAACCAGAGAGACAAGCAGCTCGAGACTCTTTCGGAATTAACCGGGAAGACTGCTGAGAATAGCGATTCAGGGGGGGATGAAGCGTTTCAAAACGAATGGGACGATAATTTTATCTCTGGCTCCCAAAGTCTAAGCAATGCCGATAGCGATCTATTCGACATTTATGAACAAAGAGCATCCAAGGAGACTTTGAAAGACCATTTGCTTTGGCAACTTGGACTCGCAAAACTAGCTAAATCAGACTTTGAAATCGGGGTAACCATCATCGGTTCGATAAATGAAGATGGGTTCTTGGAAGCCTCTGTGGACGAGCTTTTAGAAAGTCTGCCAAAGGAAAACCTTTGCGAGGTGGACCTAGACCAGACAGACGTAGAGCTTGTACTTCAAGTAATCCAGTCCTTTGAGCCCCTTGGCGTAGCGGCCCGAACATTGACCGAATCTCTTTTGATTCAACTCAAAAACCTTCCAGAGAGTTCCTATAGGAGAGCAGAAGCCATAGAACTCCTCAAGCAAAGCTCAGACCTTCTCGCAAAAAAGGACTACCCGGGGATTCAGAAGAAGCATGACCTTAGTAGGGCTGAACTCGGTGAAGCAATCGCCCTAATTCAAACGCTAAACCCAACACCGGGATGCGAGTTTGGGAATTCTGAATCTGAATACGTCATTCCTGATCTAGTAGCCAAAACAAAAGGCGGGAAGTGGTTCGTTGAGCTTAACCCTCAGGCTGTGCCGAAGATACGCGTCAGTTCTTTTTACGAGGATATGCTACGCAACTCCGGTAAGAAAGAGGAAAAAGATTACCTGAAAAACAACATCCAAGATGCTAAGTGGTTAGTCAGAAGTGTTCAAACAAGGCACGACACACTTCTTAAGGTAGGCCAGAAGATCGCGGAAGTTCAACAATCTTTCTTCGACGAGGGAGCGGTGGCGATGAGGCCCCTCATACTATCCGAAATTGCGGATCAAGTGGGTTTGCACGAATCAACAGTTTCGAGAGTAACCAGTAAAAAATATCTGGCCACGCCCAGCGGTCTTTTTGAACTGAAGCACTTTTTTTCGTCAAAACTCGCTTCAGATAAAGGTGAAGAAACATCAAGTACGGCAATCAGAGCCCTGATCAAAAAGATTACGGATGAAGAAAATCCTCAAAAACCACTAAGTGATAGTAAGATTGTGGGGATTTTAAAAGACAGGGATATTGACGTAGCAAGACGAACGGTAGCAAAGTACCGAGAATCTCTCTCCATCCCACCATCGAATGAGAGAAAGAGATTAATCTAGCACAACAGCGGAGACGGGAAGACGGGCCACTAGGCGGCGAATTGCTCATGAATCCTGGGACCACGTACATCTAAAGAAAGAATTCTCTTCAAGTCAAAAAATAATCAGAAAATTATGTCCACGGATTTGTTCATCATCAGCGGCCGATCTGGCTCCGGGAAAACAACGGCGCTCAAAACGCTGGAAGATAATGGCTACAAATGCCTAGACAACTTCCCCGTAAATTTACTCGAGATGCTTATTGAGCAAAATTTAAAGAGATCGGATTCGAAATCAAATGCTTACGCCGTTTGTGCAGACTCCCGGAGTGAATCGATCGAACTTTTACCGGAAGTTCTCGAAGCTTCAAGCGAGCAGGGAGTCGACGTAACACTGATCTATTTAGATGCGCAAAGCCCAACATTGGTTAAAAGATTTAGTGAGACGAGGAGGAAACATCCCCTAACTAGCCCGGAGATCGATCTTCGCGAAGCAGTCAACTTAGAAGCGAAATACTTAGAGAGCATAGCGGAGCTTGCTGACCTAACCATTGACACCACATCCTTGACCTCAAGGGATCTGGAGGCTCAAATTCGAGAGTTCATAACCTCCAGCAAAGAAAGCTCCCCCATCAACTTAGTTTTTAGGTCCTTCGGTTTTAAGAGAGGGGTCCCTATAGATGCTGATTTTGTTTTTGATGTCAGATGCCTCTCCAACCCAAGATGGGAGAAAGGATTAGAGGCTTTGACCGGACTGGATGATGAGACAAAAAAATATCTCGACGGCTTGCCCATGGTGAACGATCTTTATAATGACATTAGACTGTTTCTTTCGAAATGGATTCCAGAATGCGAAAAAAACTCAAAAATTTATCTCACTCTGGCGATTGGCTGCACCGGTGGGCAGCATAGGAGCGTCTACATGGCAGAGAGACTCGCTAAATTTTTCAGGGAGAGTTACGCTGTAGTGCAAGTGCGCCACAGGGAGTTAAAGGAGTTCCTATAGTTAGACAGCTAGTCCCTATTAACACCGGATGGATTCCTTGGCTAGCTGCCCCTCTAGCGGACTAGCACTTTGGTTATTGACTAACTTGCCACCGCCATTGAGCCCATCAGGATGCTGGGTGTCCGTATATTAAAACGTTTATCCAAGTCATCCCCAATTGCCTGGATACCCAGAAACATTTCAGAAAGGTTACCCGCGATCGTAAAGTTATCTATTGCATGCGAAATCTCTCCATTTTCTACCCAAAACCCGCTCGCGCCTCTGGAGTAGTCGCCATTAACAATATTTACTCCTTGCCCCATCAGACTTGATACCAGTACACCTCGTCCAATTTGCCTCAACAAATCTTTCTGACTGAAGGATGGCCCCGTCAACGTCAAATTACGGACACCACCGCCATTACCGGTTGTTGCCAGTCCTAATCGCTTTGCAGAATAATTTGAGAGCACATAAGAAGTTAGCACGCCGTCAATAACAAACTTATTGTTTCGGGTTTGGACCCCATCCGCGTCAAAGAAAGCCCCTCCTAGACTTCTTGGCTCCAGTGGACTTTCCATAATAGTTAGCCACTCGGGAAATATTCTTTGATCAATTTTATTCAAGAGAAAACTTGCCTTCTTGAACTGCGAGGAACCACTCACCGCCGATACAAAATGGCTTATCAAAGAGCTCGCACAATTAGGCGCGAAAAGAACTGGAAAAACTCCACTGTCGGGCCTTTGGGGGTTTAGTTTTGCAAGAGAGCGTCTGGCGGCCTCCCTTCCAACCTCATCCGCTTCGCTCAATTCGTCAGGATCCCGAGCTACAGAGTACCAGTGATCGCGCTGCATCCCATCTGTCTGTTCAGCAACAAAGACACTACTGATACTATGTCTCGAGCTTGGAACAACGGCCGAAAAACCATTGCTGTTTCCGTAACCGACTAGCGACTTAATTGTGGAAACGCCAGCAGAGTCAGATTTCAACAATCTATCATCCAAAGAAAGACCTGCTCTCTCAATGGTTAGCGCCATCTCAACAGCATCCCCGGGCTCTGTTATCCAAGGGTGATCTAAATCCATTTCTATTATTTTTTGGGGACTCAATTCACCGGGCGCCAAGCCGTAATAGGGATCCTCTTGAAGAAGAAGACTCAAATCTTTAGCTTTGGCCAGAAGCGTCTTAATCGATCTATCGTCAAAGTTCGTTGAGCTCACAGAGCCTTTGCGTTTTCCAAAAAGAAGGGTTACCGACAGTGAAATGTCGTTACTTAATTGTAGATTTTCCACACTCCCTCGACGGACAGAGACCTCTAAACCTTGATCACGAGCTACCGTTACCTCTACCTCATCGGCACCGATAGAGAGCCCTCCATCTACGCTCTTAGTAATTACTGTCATCAAGTCAGTTTTCAGCTTTTGAGAATCAAAAAACAAAGGTTTCAACTCCCCGTTTGAGTGCCACCAACGACAATTTCATCAATTTTCAAGGTCGGTTGCCCGACCCCTACCGGAACTGATTGACCCTGCTTACCACAAACACCAACGCCAGAATCTAGCTGTAAGTCGTTTCCAATCATAGAGATGTTGCGCATTACCTCAGGACCTGAGCCTGTAAGTGTTGCACCTTTAATCGGGTACTTAATTTCCCCGCGTTCAACGAAATACGCTTCAGTGGCCGAAAACACGAAACTGCCCGAGGTTATATCGACAGAACCTCCTCCAAAATTGACGGCATAGACTCCTTTATCCATAGAGTTCAAGATCTCTGATGGATCACTCTTTCCTGCCTCCAAGAAGGTGTTGGTCATTCTTGGCATAGGCAAACATGCGTAGGATTCTCGCCTCCCGTTTCCAGTCTTAGGAACATTCATCAAACCGGAGTTAAGCTTATCTTGCATGTAATTCTTAAGAACGCCGTTTTCGATGAGTGTATTTCGTTGGGTTGGTGTCCCCTCGTCATCTATCGATAAAGAACCTCTGCAATCAAATAGCGTTCCATCATCAACCACAGTACACAAAGGGGAAGCTACCTTCTCTCCAACCCGACCCGAAAAAGTAGAACTTCCCTTTCGATTAAAGTCTCCTTCAAGGCCATGCCCAACAGCCTCATGCAATAGAACTCCAGGCCATCCGGGCCCAAGCACCACTTGCATTCTGCCGGCGGGCGCTGGCTTCGCCCTCAAATTCACCCCAGCCATCCGCACAGCTTCTCTAGCAAAACGTGATGGAGACTCAGAGCTTAAAAGCCTGTCCAATGAGTATCTTCCTCCTCCTCCAGCGTTGCCTCTCTCCCTCTTGTTTCCCTCAACTGCTATCACCGAAACACTCAACCTCACCAACGGCCTAATATCTGCGGCCAAGACTCCGTCAGAGGACATTACTAGCATGTGCTCAAAACTACTTGTTAAGGATGCAGAGACCTCTTCTACTCGGGGGTCAGCTCCCCTGGCATCTTGATCTATTTTCAGAAGAATATTTGCCTTTTGCTTATCGGTCATGCTTATAAGTGGGTCGACCGGAGCATATTTAGGAAGGAACTTCGTCTTCGAGTAGTTTTCCCTTTTTATTCCACCTCCTCGCCTAGCTATGGAAGCGGCCGTTTTTGCGGAATTAATTAAACTATTAGCGTCTATCCCATCACAATAAGAGAAACCTGTTTTCTCTCCAGATATCGCTCGAACCCCGAAACCAGAATTTTGTGAAAAAGAGCCAGCTTTCACTCTCCCATCTTCCAAGCTCAAAGACTCGTAATTTATCGATTGAACAAATACTTCGCCAAAATCAATAGTCCGAGCTCCGAACAAATCTATCGCGGATTCTAAAAGAGAAAGCGACATTTGATTTGGAGTCAAAAGCTCTGACTCTACGGTATTCAGTAACGAATCCATATTTTTACTCATTCGATCACCATTTTCTTTCACTCAGAAGTTTTTTGTGGTAGCTCAATCTCAGTATCCCAGAGACTTTGGAACCTGACGCTTGGATCTTCAAAAGTCCCCTTTATTTGAAACTTCGCGCTACTAAATTGTTCTATCGGCTTTCGCAGAATTTGTTCCCCAATGACGACCCCGAGGCCGGCAACGGGATTAGCCAGGGCAAGATACAACCCGTACCATGGAAGGGACTTACTCACCGGCAGCGTGACAATCATTTCGTTGTTTAGCGAATCATCAATGAGGCTAATTTTGCCACCGAATTCGAAAGTTGATGATCGACTTTCCACTATCATAGGTTGCGTAAATTCTAATTCTCCATAAGAGATCTGAGTGGTACCAGTGAGGGAATCAAAACTCATGCCCTCGCCTATAATGTCAGAAAAATCGAAATTGTTGATCCGTTTCATAATCGCGTAAGGAGTAAATATGCTGAGCAGCCTCAATCCGTTAGCAGAAGTCTCCTCGTCCAGGAAACGCCCTGCCCCAGCTTGAAAAGTCACCTCGCCTTCAGTCGAAAACAACTCCACATTCACTGGAGAGCCTGGCCAACTTAGATCTACATTCATTGCCAAAGAACTGGTTTCAACACCAGGGGCAAAGCCCCACAAGGGGAGGACTTTACCCAGATCGATTATTG
The DNA here is from genome assembly GCA_902631405.1 of K189A clade bacterium. Classification (GTDB taxonomy): domain Bacteria; phylum Pseudomonadota; class Gammaproteobacteria; order Pseudomonadales; family Azotimanducaceae; genus UBA4421. The sequence goes on along the minus strand of CACOYI010000004.1, from coordinate 33,492 downwards.
ATAACTCATTGGCGAAAGAAGTCCTATTGTTCTGATAGTCCCATTTAACCGAGGCTTCTTTAAAACTGATTCCCCTAATGCTTCCGTCAACTGAAGTCAGTTCGATTCCCGCAACATCAGGTTCTAAATTAAATGACCAAGATCCATAATCTTCTGTCCCTAAAAAAATAGAGTCAACGGATAGAGACATTCTGGGCAGCATAGCACCAAGTTCTAAACTAACAGGATCATCGAGCACCCAATTTTTCTTAGACGGTTCATCCAACGATGCATAGTCGTTATAGACTGGGAGTAACAACCTATCTATATCAAGCGCTATTTGGTCACTGTCACCAACTTTTATTGAGCCCGCCAGCCTGTCCCCTTCGAAAGTCAAAAGATATTCTGATCCCATAGACTGCCCACTAACCATCATGTCCTGAAACAGAAACTCGTTTATCTGAACACGCTCGATCGCAAGTTCTTCAATCAAGAGAGAGCCAACACCGCTCTGGTCCCAATAAGGTTTGAGAAACTCGTTCCAGTCTAAAAAGTTAAAATGATCTAAATTCCCACTCAGAATAACTTTACTAGGATTACTCAAAACTGAGCTAGCCGGTGAATTTAATCGAAAATGACCCTTGGGATCTCCTTTGCCAACAGTTAGGTAGCCATCCACGAACTTATACCGTAAATCATATCTCCTTCCTCCCTCTAAGAATTTGATACTAAGGCCCAAATTTTCTTTTTCGCTTTTTTCCTTACCTAAGCTATCAGGCACATTAATAGCTAGGCCCGAGAGATCACTATCCAGATCGAATACCGGAAAACCTGTGTCATTCATATGTAGTATTAGAGTTCCACGATAATCAAGTTTGCCATCAAAGAAATTCCATGAGTCTAGGCCAGATAGTTGGTAAACATCCTCTGCCGATAACGAACCGACCGCATCTATATAAAGCCGTTCTGGGTCATATCGAAAATCTAGAGAAACAGGTCGGCCAAAATGTTGCCCTAAAAAGGAGCCGTTCAGAAAATGCGGCGATACAAACGTACCGTTGCCAATGAGATCCGAGAATTCGAGGCCAAGGCCTGGCATCTGGAATTCTAAATTGGTTGCCGAAAAGTCTAGGTCTATCGAAGTTTTTTCCGAAGAATACTCTCTAACCGGCATAGAAAATTGACCATCAATACTTACTCTACCCGCCGCCTGCCAATCCTTTTCTACAAAAGAAAGTGCTCCGCTTAAGGGTGTTCCTTTTATGAAATCCAGAACTTTGCTGGCTTCCTCTTCCAGTGAACCGGTGACGCCCAAAATAAGAGCTTCAGTATCGAATGTGATCGTTCCATCCGATAACTGAATACCACCGATTTCGCTTGGCTCAAAATCGAAAACAACCTTCTCTCCTAACATCTCAATTTCTCCATAGGAGCTGTTTAGAGCGGGCCAAGCGTCCTCAAATTTCACGGCAAGATCAGTGGCTTCGGATCTCAGTGTCCATCTTCTAGAAACGCTCGGACGATCTGTTTGAAAAACACCCTGATACGCTCCGCGAACATCTGAGAACAAACCTGAGAGAGGAGCCTCGAGCAGCCAACTTCTTGCCGCAGGCGGCAGCTTTAGAGAAACAAACTCTTTTAAATCAGAGACTCCACCTTCAGACAGTTGAAACTGCAAGCTCATCCTTTGCTCAACTTTTTCACTCGGCCTCGCTATGGAAAACTCCCCAGCTATCAGACTATCTTCCATGTCGCCTTTGATATTTTTACCCCTTATACCGAGATAATCGGCGCCCGCATAAATCTGGAGATTTCCAGAGACATCATTAAACAACCATGGTTGCTCAAAAAAAGCTGGGAAATGAAGCAATGTGTTCGACGAGTTAATTGCTATCTGATGACTCAATAAAGAACCAGATGCCGTCCCCTGCAAATTCGAAGTAGTTGGAACACCCCGGAAACCATTAAGACTTAAGCCAGAAAAAGAGGTTTTATAAAAAGCACCAAAACCAGATTGATAATAGAAAAACAAATTATTCAATAGACCCGCCGGACGCAAGCCATTCATCCAATTTCCCAAATCAGGTGCGATACTACCCAATAACCCTCTAAATTCTTGACCGAAAGAGTTTAAATCAACGTTTGGCGTCCAAACACCGAGATCGAATTCATCGAAGCTTTGCATCATCAACCTCGAAGACACCGGCTCTGGTTGAATAATCGATGCCTTGGCATCGCCTATTGAGGGCATTTCTAGGAAAAATTTTGAAGTCGTCCCCTGGATATCGTTTCCAGCTCCTCGAAGTGGAATTTCAACAGTAACACTGATCTCATTTTCGGGTTTCTGGCGAGCACCTGACGGAGAAGCCAAAGTGCCCTTGCCCGCAAAAAGAGCTTTTGTCCTACCAAACCGATTTGACAGCCACCAATCGTCGACAGAAAACTTAAATTCTGGGCCTTTCGTTATTGTGTCTGAGAAAGATATTGATCCGGAAGCGGAAAAAAAATCCTCTCTCAATCCCCAGAGCGTTATTTTCTCGTAGGATTTCAGCTTTAAACTGTCTCTACCGTGCTTAACATTTTGAAAGGAAATTGAGTTTAAGTGCTCACGTTCGGAGTTAACAGACCGCATGCTTATGCCTATCGCATCAGCGAGAGTGTCTCCATCAATAAACCGCAATTCAATATATCCTTCTAACGAGTCTGCGTTGCGAAGGCTTTTTGTTAAATCGAAGGGCAATTGCAGAGACTTCAAATTCTTGATCTGCCACCCTGATTTCTCGGCATAACTAAAATCCAGGCTCAACTTCTCCCACATCACTTTTTTGGGAACCGGAGTCGCCCTAAATATGGATTCTATTAAATCAAGCTCCAATTTAAATTTTTGAATTGAGCCAGCACCAAAAACAAACGTTTCCATCTCTACTATCGGATCAATATATCGCCAGCGAACGGAGAGAGAATTTGTAGTTGCGTTATAATTCTCTAATAATTTGTTAACCCAAACTGGGTTATCTTCTAGCAAAGCACTGAAGCCTCGGAGCGCCAACAAGGAGAGAGACAAGAGAAGTATCGAGAAAGCAAAAGACCGGAAGGTGAACCTGCTAAGCCGACTCTTCTGCAGCCTTTCCAGATACCTATACATAAACTTTTTTGAATCGACTATTCCACGAGAGAGAAATCAAACTCATCGACATCAAAGTCTGGTTCAACCTGAACACCAACAGATCTTTTCACAGCCGCCTCTAACCTGCTTAAGTAATTCGTTCTATGCTCAAGGAGATAATCAATTGTCTTTTGTTCAGCGCGAACTAGGTACTCCCCCGATTCTTTGGAATTTTTGCTGTTCTTGTGATGGCGAATGATGTCCGTGACGATCCTTTCACAAACCTCTTGAATAATTGAACCCGGCTTGCGGTCCTTAAGATTGGCTATCGAAGCTTGCAGCGACTTACCAGCCCTCCTGCGAGTCATCTGAACAACACCAAGGTCAGAAAAGCCATCCACCCTCGTCGTGGCTGGATCCGTTTGTAACCCTTTTTCGAGTGCAGCCAAAACTTGATCCTGACCCTCGGCCGAGCTCATATTGATAAAGTCTATAACAATCAAGCCAGCTAAATTCCGCAATCTTAACTGGCTGGGAATGAGTTCGGCAGCTTCCATGTTCACCTCAATTGCCAATTGTTCTTGCGCATCCGTTCCACCGACCTTCGGGTCAATATCGATCGATTTTCTAGCGCTGTTAACATCAACACTTACGAGCGCCTCAGTTTGCTCAAATACCAACTGGGCACCTGAGCTCATCTGAAACTCCTTTTTTAACGCCAAATCAATTTGCTCACTGACGCCAAATTTCCCAAAGATATCGCCGCCATCAAACTCTACGGAAATAGCATTCGCAAAACTCCTTTCTTCCGAGGTAACGTAGTGACTTATCTCTTTGAATAAGTCCGGATCATTGATCAACACTTTCTCTAAATCACGACTCGCTAAATCCGTTATTAGCCTAGTTGGGAAAGATTCCGCTCTTCCAATCAACCCTATTTTTTGTTCGTCCATTGCGCTTTGGATTTCTGTATTCAGCGCATCCCATCTCTGGAGAATACTATCTAGGGCCTGATTAAGTTTCTCCTCACTAGCACCCTCTGCGGTAGTTCGAACTATCAGTCCGCGATCGATATCACGCAACCTTGGCTCGAAAATTCGCTTAAACCTCTCGCTCTCGCCTTCTTTTTCTATTCTTCTCGAGACTCCAATCTTGTTTGTTTGAGGAGTAAGAACCAACATATTCGAACTTATAGATAATGATGTCGTTAGTCTCGGGCCTTTTCCCGCAAAGCCTTCTTTTTCTACCTGGACGACTAACCGTTGGCCCTCGCGCAAATAATTTCCTATGTCGACACCCTCGAAATCCACTTTTCTGGACAACCTAGGCTGTCGGCTTAGATCAATCCCTTTGAGGTGCAAAAATCCATCTTTGCTGTCACCTATGTCGATGAAAGCGGCCTGAATGCCTCGAACGACTTTCTTTACCTTTCCCACGTAGATGTTGCTGACAATATTTTCAGAGGACTGATCTTGACAGTGGAACGCTATCAACCTATTTCCCCTCGTCAGCGCTAGCGAAACGCCTCGCTGAGAACTCTCTATCAATATCCTTTCAGTGACCAATTCGATACCTCCATGTATCTATACCCGCCTTTTTTAACGCCCTCTCGGTCTCAAAAACAGGTAGGCCCAAAACTCCACTGTAACTTCCGCGAATAGAAGTCACGAAAGTCCCGCCGATACCCTGTAAACCATAACCACCCGCTTTATCCTCCGGTTCTCCCGTTTCCCAATATAGTTCCATTTCGTCTTTGCTTATATCCCGGAAAACAACCTCGGTCGTGACTACATCGGTAATTACCGAAGAACTATACAGAACAGTGAGCCCCGTGAGGACCAAATGCCCGCGCCCCGATAAAAGGCCCAGCATCTCTTTACATGCAGCTCTATCCTTCGGCTTCTCTAGAATTAGGTCTTCCACGACCACAACCGTATCGGCTCCAATTATCACAGATTGACAAAAATCCCCCAAAGCACTTTCCGCTTTTTCTCGTGACAATCTTTCAACATAGTCCTTAGCCGACTCACCGTGCCGTCGACTTTCGTCAATTTTCTGCGGAGCAACTCGGCAGGGCACACCAATAGCCTCCATAATCTGAGCTCTTCTCGGCGACTCTGAAGCCAACACGACTTGCATCAAATACCTATCCCCATTTTTCGAAATAAAGCGTGGCTCCTCAGAAGCTCATATCCAATCCAAACCAAGGCGCTTGTGAAAGCTCGCAAGACGAACATCATATTCCAAGCCGCTTGGTCAAAGATCTCCAAATACAGCTGTTCTGTTAAACCGATAAGGCAGAGTCCAAAAAAAACCAATATTGCTTTCTGAGTCCTTGAATAGATAACCCATCTAGGACTCACGCTCTGACCGATTAGAGCAACCAAACTAAATATAAGCGCATTAGTGCCCAGAACTTCATCTAGCAGGGCGTCGACCAACAGTCCTAATCCCCAAGCGAGATAAACGGTTCCCTGACTTTGATTTTTCAACGCTTGGATCCAAAACAAAATTAATAACCAGTAAGGGGTCAAAAGCAACCCATTTCCGGGGACATTGTGAGGGAGGGTCATGAGCTCAAAAACACAAGCCAGGCAAAATAACAGAACAAAATGCAGAGCGTTCAAAGCTTTTTTTGTCCAATTTCGATATTTTGTTGGCGGTCATTCAAAACAAGCAGATATCTGGATTGGCTTAGTTTTGCCGCAGGTGTTACCCTCACTGAAGCGAACACCGCAGTTTGATCTTTTTGAATATCGACTATTTTTCCGATGGCATATCCATAAGGGAATCGACCGGCTAGACCAGAAGTTTCAACTACGTCCCCAACCTGCAAATCACTAGATTGGGGGAGATTCTCCAATATGAGATGCTCTAATGACCCTGTACCTCCGGCAACAGCACGAAGGCCATTTCTTCTGACTTGAATGGGAGTCGCATGATCTTTGTCTGTAATGAGCAGGACAAGGCTTGTATGCGTGCCAGCTCTGGAAATCTGGCCTACGACACCCGAATCGTCTATGACGACGTCCCCAGACTGAACTCCGTCCGAGAGACCCTTGTTGATAACCATGTTCATCGAGCCCCTGCCCAAATCAACAGATATGATTTCTGCTATCTGGACCTTCTCGTCGCGCGAAGAACTTGAGCCCAACAGCTTTCTCATACGAGTGTTCTCCTGTTGCAACGATTCATATTTTTGTTGGATGCGGGAAAGATGAAGGTTCCTCTTTTGTTGATCCTCCAAGGCTTCCACCAGTCTCAACCGAGAAACAAAGAGCTTGTCGAATTGGTTGAAGATTCTCGTCGGCAACTCGGCCAAGAAATAGACAGGAGTACCCACGTCGAAGAGTAACTTTCTAAAAGGGTCAAGATAACTGTTATTGTGGTCTACAGAGGATACCGAGAGGGACAAGACAAATAAGATTATAATTCTAGAGGTCAGGCCTCTTCTTCTCGAAAAAAGTGTCTTTATTGAGAACCTCCCGGAATACCGTTAACGGATAAATCTGATGAGTAACGAGCGCTTTATCCATCCAGCATGTTGTTAACCGCCGAGTCATCAATCAATTCCAGCGCCTTACCTCCCCCACGGGCAACGCAGGTGAGAGGATCTTCCGCTATTATCACTGGAAGACCGGTTTCTTCCGCCAGCAAAATATCTAAGTCCCTCAGAAGAGCTCCTCCGCCCGTCAAAACCATTCCCGTGTCAGCAATATCAGAAGCGAGCTCGGGGGGACATTGCTCAAGCGCACTTTTTACGGCCTGAACAATCATGGATAGAGGTTCCTGCAGCGCCTCGAGAATCTCGTTACTGTCTAAGGTAAAACTTCTTGGAATCCCTTCGGCCAAATTTCTACCACGGACATCTATCTGTCTTATTTCCTTCTGGGGATAAGCGGCTCCAACTTCTTGCTTTATCCTTTCTGCCGTCGCCTCTCCGATTAGACTGCCTTGCGTCCTTCGGACATATCCGACGATCGATTCATCGAATCTGTCACCCCCGACTCGTACACTGTCTGACATCACTACGCCGTTCAAGGAAATGATAGCTATTTCCGTGGTTCCACCGCCGATATCTACAACCATAGTGCCGATAGCTTCCGTAACAGGTAGACCGGCTCCAATCGCCGCCGCCATTGGTTCTTCCACTAAACGAACATCCCTGGCACCAGCCGAAAGGGCACTTTCCCTAATTGCCCTTCTCTCAACTTCAGTTGACTTACAGGGAACGCAAACCAAGACCCTTGGACTTGGCCGAATGATGCTGTTTTCGTGGACCTTCGCAATGAAATATTTCAACATTTTTTCCGTTACGAGGAAGTCTGCTATAACGCCGTCCTTCAGCGGCCGAATGGCGGTTATATTGCCAGGCGTCCTACCAAGCATTCTTTTCGCGTCCAATCCGACGGCCGCGACGCTTTTTTGATTGCCTTGCATGCGTATCGCCACCACCGAGGGTTCATTGAGAACGATTCCAGATTCCTTGGCGTAAATCAGCGTGTTCGCGGTGCCTAAGTCAATTGAGAGGTCGCGCGAAAAAAGCCCTCTAAAATACTTAAACATGTCCCTCTACTCCGGCGAAAGTAAATACTTATAATATTCGTTAAATTATGAAAAAGCATTTTATTATCAGCACAATAACGTTGGAGAGATACGGCGGCCAAATTCGGGACTTCGTTCAAAGCAAATTATTACCAGGCCAGAAACTGTGACAAATAAAACAAATCATATAGACATTGCCCACCTGGCAAATCTTGCGAAAGTTGAGATCGACGAAGCCACGGAGCTAAAGCTACAGGACGATATCAACTCTGTTGTAAAAATGATTAGCAAAATGATGGAAGTCGACACAACCGATACACTGCCACTGAAGAGCCCGTTGGATTCTCCTCAAAGATTGAGACCGGATGAAGTATCTGAGAATCCGAACCAAGGACTACTTCAACGGGGCGCGCCAGAGACAAAGGGTGGATTCTTTACCGTTCCTAGGGTAATTGAATGACTCAAACTCAATACACGATTAAAGCTCTCACTGAGGCATTGTCAAAGGGAGAAGTATCTAGCGTCGAGCTTACGAGGGAAGCACTAAAAGCTGCGCGCGACGACTCAAATAACTGTTTTATAAGTCTTTCCGAGGAGCATGCGCTTCGGCAAGCTCAGGATGCAGACTTACAAATAAAACAAAAAGCTGGTTGCTTCCTAACGGGAATACCAATGGCCCACAAGGATATTTTCTGCACGAAACATTCGACCACAACATGCGGATCGAAGATGCTTAAAAATTTTGCGGCTCCGTATGACGCCACGGTAGTTAAAAAATTAGACGATGCGGGTATGGTCTGTATAGGCAAAACCAACATGGACGAATTCGCTATGGGTTCGTCAAATGAGAGTAGTTTCTTTGGCGTTGTCCATCATCCGTGGGACTTTGACTATGTTCCTGGAGGTTCATCGGGCGGTTCAGCGGTAGCCGTAGCGAAAGGCTACGTGCCATTTGCTACTGGCACGGACACAGGCGGTTCGATAAGACAACCATCCGCTTTCTGCGGCGTGACCGGTTTAAAACCAACCTATGGCAGTATCTCTCGATTCGGGATGATAGCGTTCGCCTCTAGCTTGGATCAAGCAGGTCCGATAGGAGTATCGGCATTAGACGTGGCTCATCTGTTCGCATTCATGTCAGGTTTCGACAAGAGAGACTCCACAAGCGCAAAACGCCAGGACAATTGGGTAGACAGTGTGAAATCTGAGGGGTTCACGGCTCAGCATACCCCGAAAAAAATAGGCCTGCCGAGTGGCCCGATACTGAACATGATCTCTTATCAGAAAGAGTTCGAGACAGCACGCAGACAGATAGAATCGGCAGGGCACTCATTTATCGAAGTCGATCTCCCAAACCTCGAGCACTCCGTGCCAGTTTATTACGTGCTCGCGAGCGCTGAGGCGTCAACGAACCTTGCGAGATATGATGGTGTGCGATTTGGCCATCGATGCAGTGAGCCTAAAAGTATTGAGGATCTTTATAAAAGATCAAGAGGTGAGGGCTTTGGCGAGGAGGTCAAAAGAAGAATTCTCACTGGCACATACACATTATCTGTCGGATACTTTGACGACTACTATGTGAAAGCGCAAAAAATTAGAAGAAAAATATTCGACGATTTTGCAGCCACTTTTTCGAAAGTTGACGCCATAATGTTGCCCACAACGCCGGACACTGCATTCAAGCTTGGCTCCTTAGATGACGACCCGGTTTCAATGTATCAACAAGATTTATTTACTGTGCCCGCAAGTCTCGCTGGCATCCCCGCTTTGTCTATCCCTTGCGGCTTTCACAATGATTTACCGGTTGGTTTACAGTTGATTGGCCCGGCCAACAGCGAGAAGACCATACTCGAAATCGCCTGCGAATACCAAAAAAACACGTCATGGCATCTTACAAGACCGAACTCGAACTACGTTCTGGAGAGATTTTAAAAATGGCGTGGGAAGCAGTAATTGGGCTAGAAGTACACGTCCAATTAGCAACCAGCAGTAAAATCTTTTCGGGAGCAAGCAACGAATATGGCGCGCCCCCAAATGAGAACACTTGTGAAATAGATCTAGGACTTCCAGGGGCCCTACCGGTGCTAAATGAAAAAGCTGTAGAAATGGCTGTCAGATTTGGGTGCGCTATCTCAGCTGAAATCAATGAAATCTCGATTTTCGACCGGAAAAATTACTTTTATCCTGACCTGCCGAAGGGATATCAAATTAGCCAATTCGAAAACCCCATTGTAGGTAAAGGAAGTATCACAATTGAGGATGAAGCGGGTGCTAAGAAGATAATAGGTATTACTAGGGCTCACTTGGAGGAGGATGCGGGGAAATCTGTTCACGACTTAGTCGAGGATAGAACAGCGTTGGACCTCAATCGTACGGGCACGCCTTTGCTTGAGATAGTCTCTGAGCCAGATATCAGATCCGCTCAAGAAGCCTCAGAATATTTTAAACAAATCCACAATCTGGCCAAATTTATTGGGATTTGCGATGGGAACCTCGCCGAGGGAAGTATGAGATGTGATGCCAACGTTTCTGTTCGTCAGAGAGGAGAATCATCGCTAGGTGAGAGAACAGAGATAAAGAACATTAACTCTTTCAAATTTGTAGAACGAGCAATCGAACTCGAAATAGAAAGGCAGATTGACGTCTTGGAGGATGGTGGAGAAATTATTCGCGAAACTAGGCTCTTTGATCCCGATAAAGACGAAACTCGATCGATGCGGTCAAAAGAATTAAGCGACGATTATCGATACTTCCCGGACCCAGACCTGTTGCCGTTAGTTCTCAGCCAGGCGGAAATTGAAAAGATTAGATCTGAGCTACCGGAACTGCCTCAGCAAAGGGAAAGAAAGTATCAGACGAAATTCGGGCTCAGCAGCTACGACTCGAAGCAATTGAGTGTGGACCGTAACAAGTCGGATTTTTTTGAGAAATTAACAGAGGCGTCTCGGCTTCCCAAGCTGTCAGCCAACTGGGTTAACAGTAATCTTTCTAGCCTTTTAAACGACAAAGGCCTCGGTTTCGATCAATCCCCCATTTCACCATCGCTATTGGCTGAGGTCCTTATTCGAATTGATAATGGAACTATATCTTCGACATCAGGAAAGACCCTATTCAGAGCGTTTTGCGAGACACCGTCAGAAATATCTGAGATAGATGATCGCATTGATGAAATGGGTTTGAGACAGATAGGCGGAACTGATGGACTAAAGGACATCGTCTTAGAGATTCTAAAAGAGCATCCCAATCAATTAGCCGAATTGCTTGATGGTAAACAAAAAGTGCTTGGGTTTCTCGTAGGGCAGGTAATGAAGAAAACGAACGGGACAGCTAATCCAAAAGAAGTCAACGAAATCATTCAGAACGAAATAAAAAAAGAGTAAGGCTATATATATCATCGTTAAAAAAAGATATAAAAGATATGCAGTTGTAAGGAAGAAAGAGGGGGAGTAAAAATGGAAGTTAAACCACTTCCCGCAGTGCCGTACATAAAAATCCCTGAAGAGGGAGAGCCCTATCTAGAAGGCTATAAATGTGGCTCCTGCGGTGCAACATTTCTGGGGGAGAGAGCTACCTGTTCGAAATGTGGAGCTAGAGATCAAATGTCTACGACAACTCTTCCTACTAGGGGAAAGCTGTACTCCTATTCTATTGTCTACAGATCCTTTCCGGGAATAGACGTTCCCTACATAAGTGCCATAGTGGATTTGGAAGATGGAACGGCGATAAAAGGAAACCTTATAAATATTGACCCTGATCCCGCTTCAATAGAGTTTGACATGCCAGTAGAAGTAATATTCGCAGATGCACTGGGTAGAAAGGATCAAGAGGGAAATTCCTACTTGTCTTATTTTTTTCAACCAGCTTCTTAGAGTTTTTATCGAAATAATAAACGGAGAATTAAAATGACAGACGCATACATTGTCGGCGTAGATATGATTAAATTCGGGAGATTTCCCGACAAAACAGTTCCCCAACTTGGAGCTGAGGCAGCTTTGATGGCCCTTGATGACTGCGGCCTTCAAATCCAGGATATGGAAGCCTTGTATTGCGGCAACTTGGGCCAAGCCTCTGCGATGGTTGGGCAAAGAGTACTGCAGGAAATAGGTCAAACAGGTATACCAGTCGTGAACGTTTCAAACGCCTGCGCAACTGGCGCGACAGCCTTCAGAGAGGCTTGGGCGTCGGTCAAAGCAGGATTGTACGATTGTGTGCTCGCGGTCGGGGTAGAACAAATGGGCAAGGGACTGCTTGGTGGAGCAGGAGGAAAAACGGGCATACCAAAAGAAGGCCTATTAGGTTCTGGCACCATGCCTGCTGTATTTGCTGAAGCAGGAATGGAGCATGCGAGAAAACATGGAACCACCTTCGAACAGTTCGCGAAGGTCTCTGTTAAAAACCATCACCACTCAACTTTGAACCCTAAGGCGATGTATCAGATAGAAACCCCGCTTGAAGAGGTTATGAATGCCGAAATGATCTCTTATCCCAATACGAAGCTAATGTGTTCAGTAAATGTTGATGGATCTGCAGCCGCGGTGATCTGCTCCGAATCCAAAGCTAAGGAGCTTGGGCTAATGAAGAGAGCCATAAAAGTCCGCGCTTCGGTATTGACTTCCGACCCGTGGCAAGAAAGAGACCTGGTAATGCCTGACGTTAACTCTTGCACACGCAAGGCAGCAAAGGCCGCGTATGAAATGGCAGGTATAGGGCCTGAGGACGTCGACTTAGTGGAGCTGCATGACTGTTTCGCGACCGCAGAAATTCTTCATTATGAGAATCTCGGACTCTGCGGCGATGGTGAAGCTGGCAAACTGATTGATGATGGCGACGTAGCCCTTGGGGGAAGAATTCCAGTAAACGTATCTGGAGGACTTTTATCGAAAGGGCACCCTCTTGGAGCTACAGGCATAGCTAATATCTATGAGGTCAGCACCCATTTGAGAGGAGAAGCCGGAGCGAGGCAGGTTGAGGGCGCAAAAATCGGCCTCACTCACGTAATAGGGCTTGGAAGCGCCTGCGGAATTCATGTTCTAGAGAAGGCAAGCTAGATCAACCGCTAAACCAGCCTAGCCAAAAAGATACGTCGGCTTCTAGCCGGCGTATTGTTTTCAGGAATCAGAGAACGATGCGAATCGGGATAGTCAGTGATACCCACAACAACGTAAAAAACGTAAAAAAAGTCATCGAGCTTTTCAACAACTCCAAAGTCGAAAAAGTTATTCACACTGGAGATATTACTCAACCCAAAGTCTTAACCCAGTTTAAAGACCTTCAAGCTCCGCTATATGGAGTTTTTGGAAACAATGACCAGGAGCGTGCTGGCTTAGAGCAAGAGATAAAAGCCAGAGGCTTTTTCTTTCAGGACCCACCCTTGTTGCTGACTTGGAACGCGAGGGAGATCATTGTTGTTCACGATCCACTCGAGTTTGAGGGACACCTAAACGGGCAAGACCTCGCAATACATGGCCACACTCATCGTTATCGAAAGGAAAAAGTAGATGGGACGGTTTTCTTCAACCCTGGAGAGAGCGCAGGAATGATGGAAGGTCGCAACGCAATCGGAGTCGTAGATCTGGAAAGCATATCGACTGAGATACAGTTGTTTTAGGGCAAAGAGAGGCTGCTAGTTCTTAAATTCAGCGAGTATCTCGGTGATTCTCCGGGCGTTCACGCCAAGATCTGATTGTCCAACACGTGAGACACTGCGTATATCGACTTGAACCTTAGATACTTCAGTGGACCTAAGTCGGATCACCACGTCATCCTTGAAGCCAAACCAGAACGTCGTATCAGTAGCCTCTATGACACCGCCGACCGGATCCATAGAAGCTAGGTCCATGCCCATACGCTCGACGATCTGAGCTGCTTCTTTTGCCCGAACTCTGATGGTGCCATTCAGAGTTTTAGTTTTTATCCATGGGTACGCCAATTGCTGCTGCGGACCGAGCACTTCCGAATCGTAAAAAAGAGGATTCGCTCCACTCTGGGCTCTCTGCCCGATTAGCTCACGAAATTGGGGGGGATCAACAATGTCAGTGCTTATGTTGTGAATGGGTGGAACCGACGCGACGCTGCCCACTTGCACTCCTACCACTGAAAGGACCAGCGAGGTTGCAATTAAAGCTAATACGGTAGCGTTTCGCTCCAGCGGATAAGAGTTTTTAATTGCCACAAGAAAACCAACGATTGCGCCAATTAGGGAGATTGCAGTAATCAATGTTCCTACACCTAGGAAAATGAACCCTACACCAAAGTCCCAAGCACCAAACCGGGTTCCTAGTGCGCCCAACGGAAGCAATAAAATCCCTACAGCAGCTGCGTACAGTATGGCGTTTGCCCATTTCTTCCGTGCCATCTTTTCCTCTTCAGCCATGCCCACTATCTCTCGACCCAAAACGGTCCTATTATTACGTATTGCATTAAATCTTGTAAGGTTACGATTCTCTCAAATCTCAAGCCGGAAATTCGAACGGCTTACCAAAAAGATTTTTAATCTGAATAGTAAAACTCCGACAAAGGTGTAGAAATTTGACTGCAGAAAATATGGACGAGTTGGTGAGCCTCGCGAAGCGTAGAGGCTTTATTTTTCAATCCAGTGATATTTACGGAGGGTTACAGGGCGTTTACGACTATGGTCCTCTGGGTGTGGAATTAAAAAATAACTTGAAAGCAGCCTGGTGGAGATCAATGGTCTATGATCGTGAAGATGTCGAGGGACTAGACGCTGCGATATTAACCAACCCTCTGACTTTGAGGCACTCTGGTCATGAAGATACTTTTAGCGACCCCTTGGTTGATTGCAAGAACTGTCAAGCAAGATTTAGAGCAGATCACCTTGAGAGCGACGTGTGTCCAAACTGCGGCAGCAACGAACTTACAGAACCGCGTCCTTTCAACCTGATGTTCCAAACCCAAGTTGGTCCCGTTGCCGACGGGGAAAACTTCGCCTATCTGCGGCCCGAGACTGCCCAGGCAATATTTACAAATTTCAAAAACGTAATGGACTCAACTTCTCCAAAACTTCCTTTTGGAATCGCACAGATAGGTAAAGCGTTTAGGAATGAGATCACGCCAAGAAATTTCATTTTCCGCGTTCGTGAATTTGAGCAAATGGAATTGGAGTTTTTCGTAAAACCGGGCACTGATGAGGAATGGCATAACAGTTGGGTAGCTGACCGTCTCGACTGGTGGGAAAGACAAGGCATACCAAAAGATGCGATAGAACTCTTAGTGGTTCCTGAGGGTGAGTTGGCGCACTACAGTAAGGCGACTACTGATCTTATGTACAGGTTTCCACACGGTCTGGAGGAATTGGAGGGCATCGCAAATCGAACAGACTTTGATTTGGGCTCGCATACGAAGAATCAGGAAGAATTTGAAATTAAATCACAGGTCAAAGACAACCAGGATTCGAATAACAAATTAGCTGTACATGACCTAGAGGCTAAAAAGTGGGAAATTCCCTTTGTGATTGAGCCATCTGCAGGAGTCGATCGCGGGGTACTCGCAGTTCTGAACGAGGCTTTTAAAAGAGAGTTACTAGAAGACGGATCGGAGAGGATAGTAATGCAGTTCAAACCCCACCTTGCACCTATCAAAGCAGCTGTGCTCCCGCTGAAAAGAAACAACGAAGATATTGTACATAAAGCAAGACAGATAAAACGACAACTCTCTCGACTAGGCCTTGGCCGAATAGTTTATGAAGACACCGGGAATATTGGTAAGGGCTATCGACGTCACGACGAAGCAGGCACTCCTTTTTGCATAACAATTGACTTTCAGACGATCGAGCAAGATGGATCAGTTACAGTTAGAGATCGAGATACGATGAAACAACAGCGAGTCAGTGAGGGGAGCCTAGCAGACTTTTTGCTCAAACATATCCCCAGCCTTTCAGAATAAGCGGCTGATATGTCCCTGGAGCAATGGCTGATAATGGTCCTTTTGCTCCTCGCCGGCGCCGCAAGTCCGGGACCTAGTCTGGCGCTTGTTTCCCGAACGGCTATCCAAGGAGGAATAAAGGTTGGATTATTAGCCTCTTTCGGACACGGTCTCGCTATTTCGATCTATGCATTTTTAGCAGTGAGGGTCACCGCATTTTCTAAATCAGACTTAGAGCAGTTCTCGCAAATAATTCACATCATCGCTGTAATCTTTTTGTGCTATCTAGGAACATCCATGGTCAGGGAGGGACTGAAAAATAAATTCAAGACCGCAGCATTTTCAGAAAAGAACAAAAAAGCTGAACTTCAACACCAGACTCGAGCATTCACTAGCGGCCTTCTTATTGCTTTTTTGAATCCTAAGGTCGCCCTTTTTTTTCTTGCGGTTTTCAGTGCGATCATACCACAGGATATTACCCTCGCTAGCACGTGGGCTATCGCTCTCCTTGCGGGTCTCATAGACGGAGGATGGTACGCTTTAGTTAGCTCATTAGTTTCATTGAGAGTCCTCCGAACAATTCTTACTACCAAAACAGCCGAATTGGACATAATTTTCGGCATCATCCTAGTGGTAGCGGCCGTATCGTTGATCACTGGGGCGTCTGGTTTGAGTGGAGAGAACAGAAATCATTTTTAAAAGTTAGGCCACAATACAGGCAAGGGCTTCACGAGCTAAAAAGTTTTTAGCATAAATTGGTGGGCCCACCAGGACTCGAACCTGGGACCAATGGATTCACATAATCAATGTCTTTCAACATTGTGCGGACTATCTCATCACCCACGCCTTGATTCCCGCCAGAATCCTTCGTTTGGGTGCGGGACGCTCTAGCCTGTTATTAAGGACGCTTAGAGATTAAATCTCCAGTCCTCAGGTAGTCTCTGCACCTTCCGACGGTGTACCGCCAGCTTGGCTCAAGGTTGCCAACTTTAGAATATCGATCCCAAGGTTAAGGTTTCCTTGAATTCATCCCGTTCATCCTGGCTCTTTCGAGCTCAGGCGCACCATTTTGATGAGTCCACTGCTCTAACCAACTGAGCTATAGGCCCTTCACGCGCAACTCCATTGCGCGTTATGTATTTTTCCCTCCTTCTGAAGTCTCGTCCAGAAAACTCTTTAAATGCTCAGATCTACTCGGATGCCTAAGTTTTCGCAACGCTTTTGCCTCGATCTGACGAATTCTCTCTCTGGTGACATCAAACTGTTTTCCAACCTCCTCCAGAGTGTGGTCGGTGTTCATATCAATACCAAACCGCATCCTCAAAACTTTTGCTTCTCGGGCTGTCAATCCGCCTAGAATATCTCTTGTTGCCTCTCGAAGCCCTTCACCAGTAGCAAGTTCAATTGGAGATCCGATTTGTGGATCTTCAATAAAGTCGCCCAGATTCGAGTCTTCATCATCACCAATGGGCGTCTCCATCGAAATAGGCTCCTTCGCGATCTTTAACACACGGCGAACCTTGTCTTCCGGCATTTCCATCCTATCTCCCAACTCCTCGGGTGTGGGTTCTCGACCCATCTCTTGTAGCATTTGTCTGCTAATTCGATTCAATTTGTTGATAGTTTCTATCATGTGAACCGGAATCCTGATCGTCCTAGCTTGATCAGCGATCGATCTGGTTATGGCTTGTCTTATCCACCATGTCGCATAGGTTGAGAACTTATAACCGCGGCGGTATTCGAACTTATCTACGGCTTTCATCAAGCCAATGTTCCCCTCCTGAATTAAGTCTAAGAACTGAAGCCCCCTATTGGTATATTTCTTAGCAATAGAAATGACCAATCTTAAGTTAGCCTCCACCATATCTTTTTTTGCCCTGCGTGCTTTAGCTTCGCCAAGGGATACCTGTCTATTTATCGCTCTTAATTCTTTAATAGTTAGTCCCAATTCTTTTACCAGATTCTTGAGGCGTTTTTGATAGCGCAAAATCTCTTCACGGGATTTATCTATTCGACCTGAATAGTCTTTCTTTGCTTTGGAAAACTTATTTATCCATGAAACGCTGAGCTCTTTGTCTACATATTCTGCCCTGAATAAATCTCTCGGAACACCACAATCTTTTACGACCACGGACATTATTGCCCTTTCATGCTTCCTCGAAAGACTATGAGAATCTTTCGCCATCTCAACCATTTGGTCAAAATATTTTGGCGTCAATTTAAAACACGAATAAGCTTCAGCCAATTTTGGCGCATAGGCAGCCAGTTCTTTGCTACCAGCTCCCTTTTCGTCCAAGATCTTTTGATATTTGTTGTAGTGTCTTTTAAGCGCCGAAAATCTTTTCTTCGCTTCTATAGGGTCAGGACCTTTTTGTTCTTCCTCATCATCCTCATCGATTTCCGGAGCTGCATCTCCAGGTTGAGTTGCGGCGGGCACTTCTTCCGTAGGATCAAGATACCCAACAAGAAGATCAGACAAT
This sequence comes from K189A clade bacterium, assembly GCA_902631405.1. GTDB lineage: Bacteria > Pseudomonadota > Gammaproteobacteria > Pseudomonadales > Azotimanducaceae > UBA4421. Next base: position 15,501 of record CACOYI010000004.1, on the reverse strand, counting down.
TTATCCTCACTGACACACTGCGTGTAGGAGTCCAATAAAAAGTCAACAGTTCCGGGGAAAAACGCTAAAGCCCGAAGGACATCCCTTATACCCTCTTCTATTCTCTTTGCGATCGCAATCTCGCCTTCCCTGGTTAGAAGCTCTACCGTTCCCATTTCACGCATGTACATTCGCACTGGATCGGTAGTCCTACCCACTTCGTTTTCTACTGCGGCGAGCGCTGCAGCAGCTTCCTCAGCAGCCACCTCATCAGCCGTATTCTCCTCGTTGGTCAGGAGATCATCTGCATCCGGAGCAGTTTCATGGACCGTTATGCCCATGTCGTTGATCATGCGTACGATGTCTTCAATCTGCTCGGGATCGGATATCTCGTCCGGCAAGTGGTCATTAACTTCACCAAAAGTAAGATAGCCCTGCTCCTTTCCTTTAGCTATGAGCTCCTTCAGTCTAGATTCTTGTTGCGCTGTATCGATTTCTTTAGCCATATTTCCTCGATTGTTCAAAAACCGGACCTGGACCCGTCGAATCCTGAGCAGGACTCTGTTAACGGTAACAAGCTGACCGCCCTTCTAATCTGGTGTGCTTCCTTCAAGTTACGTTTTTCGCCTTTCCCAGCGGGCGGTGGATTATACCTGCCACTTCTCCATCAAGCCACTATAACTTGCTCACCTTTCAGCTATTTGCTGTTCTTTTCTTCTGTCCCGTCGTTAATACGTTGCTTTAACTTCTCGATCTCTGCATTTTCTATCCGCAAATCCAGCCAACGGGAAACCCCCTCTGAGAACTGTACCTCTTGTTCTTCCTTGTCGAGCAACTCGTCAACGTTAGCCATCGCGACAATCTTATCCAGATCCCCGACGTCAGGCCATCTACTAATCAACTCCTCAGACAGTAAATCTGGATCTCGCGAAACTATTACCTCAACCTTGCAAAGAAGGTCCGATTCATTTCTTAGAGCAACAAACGCCTCACGATCCTGGATGCTCAGGAGTTTCAACAATTCGGGTCTTCGAATGAGCATGCCAGCTAGTCTTTCCGATAATTTCTGCACAGGTTGAGAAAAATCACGTTTTACTTGAATCTGTTTTGGACCAACCTGCGGCGCCGGCTTAGTTACGTCCAAACCAGTAAGTTCCCCAAGTCTTGCCAACAAAACATCTCTCGCGAGCTTGGAATTCACCCTGTCTATTAACGGCCTCGCTAAACCCGCTAAAGCGACCTTGTCGTCCAGTAAGGAGAGATCCAAATTTGCTCCTAAACTAGAGAAAAGATATTCGAATCCAGGCGTTGAAGATTCAACCAACTCTTTAAAACGATCATATCCATTGCTGTTTACGAAGGAATCCGGGTCTTCGCCATCAGGCAAGAATATAAAATGGATCCGCTTTTTTTCGTCAAGAAAGGGTAAAGCTGCCTCTAAAGCTCTGAATGCTGCACTTCTGCCCGCTGCATCTCCGTCGAAACAACATACGATCTCATTACTGTACCTATACATTCTCCTAAAATGATCTTCCCCTACAGCTGTCCCGAGAGTTGCTACGGAGTTGCGAATGCCATGCTGGGCTAAAGCGATTACATCCATATAACCCTCAACAAGTATCAGCCTATCTAATCGCTGGTTTCCTCTCCTCGCCTCGAACAAGCCATAGACCTCATTGCTTTTGGAAAAGAGCTTTGTCTCAGGAGAGTTAAGGTATTTGGGAGCTCCATCCCGGAGTATTCGACCACCAAAACCGATCGTTTTTCCGCGGATATTCCTTATAGGGAAAGTTACCCTCCCACGAAATCGATCATAATGCCGGCCCCGGTCATTAGTTGTGATCAATCCGCAATTGATAAGAACCTGGACAGAGAAACCATTCTTCTCTAATTTTGACGAAAGATGCTGCCACTCATCGAGCGCATAACCCAATCCGAAATCCCTAGCTATCTCACCGCTGATACCACGGTTTTTTAGATATGAGATCGCGTCTTTCGAATTTCGAAGATTATCTTTAAAGATCTGGACAGCCGCCTCAAGCGCTAGCAGCTCTCTGGTTTGCTCCGGCGCCGACTCACGCCTACCCCTTTCTCTGGGCAGATCCCTTCCGAGATGCTTTGCCAATGCTTCGATCGCTTCAACAAAATCAAGATTTTCATACTTCATCAAAAACGTCAGAGCGGTGCCACTCTCTTTGCAACCAAAACAATGAAAAAACTGTTTTTCTGGGCTCACGGAGAAGGACGGTGTTTTTTCGTTGTGGAAAGGGCATAAACCCTGAAAGTTCCTCCCCGCCTTCTTTAGCTCAAGCCGACTGCCAATGATCTCTACGATATCCGCCGATTCGATTAGATCATTTATAAAATTTTGAGGGATCAGGCCAGACAAACAAAAAGCTCGCTAAGATATTCTAAGACTATAGGCTGAAGAGGTGGTCCCCGACCAGGACCTTATCCTTATTTTGCGGAGAGTAATGATTTGACTATTTGGCTCGCCTTTCCCATATCTATTCGAGGATCACCCGAGCGTTTCAACTCTTTCATTGCAGCACCCATATCGCTTGGACCGCTCAGATTAAGTTTTTCTATCAATTTAGCAATCAGTTCAGTCAATTCGTCGTCCGAAAGTTTTTCTGGCAAAAATTCTTCGATTACCGCTATCTCTGCTGATTCTACATCGGCCAGATCATCCCTTTCGGCTTTCCTAAACTGATCAAGCGAGTCTTTCCTTTGCTTCAGCATCTTTTCGAGGATCGCTATTAAGTCCGATTCAGCTGGAGTTTGGCGCTGATCCACTTCAAAACGCTTAAATTCGGAAGAGATCATCCTCAAGGTGCCTAAACGAACCTTGTCCCTGTCTCTCATCGCTTGTTTGGTTTCTAAGGTAAGTTTCGTTCTCAGGTCTTGCATGTCACTCTTATCTCGCAGACTTCTAAGAACGCAGATGGTCCTGAATCTAGGTAACCTGGCAGAGCCTGCGGAACCCCTTAGTAGTTTCTATCGAATCTCCGAGTTTCTCTCATTACCTTCTTGATATGCCGTTTGACAGCCGCAGCCGCTTTTCTCTTTCTTACAGCAGTGGGCTTCTCATAGAACTCTCTGCGCCTGACCTCAGATAAAACGCCCGCTTTTTCACATGATCGTTTAAAACGTCTTAACGCTATGTCGAACGGCTCGTTCTCTTTCACTCTGACATATGGCATTACAAATGGTTCCCAAAACGGAGCCAGGATGTTACACACGGATTCTGCAGTTCGCAATAGATAGGCGTAAAATCGTCTTGACGGTTTAAATTTACAAACAGAGCTACAATTTCCCTATGCTGATACTTGGGATCGAAACATCTTGCGACGAAACGGGCCTGGCTCTCTACGACAGTGAACACGGCTTAATAGACCATGTTCTCCATAGCCAAACCGACATTCACAAAGATTATGGAGGGGTGGTGCCCGAGCTCGCCTCGAGAGACCACATCAGAAAGATCAGCCCTCTGACTAAAATGATACTAGCCAATAACCAGAAAAAGTTAGCCGATCTAGATGGCATCGCCTATACGTCCGGTCCCGGACTATTGGGCGCACTGCTAATCGGGGCAACATTCGCAAAAACAATGGCCCTGTCTTTGCAAATACCTTCGCTTTCCATTAATCATATGGAAGCTCACCTTCTAGCACCAATGATGGAGAAGAAACCTCCGCCCTTTCCATTCATCGCTCTCTTGGTGTCTGGAGGCCACACTCAAATAGTGAACGTGAAAGCTCTCGGCGAGTATGAATTAATGGGTGAGTCAGTTGATGACGCTGCGGGAGAGGCTTTTGACAAAACGGCCAAAATACTCGGGCTGGGTTATCCAGGAGGCCCACAAATCGCTTCGGCTGCAAGTGCGGCACGACAAAAATTGTCGACTGGGGCACCAGCTCGATTTAGATTCCCGAGACCCATGACTGATCGGCCAGGACTGAACTTGAGTTTCAGTGGACTCAAAACTTTCGCTCAAAATACCATAAAGGAATGCGGAACTCTGAGCGAAAAAGACATTGAGGACATCTCTCTCGCCTTCGAGGATGCCGTGGTTGACACATTGAAAATCAAATGTGAGCGAGCCCTAAAAAAAACAAGGATCGATCACTTGGTTATCGCCGGTGGAGTCAGCGCAAATCAACATCTACGAAAGTATTTAGAAAGCCAACTTAGCGCCACCATTTACTATGCTTCACCAGAGTTCTGCACCGATAATGGAGCTATGATTGCTCATGCCGGGGCACTTAGAATGTCTGGTCAAAAACAAGAACACGATCTATCACTGGAAATCAAAACTACGCCTCGTTGGAACATAGAAGCACTCAAAAACTTTACGGAGGACGTCTGAGGTGGCTGAAGATATCATTCAAATAGATAGCCTTGAGATCACCGCGATAATCGGGATTTTGGAGGCAGAAAGAGTAAAGGAACAAAAGATTCTTGTAGATATAGATATTTATACCGATATCCGCCCTGCCGCTAGCAGCAGAATGATCGAACATACCGTAGATTATTCGTACTTGGCCAAGGAGGCCGAGCGAATAATTCGAAATGGTAAGTATCTCCTTCTCGAAACATTGGCTGAAGATGTCTGCGATTACTGCTTAAAGCAGCCGGGGGTCTCTAGCGTCAAATTATCAGTAAAAAAACCCGAAGCACTATCAAACGCAGAATTCGTTGGAGTTAGAATTCAACGCTCGAACTGATCTTGAAGCACTTTAAGTCGAGCTTGCTTTACTCCTTCTCCCTTGTCTCGACCCGACAAAGAAGATGTTTCTTTTTCTATGTTCTCTTTATGCTCTTTAATTACATTAAGGGTGTGACTTGATTTTGAACGCCACTCAGAGCGTAAAGGCTCATCTTCAATCAAATTAAGAAGAAAAAAAAGTCTGAAAGGATCATGTAAAGCCTTTAGTGCGACCAGGTGATCGTAGTAAACAGCAAGGTTAGCTTCTTTAGGAGAGTTGGAATTGAAATATTCCAGATGGCACACTCGATCCACAGCTGCCTGAGAAAACTCTTTAGGAATCTTTAACATATTCGAAAAAGTTTGTATCTCATCCTCCGAGAGCGGCAATAGCGCGAACCTCTCTATCGCACTTCCCGGCGCAATTTCAAAAGTTTTACCGCTAAAGACTCCAAACCAAGGTTCGTAAGCTTGCAAGTCAGAAAGAGTCTCGAACCATCGGTTAGGATCAGGCGCTTCAAGTGCCTTGAGAAACTCTTGCCAGATACGTTCACCACTTAACTCGTCGAGACTTTCCAATCTGTGCATTTTTCTCATAAGAAATGAGGTTTCTTTAGCTATCGCGAAGCCGGGTAACTGAGATGCAAACCTAGCTACACGGAAAAATCGCAACGGATCTTCTACGAAGGCCTCGCTGACATGTCTGAGCACCTTGTTGGATAGATCTATGAGGCCGTTATGAGGATCAAAAAACTCGCCGTCAGAGGATAACGCGATCGCGTTGATCGTGAGGTCTCGCCTTGATAAATCCTGCATAAGAGTGATGTCGGCTGAGGCAGATATCTCAAACCCCGAGTGACCTGAACCCTGCTTTTTCTCGGTTCTTGCCAATGCGTATTCTTCCCCCGTATCTGGGTGCAAAAATACAGGAAAAGATTTACCGATTTTCTTAAAGCCTCGTTCCAGCATTCGCTTCTCATTGGCACCTACAACGACATAATCCCTGTCTGAGTTTTCTCTTTTAAGAACCTTATCCCTAACAGCTCCTCCAACCAAAAAATATTCCAAATCGTCCACGAAAAATAACTCTTAAAATTACGTCGTGCGCGCCCGTTTTGCTTCTTGAAAATGAAATTCACCTGTTTCGAGACAGTAAGCGGTTAACCTCCTGCCCCAAACACAACCAGTATCTAACGCTATATAGTTAGTGTCCCCGGTTTTCCCTTCTAGTGAAGCCCAGTGCCCAAAAAGTATTTCGGTATCTCTGGTTTTATTGAAAGATTCATATCTAAACCAGGGTATCAAGTGACTCGGGGATTCTTCCAGCGGGCCCTTATAATCGAAATTCAACGCCCCATTTTTGGTGAGCATTCGCATTCTGGTGAAACAGTTGATAATAAAACGCAGCCTCTCGATACCCCTTAAATCATTACTCCAGGTTCTGGGTTCATTACCATATAAATTCTTGAACAAGACCAGAGGAGAAATCTCACCTTGCCCCTTAAATACGAGTTCTACCTCGCTCGCTAGTTCTCTTGCTGTCTTTAGATCCCACTCCGGGTACAGACCGGCATGGACCATCACTACATTTAACTCGTCTTCGATGAACATAAGGCGTTGCGTCAAGAGCCAGTCTGCGAGTTCCTGAATTTCATCCGCCTTCAGTAGAGAATCAAATGTGTCTGACTTCTGAGTTCCGTGGCCACCGATAACGATAGCAAGCAAGTGAAGATCATGATTACCCAAGACGATCTCGCATTGATCCGAGAATCCACGTATAAATCTCAACGTTTCGAGAGAGTGAGGCCCTCTATTAACCAGATCCCCTGCCAATAAAAGCTTGTCGGAGGGACCGAAATTGATTTTTTCGAGCAGACCCCTAAATTCCTGATAACAGCCTTGCAGATCTCCTACCGCATAAGTCGCCAAATCAAATTCACCTAAAAGAAATTGAAGTCACAAAAGTGCCCGAGACAAGTTCAGAAAATCCTTTTCACCAAGTTGGTCGGGCCTAGATGTTGGTTGAATCTGAAGCGCTTCCCAATCTACAGAATAATCCTTGAAAACGTTTTGCAAAGTCTTTCTCCGCGCCGAAAATGCCACATTTAATATCTCGCTGAGATTGTTTGGAATTCTCAGATTTTCCTGATCTTCTCGAGGCGTTATTCTTAAAACAGAGGACATGACTTTCGGAGGTGGTGAGAAGCTTTCAGGGTGGACGTCAAAAAGCAACTCAGCCTCCATAAAGAGTTGCGAATAGATACTCAACTTACTCCACTGCTTTGATCCTTTCGAGGCGGTTAACCGGGACGCTAACTCCTTTTGAAACATAAAAATCATCGAACCGATAACGCCAGGATTCGTCCTCAAAAACTCGATCATTTTCATCAAAAGTGGGCTGGAAATATTGTAAGGAAGGTTACCGATAATCTTCCAGTTAGTTTTAATGCACTCGCCATTATTTTCTATTTTGAGAATCTGCTCTAAGTCGGCCTTTAGAATATCTTCGGAATGAATATTAATATTTGGATATTTTTCTCTGAGAAAGGCAACTAAATCCCGGTCTATCTCAACGCCAACGTAATCAACATCTTCGAGTTGGATCAAATGCCTCGAGATGGCTCCCCTTCCCGGACCAATTTCGAGTATCCGATCGCCTCCAGATGGATTGATTTCCCTTAACAAGCTTCCGATAACCATAGAATCTGCGAGAAAATGTTGCCCGAATCTTTTTCTTGCGTGCGCCATCTTAGTTCGCGTTGGAACCGGCCCCAGTTTTTAAAATGCGTCCCGCTAGTTTTATAGCCTCCCGAAGACTACTACTGTCTGCGATCCCTCTTCCAGCCAGCTCAAGAGCCGTTCCATGATCAACAGATGTTCTTACAAACGGCAAGCCTAGGGTAATATTGACGGCTCTACCAAAACTCGAATATTTCAAGACAGGGAGTCCCTGATCATGGTACATAGCCATCACCGCGTCTGCCTGAACAAGGTACTTTGGCGTGAAGAGGGTGTCCGCGGGTAAAGGCCCTATCAGGTCCAGGCCTCTCTCCCTAAGTGATTCACAAACAGGAGAAATCACCTCTTCTTCCTCCAATCCGAGCTTTCCTGATTCTCCAGAGTGAGGGTTGAGGCCTGAGACCAATATACGAGGGCTAGCTATGCGAAACAGGTTTCTCAACGCCTCGTTGAGGATCATCAACCTGCGGGTCAATAATTCGTGCGTAATTTCCTGCGGAACCTGCTTTAACGGAAGATGGGTTGTGGCGAGTGCGACCCGCATCTTTTCTGAGGCTAACATCATTACCACGTCTTCTACCTCAGTGCGTTCCGCTAAATATTCTGTATGTCCCGTGAAAGGAATACCACCTTCATTCATCACTGATTTCTGAATTGGTCCTGTGACTAGCCCCGAGAATTTTCCCGAGAGACAGCCACCAATCGCATTATTTAGAGACTTGAGAACTCCGATAGAGTTTTTGGGATTTAAGACGCCAGGTTCGACCTTTTCTTCGAGAGGAACGTGCATTACATTCACTCGTCGAGCGTCTCGGGTTACTGTTTTACCAACCCCAAGGATATCAAGTTCCTTTCCCAACAAATCCGCTCGCTCGCTAAGCATATTCTTGTCGGCGACCAATACAATCGCCTCTTCTCGCTCTACCTGACAAAGCTCGATCGCTATGTCAGGGCCAATACCTGCTGGTTCTCCAGGGGTTATAGCTAACACAAGTGAGCTTCTTCAAATCCTAATTTCTACGTAGGCTTCATCGCGAATTTCCTTCAACCACTCCTGACGCTCCTCTTCGAATCTCCGCTTAAATAGAATATCAATGGCCATTTCTCTTCTAGCCTCATCACTCATATTTTGGACCCTTCTATCGTCGACTCTTAGCACGTGCCAGCCAAACGGAGATAAAAAAGGCTCACTGAGTTGACCAGTCTCCGTCTTACCCATTACCTCTGAAAATTCTGGTACGAACTGTCCCTCTTCAGACCAACCCAAACTGCCGCCGTTTAGGGCTGTACCCGGATCGTCTGAGTATTGTTTCGCCAACGCCGCGAATTCGCTTCCCTGCAAAAGCTGTCGGTAAATGCTTTCACTCAAATCGCGAGACTCTTCATCAGATCTTATCTCTGAGGGCTTTATCAAGATATGGCTGACCAACGTTTGGCTGAGCTCTTGCATGCCGGCCCCCCTTCTTTCAATCAACTTAATAATGTGGACGGCGCTTCCGCTAACTATCGGATCCGATATATCTCCGATCTTCATTTCAAGAGCTATTTCTGCAAACAAACTTGGTATTTCTCCAGCTCTACGCCAACCCAAGCTGCCGCCATCAAGCGCCGTGCTACTCGAGGATTTCGCTGCGGCTATCTTTCCGAAATCCTCTCCACCCCTTAGCTGTTCAACAATATCGTCTGCTTCAGCTATCAAACGTTCTTTGTCTGTTTCCGAAGGGTTGTCAGTTAAATCAAGCCTTATGTGCCCAAGACTATATTCATCCGAAAAAAAATCTTTATAAAATGGCGAATTCAACAGCCCAGAAATATCTTGGTCTGAGATGCTAATCCTCTGGTTTATCATCCCGCGCTGCAATCTCGATAACGTCATTTCGAGACGAATGTCCTCTCGAAACTTTCGATAGCTAGTTCCCTGAGACTCTAAACCCACCACAAATTCTTCCACCGTCTGTCCGTTACTCTCCGCGAATTGTTGCACCGCTTGCGATAGAGTTTGGTCATCAATTACTACACCCCTATTGTTCGCCTCCTGTAGTTGAATATTCTCAATGATCAATCGATCGAGAACCTGTCCAACAAACACATCTCGCTCTGGCATGGACACTTTATTCTGGATCATTGACTCCCGAACGAGATTTATTCGCTCCAGAAGCTCACTTGCCAGAACCACGTCTTCATCAACCACAGCTACAATTCCATCGAGCTTTACGTATTCGGAGAAAGCCTTTGAAGACAGTAAGGATGTGACAAGCAACAGAATCCCTAATGAGCAGTTTTGCAGTTTTTTATTTAGCATTTTTTATTCAACCCAACACAACGGACCAGCATATTTCTATCTGCATTATCTTACAGACCGATAACCTCTAACAGTACTGCTTAATAGTTCATCTATACGACTTCCTATACGCCCGATTCCGTTCAACGTAAACTCGAGAGAAAAGCCGTTCTCGTTTCTCATCTGATCAACTGAGCTATCCGACTGAAAATCAAAGGGAACGAGGGTAAACTCTTTGATAGCTCGCTTAGCGAGAAATCGCAGCCTAAAGCAACAATCTTGATACTCTAATCCTAGGAATCCTTCAGATAGCCCGGAACGATCGAAATCAAAATTTATCGCGAAAAAAGGTCTAAAGCTGCGGCTGACCTCAAACATTCCATTAAATTCCAACTGATCGATATCCTTAGGAGAGAACCCAGATAGTCTGTCTCCCTTTCTATAAGCAAGCGAAAACAAACCCGCCCGGCCTTTACGATGCTCTAGTTTAAGGTGGGTCTGACTGACGGATTCATGCTCACCTCCAGACATGCGAGATACCTCAAACCCCGTATTATTTCCAAAAGCCCATCGTAGTGAGCTCCCATAAAGTCGCTTAGTCCCATAGGTCAAACGCACCGTTGACATTTGCGATTCGCTCTCCTCCCTCCCAAACCGCTCTTTCACTCCGACAGAGAACTCGACCTTTTCTTTGCCCGTCTGGAGGTTATGCACCCGACTCGAAAAACCTAGCGTCAACCAGTCTGTTGACTCGCGCCAATCACGACCAACCAGCTCGTCATCCCGCCATAAGCTCTCTATCGTCAAGGGTAGCAGAGCCGTGTCTAACGAAAGGGTGGAATCTGAATTTGGGCCAGATCGACGAAAATACCTGACCCGCGGCTCCAAGGTCTGAAAAAAATTGTCTCCAGTCAAAGTAAAGGACTTTTGAAATCGATAAGCCATATCAGTGCTGATAAAAAACTTTTGGCTACGACGGGATAACTTATACAGTCCAGTCGAGTTCCTTGATAGCTGATGAAAGTCATGATGTTCAACAGCATCAATTCCCATGGCAACCTTGATTCTCTTGTGGGCTTTTATATCGCTCCAAACAAGTCGAGGCTGTAGAAACAATCTTTTCCCACTATGTCCATGACCGGTCTCGTCCACATCTTGCGGTCTCCCATAAAACGGGTTCAGCTCGTACTTCTTTTTTCTAAAGTGCGCGATTTCCGAGCGAAAACCCAGTGAGACGCCAGGCAAAATTTGATTACTGTAGCTTAGCTCGAACTGAGGACTTCGGATGAAACCGGGCTGAGAGAGGTAATTGCTTCTATCAAAACCCTGATATAGAAGCCGAACCTTGAGCCCGCCTTCTTGAAGAGCAACGTCGATTATCTGAGTGGCATCTAGGGGATTATTCCCCTCAAACGGCTGGTTTCTGTTGATCGAAAAATCCGTCCCAAAGTGCCTAAAATAGTCGTAGTCACTAGTCGAACGATAGTCGATAAGCGTGCTGATTAGTCCATACGAACCTCGTAAATAAACATCCGCCATCCAGCGCGTCACTGACTCAAAGTTTACCAAGGTTGAGTTGTTGGAAAATTCATCAAAATCTTCGCGACTCATAAATCCGTTATAGATTCTGTCCTTCGGAATCCAGTCCAAGGCGATATCAAAGTCAGCATCCTCCGTCATTAAATCGATGCCTGCACCTAAACCAAGCCCTCTCTTTCCTAGGTGTCTGGGAACCAGATAACCATCAAATCCATCACGAATTTGTTTCTTGAAAGGTATTGCCAAAGAAATCCCTAGCTCGTCTTCATACCCGATATCAGGGAACATAAACCCCTCTTCGATTTCATCGGTATTGGCGTTTGAGAGGTTCGAGGGTATTTTGATATACGGGAGGTACATAACCGGGAAATCCTTGATTCTGATATTCAGGCCGCGTAAAGCCAAAGCGTTTTCCTCAACGTCAATCTTGATTTGTTTCGAGTGGACGGCCCAACCGTTATCGCCAGGACCGCAGGCGGTTAGTCGAGCTTTTTCTAAATATAGCGCGCCCTTCCCATTAACTTGAATCATATCGGCAGTTGCACGGATGCCTGATGATACGTTCACGTATTGTGCTCTCTGCAAGGTTCCCTTTTTTGTAGTCAGACTAAGGACGCCTAACTCCCCTACCAGAAGAGATTCGGAGGACTGGATTAATGCTCCCCTCTCAAACTCTAGAAATCGAGATGGATCTAATTTGGCCAGAGGCGCAAACACAGAAAGATTGGCATCATAAATTTTAACGTTCCCACTCAAAGAAAGTCCGTCTTCAACACTGCCGCTCATGGTCTCGGCCACTATAGAGATCTCATCTCGAGGAGATTCGATGAGAAATGGCGTCCGATAGGTGGCACCGCAACGGCCTGCATCAATGTCAGGTAAAAGAAAGTTCGCCAGACTCTCATCTGAATTAAACAGCGCCCACAAAAAATCATCACCCTCAAGGTCGGCATAGAGAGTGGATCCTGGCAAAAGGAGAAGGAAAAAGAAGCGAGATAAAAACCTCAACCGTATTCTCACTTACTTATTAGGCGAAAGCAGAAGTATGTGCATTAGTTTAGTCCGGATGCAACAATCAACTTAACTATTATGAACTTGTCAGAGGCGAAGATTGAAACCTATTGAGGAAAATTCTGAGCTTTTATCCTGGTGTCGAGAGGCCCTGTCAGATGATTTCAACCGACAAATGCTGCCACTTGAGGCAAGCAACAGGGAATTTTCAAGATTACAAAGAAAGAGTGATGGCCATTCGGTAATTTTGATGGTCAGTCCACCCGAACTGGAGAATAACCGTCAGTTCGTTCGCTTATCGCAAGTGTTCGCTCGAGGCAACATACCAGTTCCTCAGGTGATCAAATCGAATTTTCAAAAAGGCTGGTTCTTAGTAGATGATCTTGGTGAAAAATACGTTCTGTCATTCTATGACGACGCGAATAGGTCCAACACTCTTTTAAAGGCGGTCGATCTGATCTTGCAAATACAACAAATCAAAGACCCTGAAATCGAGCCATACTCGAGAGACAGACTCTCTATGGAATTTGACTTATTCGGCGACTGGTTCGTGGCCAAATGGTTAGGGGCTCCTGGGCAAAAACTTTACAGCCGCTACCAAAAAGAAATTAAAGATGCGAAAGATTTATTGCTCAACGCTATGACAAATCAGCCCGTTTCTTGTATCCACAGAGATTTCCATTGCAAAAATCTTTTAGTGAGAAATGACTCTATCGGGATTATTGACTTCCAAGATGCTCTCTATGGACCGCATCTCTATGATCTCGCTTCACTCCTTCATGACTGTTATTTCAAACACAGTGATACCGACATCGAGCTTTGCCTCGAATACTATTTACAAAACTCTAATTTTTCTGAGGGAATCGACTTCATTAATGCCTATATGCACTTAAATTGCACCGGTATTCAGAGACAGCTGAAAGCGCTCGGTATCTTTGCGCGATTGTCCTTGAGGGATCGAAAAAATACTCACTTAAGTTTTATCCCCTTAGTTCTCGATAGCCTAATCCACAACGCCGGGAAAGTACCACCAATCCAAACATTACAAAATCTCTTCACGGAACTGAAACTGCTTGTTCAAAATAAGATGGAGACCCCTCAATGAGGGGAATGATACTTGCAGCCGGGTTGGGCACTCGACTAGCACCGCTGACGGATAAAACACCCAAGCCGCTAATTGAAATTGGAGGTGAGCCTTTGATAGTTCGGCAGATCCTACAACTCAAGGAGGGCGGAGTTAGCGATATCGTCATCAATCTGCATCACCTAGGCGAGATGATTTTTAATAGAGTCGGTAATGGGGGTAAATACGGAGTTCAAATCCAATACACCTGGGAGAAATCCCTGTTAGAGACGGGTGGGGGGATAAAAAATGCTCTCCCACTTCTGGGCAAAGAACCTTTTATCATCCTAAATGGGGACATCTATAGCGACTTTTCATTTACTGACCTTCCAAACGCCCTAAAGCCCGATTCACTTGGCCATCTAGTTTTGAGAGAACCCACAACTGGCGAGCGACCAGGAGATTTTATCGTTTCAGGTTCGAAAATAATTGGTCGAGGTAGCCAATTAACTTACTGCGGCATAGGCCTAATTTCACCAAATCTTTTTATAAATTCTCCAGCGGATGCTTTCTCTCTTCGTGAGTTGTTCTTCGATGCGCTAACTAGAAGAGCCCTCGAGTATCAAAAATTCCAAGGAGCATGGGAAGATATAGGCACCCCCGAAGCATTGGAACGCGCTTTGAAAATAGGCTAGACCGCTATCCGCTTACTTCGGTATTAAGTATCATTCCATCATGGACATATGGATATCACCATCAATTTTGGCCGCTGACTTTTCACGTTTAGGTCAAGAGGTTGAGGATGTTCTCAATGCAGGCGCCGACTCGATACACTTTGATGTAATGGATAACCATTACGTGCCAAACCTTACTATTGGCCCACCTGTTCTGTCTGCGCTGAGAAAATTCGGCATTTCTGCAACGATCGACGCCCATCTTATGGTTTCACCAGCCGACAGACTTATAGGGGATTTTATAGAAGCCGGGGCAGATTACGTCTCGATTCACCCGGGCACGACGGAAAATCTCGAGGCCAGCTTACTCAGAATAAAATCAGAAGGAGCAAAGGCTGGCATCGTTTTCAACCCGGATGAGGAATTGGATCTACCGTACTCATTAACCGAGATTGTAGACTTAATCCTCATTATGTCGGTCTACCCGGGATTTGGAGGCCAATCATTCATCGACACAAGTCTTGATAAGGTTGAGGCCGCGAGAATGGTTATCGATCGCTGTGAAAGGCCTATTCGACTCCAAGTAGACGGTGGAATCAAATCAAGCAACATTGGCGAGGTAGCCAAAGCTGGAGCAGATACCTTTGTGGCAGGCACGGCAATATTCGGAACTTCTGACTACGCAGCTACAATAAAAGAGTTGAAACAAAAGGTTGCTGAAGTCAACGATGCCTGACGAACCGGTACCTCATTTTGAAGGATACCTGTTTGACCTGGATGGAACGCTCGTCGATACAGCACCCGACCTGGGACTCGCACTTAACGAAGCGCTGAATCGAAATGGCCTTCCGGTCATTCCAGATGAAATCGTTCGAGACTGCGTTGGACGAGGAGCGAGAGCAATGCTCAAGCAAGCGTTCGCCCAAATCCAGAGAAATCTGACTGAAGAAAAGTTCGACGAGATGCTATCGCTCTTTCTCGATTCTTACAAAAAAAACCTAGTGATAAAGAGCACTCCCTACGATGGAGTCTCAGAAACGCTGAAGATACTCTTAAATTCGGGCGCCTTTCTGGCTGTCGTGACTAACAAGCTCACTGAATTCACATTACCCATTTTAAAAAAACTCGATCTTCTTCGATATTTTCAGACGGTAATCTGTGGCGACACAGCAAGCGAGCCAAAACCGTCGGCAGCTCCACTGCTTATGGCCTTAAAAGATCACAAGATCGAAAAAAATAAAATTCTCATGGTTGGGGACTCAGAGACTGATATCTTGGCCGCAAAGAACGCTGGAATAAGAAGCGCGTTCTTCAAATACGGCTATAATGGAGGCAAGCGGGAGGACGAGTTACAACCGGATTACGTCATAAGTAAGCTGAATTCACTGGTTCAGACTAAAGCTTGAGGCTTCGATCATTTAGGAAACTGCCCTTGGAAATTCGTAATATCTGTCGATCTAAAAACACGAGTAGAGCCGAGCTAGTAAGTAGTCAAAGCTGAATTTTA